>CALXEB010000016.1 GCA_944387215.1 uncultured Flavonifractor sp. | reverse complement strand
TCCCCACCTGGATCAACAAGGCCAGCGCCGCCCACGTCCAGGCCCTGGTGGACGCCCACCACGCCCTGTGGGGCGACGAGCGCATCGGCTACGCCGACGCCGACCAGGCCCGGGACGCCATGCACCTGCGCACCGGCCGCCCCCTCACCGACAAGTGGACTTTCTCCACCAACGGCGTGGCCATCCAGGGCCGGTACGGCATCCCCTGCGTGGGCTTCGGCCCCGGCGCCGAGAGCCAGGCCCACGCCCCCAACGAGATCACCTGGAAGGGGGATCTGGTGACCTGCGCCGCCCTGTACGCCGCCGTGCCCGGCCTGTACAAGGAGGAGAACAAGACCGCCGACGTGTCCCAGTTCCGGGCGGGCAAGACGGACAACGACATCCAGTAATTGAAAATTGACAATGGATAATTGATAATTCTCCGCGCGTGACCGCGGCACAGGAGACGGAACCGGCTGCATAACCGCCCATTTTCAATTCTCAATTATCAATTATCCATTCAAAAAACCGAAAAGGAGATTGCCGCAATGGAAAATCTGCAGAAATATATCGACAAGCTGAACAGCCTGAACTTCAAGGACATGTACGAGGGTGACTTCTTCCTGACCTGGGAGAAGACCGACGACGAGCTCTCCGCCGTGTTTGCCGTGGCCGACGCCCTGCGCAATCTGCGGGAGCGCAACATCTCCACCAAGATCTTCGACTCCGGCCTGGGCATCTCCCTGTTCCGGGACAACTCCACCCGCACCCGGTTCTCCTTCGCCTCCGCCTGCAACCTGCTGGGCCTGGAGGTGCAGGACCTGGACGAGGGCAAGAGCCAGATCGCCCACGGCGAGACCGTGCGGGAGACCGCCAACATGATCTCCTTTATGGCCGACGTCATCGGCATCCGGGACGACATGTACATCGGCAAGGGCAACGCCTACATGCACCAGGTGGTGGATGCGGTGACCCAGGGCTACCGGGACGGTATCCTGGAGCAGAAGCCCACCCTGGTCAACCTCCAGTGCGACATCGACCACCCCACCCAGTGCATGGCGGACATGCTGCACATCATCCACCACTTCGGCGGCGTGGAGCACCTGAAGGGCAAGAAGATCGCCATGACCTGGGCCTACTCCCCCAGCTATGGCAAGCCCCTCTCCGTGCCCCAGGGGGTCATCGGGCTGATGACCCGCTTCGGCATGGACGTGGTGCTGGCCCACCCGGAGGGGTACGAGGTCATGCCCGAGGTGGAGGCCGTGGCCGCCGCCAACGCCGCCAAGACCGGCGGCAGCTTTGCCAAGACCAACTCCATGGCCGAGGCCTTCCGGGACGCCGACATCGTCTATCCCAAGAGCTGGGCCCCCTTCGCCGCCATGGAGGAGCGCACCGTCCTCTACGGCAACGGCGACACCGAGGGCATCAAGGCCCTGGAAAAGCGCCTGCTGGCCCAAAACGCCCAGCACAAGGACTGGTGCTGCACCGAGGAGCTGATGAAAACCACCAAGGACGGCAAAGCCCTGTACCTGCACTGCCTGCCCGCCGACATCAACGGCGTGTCCTGCGCGGACGGCGAGGTGGAGGCCAGCGTGTTTGACCGCTACCGCGATCCGCTGTATAAGGAGGCCTCTTTCAAGCCCTACATCATCGCCGCTATGATCTTCCTGGCCAAGGTGAAAGACCCCGCCGCCGCCCTCAAGGCCCTGGAGGACCGGGGCGCTCCCCGCCGGCTCTTCCTGTAAATCGGCGGGCGGCTCGTCCGGGAGGCCGCGCCCTACGGGGGCAGTCCTTCCGAACCACACCCATCCTTTGGCCCGGCGGGCGCCCCCCTCGGGCGCGCCCGCCGGGTCCCTCCCACCCCCATCCGTAGGGGCGGGTCCCAGACCCGCCCCACCCCTAAGCGAGGTACCACTATGGGTAAACGCATCGTCATTGCCCTGGGCGGCAACCTCCCATGGGCGGCGGGCCGCCCATGGGAGCCGGCTTGATTTGACCTGCTCGGGGCAAGTGAATTGCCCCTGCGCCAAGGTTTTGGCCTTTGGCCAAAACACTTGTACGCGCCAAAAGGCGCGGCGGGCTTCGCCCGCGGGCGTTGCCGCCCCGCCCTGTTCCCGTTTCTTCTCCAGACAGTGAGGTGTCACTATGGGTAAACGCATCGTCATCGCCCTGGGCGGCAACGCCCTGGGCGCGAATCTGCCGGAGCAGATGATCGCCGTCAAGCAGACGGCCAAAGCCATCGCGGACCTGATCCAGGACGGCCACCAGGTCATCATCGCCCACGGCAACGGCCCCCAGGTGGGCATGATCCAGCAGGCCATGGCCCTGCTCACCCGGGCCGAGCCGGAGAAGTACATCCCCTGCCCCCTGTCGGTGTGCGTGGCCATGAGCCAGGGCTACATCGGCTACGACCTGCAGAACGCCCTGCGGGAGGAGCTGCTGGACCGGGACGTCAAGAGGGGGGTGGCCACCGTGCTCACCCAGGTGGAGGTGGACCCCGCCGACCCGGCCTTCGCCCGCCCCACCAAGCCCATCGGCGCCTTCCTGACCAGGGAAGAAGCCGACAGGCTGGTGGCCGAGCGTGGCTACGACGTGGTGGAGGACGCCGGCCGGGGCTGGCGCCGGGTGGTGGCCTCGCCCAGGCCGGTGTCCATCATCGAGATCGAGTCCATCCGGGACATGGTGGAGGCCGGCCTGGTGGTGGTGGCCTGCGGCGGCGGGGGCATCCCCGTGTACCGCACCCAGGGCCACCACCTGAAGGGGGCCGCGGCGGTGATCGACAAGGACTTTGCCGCCTGCGTCCTGGCCCGGCAGCTGGAGGCCGACGCCCTCGTCATCCTCACCGCCGTGGAAAAGGTGGCGGTGAACTTCGGCAAGCCGGACCAGAAATGGCTGGACACCCTTACCCCCGACCAGGCCAGGGAATACATCGCCCAGGGCCAGTTCGCCCCCGGATCCATGCTCCCCAAGGTGGAGGCCGCCGTGGAATTCGCCGAGAGCGGCCCCGGCCGCACCGCCCTCATCACCCTGCTGGAGCGGGCGCGGGACGGCCTGCGCGGCCGCACCGGGACCCTGATCTCCCGCTGAAACGGGCGAAAAAGGGAGGTAACCCCCTTTTTGTATGCCGGTCTGTTATCTTGCACACCGGTGACGCCCAAGCAACAGGACGGCCGCCCCCGAGTTATGGGGGCGGCCGTCTCAGATTGTCAAAAAACTCCCCTGCGGGGAAAGCCTCGCAGAGTTCCTGCGGCCGCAGCCGCAGGAATAAATTCAAAATCCGTCATTTCCGGCGACATGCGCGTCGGAAATGACACTTCTCATGGCGGAAGGGGCGACCATTTCGAAAGAAATCGAGTCTCTTCCGCCATGCAGCCTCCTCAAAAAAGTGGCTTCTGCCACTTTTTTGACACGCTGGGACGGCCGCCCCCGAGTTATGGGGGCGGCCGTCTTTTCCTGCCATTCAGTCCAACGCCGGGCAGCGGCACAGGCTGCATCACGCCTGCGGGACGTCGATGCGGCAGGCCAGGTTTTCGTTGTTCGCCGGGGCGGAGGCGGGGGCCTACGGCGCCAGCAGTTCCTCCAGCGCCCCCTCCAGGTAGTCGATCTCGGCAAAGGTGTTGAAGGGCCCCACGGAAAAGCGCACCGCGCCCTGGGGGAAGGTGCCCAGGGTCCTGTGGGCCAGGGGGGCGCAGTGCAGGCCGCAGCGGGTCTGGACGCCGTACTCCTGCTCCAGACGGAAGGCCATCTCCCCGTTGTCCCGGCCGGGGAAGTCCACCGAGACCACTCCCACCCGCCGGTCGGGCTCGCCGCTGCCCAGCACCCGCAGGCCCTCCCCGTCCAGCTCCATGAGCCGGTACCACAGGTGGCGGGCCAGCTTCCGCTCCCGGGCCCGCAGGGCCTCCCCCTCCGCCGCCAGGTAGTCCAGGGCCGCGCCCAGGCCGAAGATGCCGGGCAGGTTCAGGGTGCCCGCCTCGAACTTGTCGGGCAGGAAGGGGGGCATGGCCAGGGACTCCGACATGCTCCCCGTGCCGCCGGACACCACCGGCTCCAGCGCCTGCGCCAGGGCGGGGCTGAGGGCCAGGCCGCCGATCCCCTGGGGGCCCAGCAGGCCCTTGTGGCCGGGGAAGGCCAGGCCGTCGATCCCCATGGCGGCCACATCCACCGGCAGGACACCCAGGGTCTGGGCCGCGTCCACCAGGAAGAACACCCCCGCCTGCCGGCACAGCGCCCCCACCTGAGCGATGGGGAACAGGGTGCCCGAGACGTTGGAGGCGTGGGTGAGCGCCACCGCCCGGGCCCCGGGCAGCCGCTCCGCCAGGCCGTCCAGCACCAGCTCCCCCCTGTCCGTGCAGGGCAGCAGCTCCACCGTCACCCCGGCGGCGCGGAGCTGCTCCAGGGGGCGGAGCACGGCGTTGTGCTCCATGGGGGAGGTGATCACCCGGTCCCCCGGCCGCAGCAGGCCGCGGAGCAGGAGGTTCAGCCCCCAGGTGGCCCCGGGGGTAAAGATAATATTCCGGGGGTCGGGGGCGCCCACCAGGGCGGCCAGCTTCTCCCGCACCGCCAGCACCCCGCCGGCGGCCTCCATGGCGGGGGCGTAGCTCCCCCGGCCCACGTTGCGGCCCAGCCGCTCCACATACCGGCACATGGCCTCCCCCACCCCCGGCGCCTTGGGAAAGGAGGTGGCGGCGTTGTCCAGATAGACGTTGTCCATAGGGCCTCCGATCTCAAAAAGGGCGGACCGGCCAGCGTCCGGCCCGCCGCGGGTCACAAATCGGTCTCCACCGTCAGGCGGAAGCTGTACCCCGCCCGGGCCATCTGGCTCAGGGCCTGGGACAGGTAGCCGGTCACGGCCTGGCTGTCGTCCAGCAGGACGTTCACCCGGCCCTGCCAGCCTTCCAGCTCCCCCAGCAGGGCCACGCGCTGGGCGCTCTTCCCACGGCCGTCGTCCCGGGCGTCCACGTCGGCGGTCCAGCAGGTCCAGCCCGCCTCCTCCGGGGCGGTAGTCTCCGCGCCCTGCGTCCAGAGGATGTGGGGCCGGAAGAAAAGCCGCTCCTCCAGCCAGGCCCGCCCTGCCTCCGCCTGCTCCAAAAGCGCCCGCTCCGAGGCGCCGGACACGCTCAGGCCCACGGTATGGCCCGAGCCGATCGCCCGGCGGACGGCGGCCTCGTTGGCCGCCAGGGCGTCGGGGTCAAAGAGGAACAGCGCCCGCACGTTCGCGCCCTCCAGGGCGTCCAGCAGGGCCTGGGCCCCGTCCCCCTCACATTGGAAGGCCAGGGCCGCGGTGAGCCGGCGGCTGCCCGTCTCAGACGGCTCGGGGCTGTCCGTCCCGCCCTGGGTGGGTGTGGGGCGGGGGGTGGCGGAGGCGGCGCTGAGCTGCTGCATATAGTCATTGTAGCGCACGCGCATGGAGTTGGTGGCCGCGTCCACAAAGCGGGCGGTGCTCATGACCTCCTGGCCGTTGGTGATGCGGATGAGGGTACCGTAATTGGTGGGGGTATAGCTGTACTGCAGGCCGAAGTAGCGGCATACCCCCGCCAGGGGCACGAACACCCGGCTGCCCCGCACCACCGCCCGCATGTCCATGTCGGCCCCGCTGGGCGCCTCCGCGCAGGTGCCGGCGTTGACGTCGAAGACCAGGGTCCCGCTGAGGCTGTAAAGCGTAAAGACATAGCGGGAGCCGCTCTGCTCCTGCCCGTAGGACACCCCCAGGTTCACCCCGGCGTAGCTCCAGTCGAACACGTGGTAGGGGACGTAGAGGGTCCCGTCGATCCAGGTGGGCATGGCCTCCAGCGGGAGATCCACGAACTGGTCGTTCTCCGCCACGATATAGATCTCCACGCCGCCGGCGGCGCTCCCGCCCACGGCCAGGGCCCCCACCGCCAGCGCCGCCGCCAGCAGGCAGGCCAAGATCCGCTTTTTCCAGCCCATAGTTCTCCCCCCCTTCCGTCTCAGAACCTCCGCGGTCGTTTTTGTCATTATAACACACCTTGCCCCGGGGGTAAAGCCGCCTCTTGCGCGGCAATTGCCGCCACGGTATAATAACAGCGTGATTTTAATGGTTTTTTCATGTTTCCTAAAAGCCTTCTTCAGCGGCGGGCGGGTATACTGGGGGCAGAAAACCGGGAAGGGGCGTGTCTGACATGGAGATCACACTGGAGCTGGTGGAGCGTCTGCGGGAAAAGGCGGACGTGTCCTACGAGGAGGCCCGGGCCGTGCTGGAAGAGGCGGACGGCGACCTGCTGGACGCGCTCATCCTGCTGGAGCGGCGGGGGCGCATCCCCGCCGGGGCCCCCCGGGGGGCCAGCTACACCACCCGCCCCGGGTCCGGCGGCGGGGATACGTCCGCCCCGGAGAGCCCGGAGGAGGCGCCCGCCGGGGACCGCCCCCGCTTTTTCGGCCTGGCCCTGACGGTGGGCGGCCGGAAGGAGAAAGCGGGCGGCTCCGCCCAGCCGGAGGAGGAGGAAAAGGGCGGCCCCTGGACCTTCTTTCAGGATCTGCTGCGGGCCTCGCTGGAAAACCGGCTGGAGGTGTGGCGGGGCGAGAGCCTTACCACCGGCGTGCCCCTGCTGATCCTGGCGCTGCTGCTGGTGCTGGCCTTCTGGATCACCCTGCCCCTGCTGCTGGTGGGGCTGCTGATGGGCTGCCGCTACCGGCTGGCCGGGCCGGATTTTGACACAGACAAACACGCGCAGCGGCGAAAGAAATGAGGTGAGCCCCCATGGCAGATCGCATCCTGCTCATTGAGGACGAGGAAAAGCTGGCCCGGATGGTGGAGCTGGAGCTCCAGTACGAGGGCTATGAGGTGGAAAAGGCCTTTGACGGGCGGACGGGGCTGGACCTGGCCCTGGCCGGCGGTTTTAACCTGATCCTGCTGGACATCATGCTCCCCGCCCTGTCGGGGATGGAGGTGCTGCGGCGGCTGCGGCGGGAGAGCGCGGTGCCCGTCATCATGCTCACCGCCCGGGACACGGTGGTGGACAAGGTCTCCGGCCTGGACATGGGAGCGGACGACTATGTGACCAAGCCCTTCGCCATTGAGGAGCTGCTGGCCCGCATCCGGGCCGCCCTGCGCAAGCGCCCGGCCCGGGGCGAGGAGGAGGACGAGCGCCTCACCGCCGGCCCCCTGGTCATGGACACCGAGCGCCACGAGGTGACGGTGAACGGCCAGGCGGTCACCCTCACCCGGCGGGAGTTCGACCTGCTGCGCTGCCTGCTGGAGCACAAGGAGAAGGTCCTCACCCGGGAGGCCCTGCTGGACCAGGTATGGGGCTTCGACTTCGCCGGGGAGACCAACGCGGTGGACGTGTATATCCGTTTCCTGCGCTCCAAGATCGACGAGCAGTTCGGGGTAAAGCTCATCCACACCGTCCGGGGCGTGGGGTACACCATTCGGGAGGAGGAGGAAAAATGAGCCGGGTATCCGCCATCGTCTACACCAGCGCCACGGGCTTCACCGCCCGGTACGCCGGCCTGCTGGCCGAACAGACCGGCCTGCCCCTCTTCCGCCTGGAGGAGGCGGACGCCCTGGCCCCCGGGGCGCCGGTGCTCTATCTGGGCTGGCTCCACGCCGGCTCGGTCCGGGGGCTGAAGCGGGCCCTGCGCCGGTTCCGGGTGGAGGGGACGTGCGCCGTGGGCATGGCCCCGGAGGTGGACGCGGACAAGCTCCGCCGGGACAACGGCCTGGGTCAGGCCCCCCTGTTCTACCTGCGGGGCGGATACGCCCCCGACCGGGTGCGGGGGCTGGACCGGGTGCTCATGGCCGGGATGAAGCGCCACCTGGCCGGCAAGTCCGACCCCCAGTCCCAGGCCGCCCTGGCCGCCATGCGGCAGGGGGCCGACTGGGTGAGCGCAGACCAGCTGGGGCCCGTACTGGCCTGGCTGGGCAGCTGACAGGAGGTCGCCATGGCCCGTAAAGACCGCCGGGGCACAAAGAGGGTGGGCTCCTCCCTCGTGGCCCGGCTCAACGTCAGGCTGTTTTTCCGGCTGCTGGGCATCTACCTGCTGCTGGACCTGCTGCTCACTGCCCTGTTCTGCGGCGGGCTCATCGCCTGGGCGGAGGGACAGGCCGCCCGGCTGAACCACCTGGTGGAGGAGCGGGGCGCGCCCTCGGCGGAGGCCACCGAGTGGATGGAGGCGGGCAGCTATACCATCACGGCGGGCGAGGCGGAGCCGGAGGGCTTCCGCCTGCCCGGCTGGCTTCCCTGCCCGGCGGGCATGGAGGGGACCGATCGCTACTTTGATCCGGGGACGGCGGACCTGCTCCCCCTGATCACCTTCTCCACCGGCAGCGCCACCAGCTACACCCTGGTGACGGAGCACGGAGGGCAGCCCTGCACCATCCGGCTGGACCTGTCCCGGCCGGCGGCCATTTTCGTGTTTGCCGGCCGGGTGCTGGTGATCTGTCAGCTGGTGAGCCTGGTGTCCAACCTGCTGAAAAACGCCGGCATGATCCGCCGCGCCCTGCGGCCCATCCAGGACCTGGCCGCCGCGGCCTCCCGGCTCAATCAGGCCCAGGGGGGCATGTCCCCCCGGGAGCTCCAGGCCCTGGCGGGGAAGCTGGATGAGATCAACGCCACCCACCTGGACCGCCGCCTCCCGGTCAGCGGCACCCAGAAGGAGCTGAAGACCCTGGCCCAGGCCATCAACGCCATGCTAGACCGCATCAACGCAGCCTACCGCTCCCAGATGCGCTTTGTCTCCGACGCCAGCCACGAGCTGCGCACCCCCATCGCCGTCATCCAGGGCTACGCCAGCCTGCTGGACCGCTGGGGAAAGGACGACCCCGCCGCCCGGCAGGAGGCCATCGACGCCATCCGGCAGGAGGCCGACTCCATGAAGGAGCTGGTGGAGCAGCTGCTCTTCCTGGCCCGGGGGGACAACGACTCCATGAAGGTCACCCCCGAGCCCTTCGACCTCACCGAGGTGGCGGGAGAGGTGCTGCGGGAGACCCAGATGATCGATCAGGACCACCAGTTTTCCGCCCGGTGGTCCCTGCCGGTGCCGGTGTGGGCCGACCTGGGTCTCATCAAGCAGGCCCTGCGGGTGCTGGTGGACAACGCCATCAAATATACCCCCGCCGGCGGGCGCATCACCCTGCGGGCGGAGGGGGCGGACGGCCTGGCCCGCCTGTCGGTGGAGGACGAGGGCCAGGGCATCGACGCCCACAGCCTGCCCCACATCTTCGACCGCTTCTACCGCACCGACGTGAGCCGGGCCCGGCAGACCGGCGGCACCGGCCTGGGCCTGGCCATCGCCAAGTGGATCGCCGACCGCCACGGCGGCTGGTTTGAGGTGACCTCCTGGCCCGGCGTGGGCACCCGCATCACCCTGGTGCTCCCCCTGGCCCCCATGGAAGAAAGCGCAGCGCCGGACGGCCAGTAGCCGCCCGGCGCGCCTTTTTATTTATTTTTTTCGTTTTTGGGGGAACTTTTTCCCGCAAGGCGCCGTCCAAGAGAGGGCAAACCAGAAAAAAGGAGAATGTCCCCTATGAACAAACGTATTCTTGCCCTGGCCCTGGCCGGAGCTTTGAGCCTGAGCCTGCTCTCCGCCTGCGGCGGACAGTCCGATCCCGCCCCCGAGACCACCGTTCCCGCGGTGGAGTCCCCCTCCGCCGGCCCTGAGACCGAGACCCCCGCGCCGGAGAGCTCCGCCCCCGCGGCTGAGACCCCCGAGGCCCCGGAGAGCGAGACCCCCTCGGAGGAGCCCTCTGACGCCCCTTCCACCGCCCCCAGCGCCAAGCCCTCCTCCAAGCCCTCCCAGCCGCCCGCCTCCGCCGAGCCCAGCACCCAGCCCACCCCCACCCCGGAGCCGGAGCCCCAGGTGGACGTGGTGCAGTCGGTCTGGAACGAGATCGCCAAGCTGGACATCCCCGCCCTGTCGGACGTGGACGCTGCGACCCTCTCCGCCCTGTACGGCATCAGCGCCGACGATCTGGTGTCCTATATCTGCAAGATGCCCGCCATCAGCGTCCAGGCCACCGAGTTCTTCATCGCCGAGGTGAAGGACGGCAAGATGGACGCGGTGAAGGCCGCGGTGGAGCAGCGGCAGGCCGCCCTGGTGCAGCAGTGGTCCCAGTACCTGCCCGAGCAGCTGGAGCTGGTGGAGAACTACCAGCTGGTGACCAGCGGCAACTACATCCTCTTCGCCATCAGCGAGCACGCCGACGCGGCGGTGACCGCATTTAACACCTATACAAAATAAGCATTTGCGGGTATAATACCGTAGAGCGCCCGGCAGGGGGGCCTGTCGGGCGCTTTTCCGGCCTGACGAAAGAGAGTTGATGTTTGTTTGGTCTTTTCCAGCCTGTATTTTCTGTTCCTCTACCTGCCCATCGTCCTGCTGGTCTACTATATCACCCCCCTGAAGTGGCGCAACCTGTGGCTGCTGGTGGTGAACCTGGTGTTCTACGGGTGGGGCGAGCCGGTATATATCCTGCTGATGATCTTCACCATCGTGCTGGACTACTTCGCCGGCATCATCGTCTACCGCTGCAAGGCCAGGGGCAACGACAGGGGGGCCCGCTGGGCGGTGGGCATCTCCCTGGGCCTGAACCTGGCCATCCTGTTCTTCTTCAAGTACTGGGTGCTGATGGCCACCACCCTCCAGGGCTTCGGCATCATGGTGCCCACCTTCAACCTGACCCTGCCCATCGGCATCTCCTTCTACACCTTCCAGACCATGACCTACCCGGTGGATATCTACCGGGGAGACGCGGAGCTGCCGAAAAACCTGGTGAGCTTCGGCACCTTTGTCACCCTCTTCCCCCAGCTCATCGCCGGCCCCATCATCAAGTACAAGGAGCTGGCCGACCAGATGAACTACCGCACCCACTCCCCGGAGCAGTTCGCCTCCGGCGTGCAGGTGTTCACTGTGGGCCTGGCCAAAAAGGTGCTGCTGGCCAACAACATCGGCCAGCTGTGGGACGCCTTCCTGGCCCTGCCTGCCGAGCAGCTCACCGTGGCCGGGGCGTGGCTGGGCGTGGTGGCCTTCTCCTTCCAGCTGTACTTCGACTTCTCGGGCTACTCCGACATGGCGGTGGGCCTGGGGCGCATGCTGGGCTTTGAGTTCCTGCGCAACTTCAACTACCCCTATATCTCCAAGTCGGTCACCGAGTTCTGGCGGCGGTGGCACATCTCCCTGGGCTCCTGGTTCCGGGAGTATATGTATATCCCCCTGGGGGGCAACCGGGTGAGCAAGCCCCGGCTGTACCTGAACCTGTTCCTGGTGTGGGCGGCCACCGGCATCTGGCACGGGGCCAGCTGGAACTTCCTGATCTGGGGATTGTACTTCGCGGTGCTCATCATCCTGGAAAAGGCCTTCCTGGGCAGGCTGCTGGAAAAGCTCCCCGCCGCCGTACAGCACATTTACACCCTCTTCCTGGTGCTGGTGAGCTGGGCCATCTTCGCCGTGGAGGACTTCACCCACATGGGCGTCTACCTGCGCTCCATGTTCGGCATGGCCCCCGGCGGGCTCACAAATGATAACGTTTGGTATTATTTCACCTCATTTTTACCCATGCTCATCATCGCCGCCGTGGCCTCCACGCCCCTGATGACCAAGCTGTGGAAGCGCCTGCCGGTGAAGGCCGTCAAGGCGGCCCTGCCGGTGGTGCTGCTGGCGGGGCTGGTGTTCTCCACCGCCTACCTGGTGGACGCCACCTACAACCCCTTCCTGTACTTCCGATTCTGACAAAGGAGGACCTGCCATGACCAAGCGCTACTGCATTTTCATCACCGCCCTGTTCTGCGCCTTTATCGGGGTGTTCCTGGCGGCCAACGCCGTCTCCCCCGACCGCACCTTCTCCGAGATGGAAAACCGCAACCTGGAGCAGCTGCCGGAGGTGGACTTCGGCACGCCGGAGAAGCTCTTCCGGGACGGGAACTTCTTCAACGGGGAGTTCATGCGGGACTTTGAGACCTACACCACCGACCAGTTCGTGGGCCGGGACTTCTGGGTGGGCCTCAAGTCGTCCACCGAGCGGGCCCTGGGCAAGAAGGAGAACAACAACGTCTACTTCGCCGACCAGGACACCCTTATCACCCGGTTCGACCAGCCTGACGCCGGGGACGTGACGGATAACCTGAATTATGTGAACAACTTTGTGAAAAATGTGGACATTCCCGTGGTGTTCTCTCTCATCCCCACCCAGGCCTGCATCTGGGCCGACCGGCTGCCGGAGGGGGCCCCCAACGCCAGCCAGACCGACCTGCTCTCCCAGGCCCAGGGGGCGGTCTCCGGGGCGACCTGGGCGGATGTGTACACCCCCCTGATGGAGCACAAGGACGAGGACATCTTCTACCGCACCGACCACCACTGGACCAGCCTGGGGGCCTACTACGGCTACACCGGCCTGGCGCAGGCCCTGGGCTATACCCCGGTGCCCCTCAGCGACTACGACGCGACAGTGCGCTCCACCGAGTTCTACGGCACTGTGTTCTCCTCCTCCGGCGTGCGGTGGGTGCGGCCGGACACCATCACCACCTACGTACCCGAGGACGGCATCACCGTGGTGAGCCACACCTACGACAACGCCGGCAACCCGGTGGAGGAGCCCCGGGAGCTCTATGTGGAGTCCTTCCTGTCCGTCAAGGACAAGTACTCCATGTTCCTGGGGGGCAACCAGTCCCTGGGCGTGGTAAAGAACGCCAACAACCCCGACGGGCCCAAGCTGCTGATCCTCCGGGACTCCTACGCCGACTCCCTGGTGCCCTTCCTCACCGCCCACTACTCCGAGATCCACCTGATCGACCCCCGGTACTACCACCTGTCCGTGAAGGACTATGTGGAGCAGAACGGCATCGACCAGGCCCTGGTACTGTACAGCGTACCCAACTTCGTCACCGACCAGAACCTGTTCTGGATCACCCGGTGACCCAACGTCCGCGCTTCCGGGCGGGGCGGCCATAGGCCGCCCCGCCCGGATCATTTCTGTCTGCGGAGAAAATATAAAGTTTCGTTTAAGATTTGGAAAAAAGCAGCCTGCGGGGCCCGCGGCGTAGTATACTGGACCCAGAAGACCCAAGCCGTGCAAACAGGAAAAAGGAGGTTGAGGCAATGAGACCGATCAAACGGGCCGCGGCGCTGTCCCTGGGCGCCCTGCTGGCTCTCTCCGTCACTGCCTGCGGCGGCGGGACCGCAGAGACGGACGATCCCCAGGCCCGCATCCAGGCCGCCATGGAAAAGCTGAACGCGGCGGAGAGCATGGAGGCCACCATGACCATGGAGATGGACATGACCGCCATGGGGCAGACCATGGAGAGCGACACCATCATGGAGATGGTCTGTTTCACCGACCCCGTGAAACTGAAGGCCGACATGACCATGGACATGGGGGATCTGGGCTCCATAACCATGACCATGTACGCCCAGGAGGAGGACGGCCAGTACACCTCCTATCTGTACGACGGATCCAGCTGGATCTCCTCCGTCATGGACCTGGGGGATCTGGAGCAGTATGACGCCCAGCAGAGCATGGACCTCTACATCCAGAGCGGCGCGGACTACGCCCACCAGGGCACCGAGGAGATAAACGGCGTCACCGCCGACAAGTACACCGGCGTCATCCGGGGGGACGCCCTGGAGGAGGTGCTGGCGGCCAGCGGGGCCGGCGACAGCATGAGCGCCACCATGGGTGAGACGGACCTCTCCCAGCTGTACAGCGACCTGGGGGATCTGCCCATCACCGTGTGGGTGGACAGCGAGAGCGGCTACCCGGTGCGCTGCTTCATGGACATGACCGCCCTGATGGACGGCATGATGGATGCGGCCCTTGCCATCGCGGCGGAGGAAGCTTCCGACGGAACCAACCTGGATGTGGGCGTAGCGAAGATGGCCTTTACCATAGATTGTTCCGCCTACAACAGTGCCGCCGACTTCGACATCCCGGAGGAGGCCCTGGCGGCGGCCGCCTGAAGCCGCCGCTGCAAAAGCCCGGCCCGGACCGCGCAAGGCGGTCCGGGCCGGGCTGAGACTGTCGAAAAAGTGGCTTTGGCCACTTTTTCGAACTGGAAGCAGTCCGCTGCGCGCAGGATTCGTCCACTTCAGGCGGACGAATCCCACACTTGCGGCCTGAGAAGTGTTTTCTCCGACGCACATGTCGCCGGAGAAAACAGATCTCAATTTCTTCGCGCCTGCGGGCGCGAACTCTGCGAGGCTTTTCGACAAACTGAGCCCGGCCCGGACCGCGCAAGGCGGTCCGGGCCGGGCTTTCTGCTCTGATTCAGGACTTGTGATAGAGCTTGTTGGTCTCATACTGGGGCTCGCAGGTCAGGCGCAGGCCCAGGCGGTGGTAGGTGCCCGAATCGGGCGGGGAGAGGATGACGGTGGAGTGGGCCTCGCACCCCCGCAGGGCGGAGAGCTGATCCAGGGACCGCTTGGCCAGGGGGTTGGTGGCCGCGGAGATGGCCAGGGCGATCAGGATCTCGTCGGAGTGGAGCCGGGGATTCACCGAGCCCAGGTGGTTGACCTTTACCGCCTGGATGGGCTCCAGGGCCTCCCGGGAGATCAGGTGGTGCTCGTGATCCACCCCGGCCAGGGCCTTCAGGGCGTTGAGCAGGGTGGAGGAGGAGGGGCCCATCAAATCGGTGGTTTTGCCGGTGACCACCGTGCCGTCGGGCAGCTGAATGGCCCCGGCGGGCTTGCCGGTCTCCTCCGCCACCTGGGCGGCGGCGGCCACCACCGGGCGGATGGAGGGGTCCACGTGGGCCTGCTGCATCACCAGCTCCAGCTTATTCACCAGCTCGTCGTCGGCGGTGCCCATGCGGCGGTCGCACAGGGCGGTATAGTACCGGCGGACGATCTCCTGCCGGGCGGCGGCGCAGACGGCCTCGTCGTCCACGATGCAGAAGCCCGCCATGTTTACCCCCATGTCGGTGGGGGACTTGTAGGGGCACTCCCCCATGATCTTCTCGAACATGGCCGAGAGGACGGGGAACACCTCCACGTCCCGGTTGTAGTTCACCGTGGTCTCCCCATAGGCGGCCAGGTGGAAGGGGTCGATCATATTCACATCCCCCAGGTCGGCGGTGGCGGCCTCGTAGGCCAGGTTCACCGGGTGCTGGAGGGGCAGGTTCCAGATGGGGAAGGTCTCGAACTTGGCGTAGCCCGCCTTGATCCCCCGCTTGTAATCGTGGTAGAGCTGGGACAGGCACACCGCCATTTTCCCGCTGCCGGGGCCGGGGGCGGTGACCACCACCAGGGGGCGGCTGGTCTCGATGTAGTCGTTCTTCCCATAGCCCTCGTCGCTGACGATGAGACCGGTGTTGTGGGGATAGCCGGCGATGGGATAGTGCAGATAGGTGCGCACGCCCAGGCTCTCCATGCGGTTGCGGAAGGCGTCGGCGGCGGGCTGGCCGGCGTACTGGGTGACCACCACGCCGCCCACCAGCAGGCCCTCCCCCCGGAAGGCGTCGATGAGGCGCAGCACGTCCACGTCGTAGGTGATGCCCAGGTCCCCGCGGACCTTGTTCTTCTCAATATCGCTGGCGCAGATGGCGATGACGATCTCCGATGAGTCCCGCAGCTCCTTGAGCATGCGGATCTTGCTGTCCGGCTGAAAGCCGGGCAGCACCCGGGAGGCATGATAGTCGTCAAAGAGCTTGCCGCCGAACTCCAGGTAGAGCTTGTCGCCGAACTGCCCGATCCGCTCCCGGATGTGGGCGGACTGGAGCTCCAGATATTTCTGATTGTCGAAGCCGGGCCTGTCCATAGGTTCAACCCCTCTCATTTCGTCATGCATTCAATTACCAACCGCTATTCTACCACAACCGGGGCCGCCCCACAAAGGTTTTTTCCCGTTTTGGCAAATTTTGCGGCCGGCCTTGACAAGAAGATACTACAAGTGTAGTATTGTCTTGATGTACTACACTTGTAGGAGGTCTTTCCCATGAAGCTCAGCGACAAGGAGCGGCAGGTGCTGGAGGCCCTGTGGGCCGCGCCGGAGGGCCTGGCCCTGGGGCAGACGGCGGAGGCCCTGAAATCCGCCACCGGGTGGAGCCGGAACACGGTGCTCACCTATCTGACCCGGATGGAGGCCAAGGGCCTGGTGACCATCGACAAGGGGGCCGCCCCCCGCCGCTACCGGGCGGCGGTGGCCCGGGAGGACTGGGCCGCCGAGGAGCGCCGGGGCCTGCTGGAGCAGGTATACCGGGGCTCGGCGGGCTCCCTGGTGGCCGCCTTTTTGAAGGACGGCAGCCTCACCGCCCGGGAGCGGGAGGAGCTGCGGCGCATGCTGGACGAGATGGAGGTGTGAGCCGTGGCCAATCTCTGGGCCTTTCTGTACCAGACCCTCACCCTGTCGGTGACGGCGGCGGTGCTGCTCATCGCCAAGCGGCTGTTCCTGGATAAGCTCTCCCCTCGGTGGCAGTATGGGGTGTGGGCCGTCTTCGCCCTGCGGGCCCTGATCCCCGCCGGGCTGTGGGGCCGGGTCCTGGTACCCGGGGGCCGCACGCTGCTGGAGGCCGCCCGGCTGGCGGCGGAGCGGGGGCTGGGCTCCGCCCTCACCGCCCCCTACGCCGCCGTGGAGGTGCAGGCACCGGTGCCCCTCTTTCCCCGCGGTCTGCCCGCGCCGGGGAGCGTTACCGACGCGCTCTTCTACCTCTACGCGGCCGGCATCCTGGCCCTGGGGCTGTGGTTTTTCC
The DNA here is from genome assembly GCA_944387215.1 of uncultured Flavonifractor sp. Classification (GTDB taxonomy): domain Bacteria; phylum Bacillota; class Clostridia; order Oscillospirales; family Oscillospiraceae; genus Flavonifractor. The sequence continues at coordinate 8,806 of CALXEB010000016.1, read as the reverse complement.
TGTCCTACCTGGCCCTGCGGCGGCGGGTGAGCCGGGGGAAGGCGCCTGCCCCGGAGGCGGTGGAGCAGGTCCGGGCCGTGGCCGCCCGATACGGCCTGAAGGTCCCCGCTCGCATCACAGTTCTGCCAGGGCTGGAGAGCGCCTTCGTCTGCGGCCCCCTCCGGCCCGTGCTGGTGCTCCCCGACAGGCCGGTGGACGACAAGGTGATCCTCCACGAGCTGCTCCACCTGAAGCACGGAGACCTGTGGGCCGGCGTTTTCCTGTGCGCCCTGCGGTGCCTGCACTGGTGCAATCCCCTGGCGTGGTACTGCTGCGACCGGATCCAGAACGACTGCGAGGCCCTGTGCGACCAGCGGGCGCTGGAGCGGCTGGAGGGGGAGGACCGGCGGGAATACGGCCGCATCCTCCTGGACATGGCGGACGACCGCTACGCCCGCGCCCCGGGCACCACCTCCATGGCCAACGGGGGAAAGAACATCAAGGCCCGCATTTCCTCCATCGCCCGGTTCAAGCGCTACCCCGCCGGCATGGCCCTGGCCTCCGCCTGCGTGGCGGCGGTGCTGGCCTTCACCTGCCTGGGGGGCGTCAGCGGGGCGGCCTCCGCCGCCGTCCCCTTCGCCCAGGATCGGGGGCGGCTGGCCCTGGCCCGGGCCGTGATCAACCGGCCGGACACCGTGGCCGGCGCCCTGGACACCTATGCCAAGGCCCTGCTGTGCGACAGCCCGCTGTACTACGCCATGGTCCTGCCGGAGGAACAGCGGGCGGCGGCGTGGGACGCCGCCCTGGAGCCCTATGAGGACGACGATCTGTACAGCTCCCCCCTCCGGGGCCTGGGCTACTCCTGGTCCCGGCCCGGGTGGAACGCGGAGTGGTCGGTGATGAACCTGCTGGCCGACGGGGCGGGCGGGTACACCGGCACCCTGTTCTTCACCCCCCTGGACCGCGACGCGGACGGCGCGCGCGGCCTTGTCCTGCAGGAGGTGGCGGTGCGGCCCGACGGGGCATTCTGGACGGTGGAGCCCCTGGAGGCGCCGCGGGTGGAGGCGCGGACGGACTGGTGGCTGTGCCCCAGCGGCGACATGCCATACACCACTTATACCGGGGAGGCCGGGGGCCTGGAGGTGGAGGTGGATTTCCAGCTCCGCCTGGCGGTGAACAACTTGGTGGCGGTCAACACCTCCGCCCTGTTCGGCTGGTCCTCGTGGGAGGACGTGGACCATACCCCCAAGCCCCACGCGGAATTCGACTGGATGCGCGACGGCGTGGCCGTCCGGCTCACCGACCCGGACAGCGGCGCGGCCGTGGCCCTGGATGTGGACGTGGCCCCCATGGAGGCGGGCGGCGACCCGGAGGAGGCCCTGGCGGAGGCGGACTACCGCTTCACCGTGGCCCCCGGCACCCTGGACGAGGATCCCATCCAGGTATCCTCCGGCGTCTACGCCGGGGAAAACATGACCCTGCGGGCCATGCCGGAGGCCATGGCCGTCTCCTTTGCGGGCTGGGAGCGGACCTATACCTGCATAGCCTATCCCACGGAGGTGCGCCCATGACGGAACACAACGCCCTCATCCGCAAGGCCCTGGGGAATATCGCCTGGGGCAACCTGCTCATCCTGCTGGACGTCAACCTGGGCCGGCTGGACGTGCTGCCCAACTGGGTGGGCTACCTGCTCATCTTCTACGCCATCGGCTATCTGGCCGACGAGGTGCGGGACCTGCCCCTGCTCAAGCCCTTCTGCGTCCTGCTGGGAGCGGCGGAGCTTTTGGACTGGCTGGCCGTGTTCCTCGCCGGGGAGCCCCTCACCGGGCAGTTCTTCCTGGTGAACGCCCTCATCGTCTGCGTGTCCCTCTACTTCCACTTCCAGCTGCTCACCGACCTGGCCGGTCTGGCCGGGCGGCAGGCGGAGGGCGAGCCCCTGGCCCGCCGCCTGCGGGTGTGCCGCAACGTGGCGGCGGTCAACCGCGTGCTGATGACCGCCCTGGGCTACTGCCCCTTTTCGGAGGGGACGGCGACCGCCCTGGCCCTGCTCCTGCTGCTGGCCGCCCTGGCGGTGGCCATTGTAACGGCCCACGACCTGTTTGCCCTGCGGCGGTGCTTCCCGGAGGCGGAGCCCCAGGAATAGGATGCGCCCCGCGCGCCAAACAAGCCGGGCCGCCCGAACAATCGGGCGGCCCGGCTCGTTTCAGTTCTGCTTTTCCAGGTGGCTTCTCACCCGCTGGACGATCATGTCCATGGCCACGGCGTTCTTGCCCCCCTCGGGGACAATCAGGTCGGCGTAGCGCTTGGAGGGCTCCACAAACTGCTCGTGCATGGGCTTGACGGTGGTGAGGTACTGCTGCACCACCGAGTCCAGGGAGCGGCCCCGCTTCTTCACGTCCCGCATGATGCGCCGGAGGATGCGCACGTCGGCGTCGGTATCCACAAAGATCTTGATGTCCATCCGCTCCCGCAGGGCGGGCTCGGCAAAGATCAGGATGCCCTCCACCAGCACCACCGGCGCCGGACGCACCTCCACCGTCTCCTCCGCCCGGTTGTGGACGGTATAGTCGTAGGTGGGGCTGAACACCGTCTCCCCCCGGCGCAGCGCGTCCAGGTCGGCCACCATCAGGGGCGTGTCGAAGGCGTCGGGGTGGTCGTAGTTGAGCTTGCACCGCTCCTCGTAGGGCAGTTCGTCGTGCCGCTTGTAGTAGTTGTCGTGGTAGAGGATGGAGACCGCGTCCCCAAACCGCTCCTTCAGTCCCAGGGTCAGGGTGGTCTTCCCCGACCCGGTGCCTCCGGCAATGCCGATGACCATCGTATCCATGCTTCCGCCCCCGTTTTTCTTTCAGTATAGCACAGCCGGCCCCGCAGGACAAGCAGGGCCGCCCCGCCCGTTTTTCAGCCCCTGCGCAGCCTCAGCAGCTTCTCCCCCCGGGGCCGCGCCGTCCCCACGGCGGCGGCGGGCACGCCGGCGTCGGACAGCCGGCGCAGCAGCTGAGCCGCACGCTCCTCCGGGATGCTGATGAGCAGGCCGCCGGAGGTCTGGGGGTCGTAGAGGCAGTCCATCAGGGCCTGGGGGAAGGCCTCCTCCCCCTCCGCGTCCGGGCCGGCGAAGGCCCGGTTGCGGTAGGCCCCGCCGGGGATGATCCCGTCCCGGGCCAGCTCCAGGACCCGGGGCTGGAGGGGGACCTTGTCCGGCCACAGCTCCAGCGTCACGCCGGAGCCCTCCGCCATCTCCCTGGCGTGGCCCATGAGGCCAAAGCCCGTCACGTCGGTGCACGCGCTGGGCGCCAGGGGGACTGCCGCCTCCGCCGCCGCCCGGTTCAGGGCGGCCATGACGGCCACCATGGCCCGGCACTCCGCCTCGCTGAGCAGGTCGGCCTTGGCGGCGGTGGTGAGGATGCCGGCGCCCAGGGGCTTGGTGAGTACCAGGATATCCCCCGCCCTGGCCCCGCTGTTGGTGAGCACCCGGTCGGGGTGCACCACGCCGGTGACGCACAGGCCGTATTTGGGCTCCGGGTCCTCGATACTGTGGCCCCCGGCGATGACGGCCCCCGCCTCCTTCACCTTGTCCGCGCCCCCCTCCAGGATGGCCCGCACCGCCTCGGCGGGCAGGCAGGAGGGGACGGCCAGCAGGTTCATGGCCAGCCGGGGCGCGCCCCCCATGGCGTACACGTCGGAGAGGGCGTTGGCCGCGGCGATGCGGCCGAAGTCGTAGGGGTCGTCCACTACCGGCGGGAAGAAGTCCACCGTCTGGACCACCGCCGTGTCGCCGCTGAGTTTGTACACGGCGGCGTCGTCGCTCTGGTCAAAGCCCACCAGCAGGTTTTCGTCGGCCATTTTCGGCAGGCCGGCAAGCACGTTCCTTAGGACGCCCGGTCCTATTTTGGCCCCTCACCCGCCGGCCGTGGTCATGGCGGTCAGGCGCAGCTTCTCGTACGGCATGTGCTCACCCCCTTTCTGTCTGTTTCATCATAACCTATCCTGGTGGAAAAAACAACCGCCCAAGGCACCCGTTTTCCCCCCTTTGCATAGATTGAGGGTGAAAATCATCCTTTTGGAGGGTCGCCTATGCAAGCGCAGCCGTCAGTTCATTTTTTCCTGGGGGCCAATTCCCCCGGCGGGTTTTATTCCCTGTACGACCAGCTCATCGACCGGGAGCAGGCCGAGGAGCTCTACATCCTCAAGGGCGGGCCGGGGTGCGGCAAGTCCTCCCTCATGCGGAAGGTGGGCTCCGCCATGGAGGAGCGCGGCCTGGCGGTGGAGTACATCGACTGCTCCGGGGATCCGGACAGCCTGGACGCGGTGGTCATACCCGCCCTGAAAACCGCCGTGGTGGACGGCACCGCTCCCCACGTGGTGGAGCCGAAATATCCCGGGTTGGTAGAATCTTATGTAAATTTAGGCAACTGCTATGACCGGGAGGGGCTGCGCACGGTAGCCGCTGAGCTCAAGGGCTGCATGAAGGGGTACAAGGGCTGCTATCAGCGGGCCTACCGCTGCCTGACCGGGGCGGCCCAGCTGGCGGAGGACGACCGCACAATCCTTCTTACGCAAGAAATGGAGGGCCGTATGGCCCGCCGGGCCAGGGGCATCCTCTCCCGGGAGATGAAGGGCGTCGGAACAGAGGAGGGCCGGGCGACCCAGCGGTTCCTGGGCGGCGTCACCTGGCAGGGCGTTCTGCAGAGAACGGAAACAGTTATGTCATTATGTGAACGAATTTATGAGCTGTCTGACAGCTGGGGCCTGGCCCACAGCATGCTGGTCCAGCTCTCCGCCGGAGCCATGGCCTCGGGCCGGGATGTGATCCTCTGCCCCTCCCCCCTCTGCCCCGACCGGCTGGAGCACGTGCTCGTCCCCTCCCTCTCCCTGGCCTTTGTCTCGGCCACGCCGGCGGATCCCTGGCCCGGAAAGCCCTACCGCCGCATCCGGGTAGACGCCATGGCCGATCAGGAGCTGCTGCGGCGGAACAAGGCCCGGCTGCGCTTTTCCCGCAGGGTGCAGGCCGCCCTGACAGAGGAGGCGGTGTCCGCCCTGGCCCAGGCCAAGGGGATGCACGACCGGCTGGAGGCCGTCTACAACCCCCACGTGGATTTTGAGCGGGTATACCAGACTGCCGACGGCATCATACGCCGGCTGGAGAGCCGGCTTTAGGCCCGGCCTTTGAAAAAGTCCGCCCCTTTCTTTTGCAGGATTTTCTCCTGTTCCTGCAATTTCGCCCCCAATCGCCTCTCCACCGCGGCGAAGGGTGCAACATTATATTTATAAAGTGCTGCCCCTTCGCCGCTTCCCCGGCGCCGATCTGCATCTTTTTTTGCAAAAACTGCATTTTTTGCTTCCGCAGGTTTCGCCCCCGGCGGGACCCCCATTGACAGAAGCGCCGCCCTGCCCCTATAATGCCCTTGACAACTCACCCAAAATTCCGTGTGAAAGGGGGCCGTGTTTTGGAACAGCTGTTAGCGCCTCTGGTGGGGGACGCCTCGCCGGTGACGGTGATCGGCCTGTGCAAAAACGCGGGCAAGACCACCGCCCTGCGCCGGCTCATGAGCGAGCTGGGGGACGAGTGCCTGGGGCTGACCTCCGTGGGCCGGGACGGAGAGAGCACCGACCTGGTGACGGGCACGGAGAAGCCCGACCTGTACATCAAAAAGGGCGACCTGTTCGCCACCGCCCGGGGGATGCTCACCCTGTGCGACGCCACGCTGGAGGTGGCGGGACTCACCGACGTGATGACCCCGCTGGGGCCGGTGGCCGTGCTGCGGGCCCTGTCCGACGGGTACGTCCAGCTGGCGGGCCCCTCCGCCGCCGGGCAGCTGCCGCCCCTCACCGAGACCTTTTTGTCCCTGGGGGCGCAGCGGGTGCTCATCGACGGGGCCGCCGGCCGAAAGTCCCTGGCGGGGGCCGGGGTGGAGGGCGTAGCCCTGCTGTGCACCGGCGCCTCCCTGGATCGGGACATGGACATGGTGGTGGCGGAGACCGCCCACACCTGCTGGCTCTTCGCCCGGAAGCGGCCGGAAAACCCGGCGCTGTGCGCCGCCCTGGACGGGGCGGAGGGGCGCTTTGCCCTGTTCACCCCGGAGGGGGAGCCGCTGGAGCTGCCCCTGGATGAGAGCGGCGGCCCGAAATGGGCCAAGCTGCCCCGCAGGCCCCTGGTGCTCTGGGCCGCCGGCGGCATCACCGACCCGCTGCTCAAGACCCTGGCCCGGCGGGGGGCCCCCACCGTGCTGGCGGCGGCGGACGCCACCCACGTGCTGGCGGGGCGGGCCGCCCTGGACCTGTTCCTGCGCAACGGCGGGGAACTGACGGTCCGCCGGGAGCTGACCATCGCCGCCGTGGCCGCCAACCCGTGGTCGGCCTACGGCTGGCACTTTGAGGCTGAAAAATTCGTAAACGCCCTCCGGCAGGCCCTGGATCTGCCGGTGGTGAACGTGAAGGAGGCGCAGGCATGAAATTGACCCTGGAACTGCGGGAGAACGCGGGGCTCCAGTGGGTGCTGGAGCAGCTGAGCCCCATGTCTCCCTTCGGCAAGACCGCCGCCCGGGATCTGCCCTGGTACGGTCCGGGGGAGGAGACCGCCCTGGAGGCGGAGCTGGACAACGTGGCCCTGGCCATGGAGCTGTGGGCCGCCGGGGCGGCCAAGGCCCAGCCGGCGGAGGCCTGTGGCTGCGGCCCCTCCGGCCTGGGGCCCGACGACCTGAAGGACGCGGCCGCCGCCCTGCGGGGGGTGACCAAGCAGCTGCCCCTGTTCCACGACATCCGGGGTTCCTTCGACCGGGATCCCGGCGTCCCCTTCGACCTGGTGGAGCTCTTTGAGATCAAGCACTTCCTGGTCACCCTGGAGCGGCTGGTGCAGGCCTACGCCGCCATGCCCTCCATGCAGGGGGTGGCCTTCCCCTCCCTGGCGGAGGCCCTGGAGCTGATGGACCCGGAGGGGCGGCGGCTGCCCACCTTCTCCATCGTCAATTCCTACCACAACGACCTGGCCCCCCTGCGGGCGGAGAAGGGCAAGCTGGAGAAGGCCATCCGCATGACCCAGGAGGACAAGCGGGGCCCCCTGATGGAAAAGCGCCGCCAGCTGGCGGTGCAGGAGGACCAGCTGGAGCTGGAGGTCCGGCGGATGCTCACCGAAAAGCTCATGGTCTACCGCGACCGCTTCCTGGACAGCATGGACACCCTGGGCCGGCTGGACCTGACGGTGGCCAAGGCCAAGCTGGCCCTGCGCTACGGCTGCGTCCGCCCCGCCCTCAGCGCCGACAAGACCATCGCCCTGCGGGGCGTGATCCACCCCCAGGTGGCGGAGGATCTGAAAAACCGGGGGGAGAGCTTTACCCCCCTGGATCTGGACCTGGGCCGCGGCTGCACCGTCATCACCGGGGCCAACATGGGCGGCAAGACGGTCTCCCTGCGCTCCACGGTGCTCTCCCTGCTTTTGTGCCAGTGCGGCTTTTTCGTGTTCGCCCAGTCCGCCCGGCTGCCCCTGTTTGAGCGGGTGGAGCTGATCCTGGCCGACAGCGGCCCCGGCGCCGGCGGCCTGTCCTCCTTCGGCAAGGAGGTCCACCTGCTGGACAAGCTGCTGCGGGAGACCCGGGGCCAGTTCTTCTTCGTGGCCCTGGACGAGTTCGCCCGGGGCACCAACCCCCAGGAGGGGGCCGCCCTGGCCCGGGCCCTGGTGCGCCACCTGGGCAGCCTGGACTGCGTGGCCCTCATGACCACCCACTACGACGGGGTGTCCGACGTGGCGGGGGCCCACTACCAGGTGGCCGGCCTGGTGCGGGAGATCGAGGGCGACGAGGGGGACGACCCCCGCAAGCGCATCGCCCGCCGGATGGACTACCGGCTCCTGCCCGCCCCGCCGGGAGCCCCCTGCCCCCGGGACGCCCTGCGGGTGTGCCGCCTGCTCAAGCTGGACGACGCGCTCATGGAGCTCTTCCAGGCCGATCTGTAAGGACGGCCGTTCCATGTCCCCCGGGGCCCGCCGGGCGGGTCCCGGGGGACGCTTTACCGCTTTAAAGCCGTCCTGCCACAGCGTACAAAAGTCCTCGTACTAGAGAAAATTTTTGGCGGCCAAAATTTAAAAAAATAGTTGACAAACGAAACCGCCGGGAGTATAGTGTTTTTGTCAAAAGTGAATAACACGCATGGATAGAGGCGCGGAGCGCAAGGTACCAGGGCGATGCAAAGGGTCGGCGAACCCGATGCGCGCTGGGAATGTCCGCTCCGCCGAAGGGGGACGTGAATCGCACAGCCCTCCCCCTGAGCCGTGGGCCCAGTGCTTACGGATTGTCATGAGTTACATGAAGCGCTATTTGTGTCTGCCGGGAGCCGGAATGGGCTTTCGCGGATGCGAATGGTGTTTTTTTGTTCATGAAGCGCTATCTCGTTCCCGGAGGGGAGTATCTTATCTTTTCTTCTTGGCGGACGGGATGGCGTTATTTTTACGAGGAGGCGTGTTCATGGAAAAACTCATCATTACCGCAGCGATCTGCGGTGCGGAGGTCACCAAGGCCAACAACCCCGCTGTCCCCTACACCGTGGAGGAGATGGTGCGGGAGGCCAAGAGCGCGTATGACGCCGGCGCGGCGGTCATTCACGTCCACGTCCGCTGGGACGACGGCACCCCCACTCAGGACCGGGAGCGGTTCCGCGTGGTCCTGGACGCCATCAAGGCGGCCTGCCCCGGTGTGATCCTCATCCCCTCCACCGGCGGCGCCACCGGCATGACCCCGGAGGAGCGGCTCCAGCCCACCGAACTCTTCCCCGAGATGGCCACCCTGGACTGCGGCACCTGCAACTTCGGCGACGACATCTTCGTCAACGACATGCCCAC
>CALXEB010000015.1 GCA_944387215.1 uncultured Flavonifractor sp. | reverse complement strand
TCAGGGACTTCATGACCTGCTCGTTGGCCATCTTGAAGTGCTTGCTCTTGGCGCCCCAGTAGCCCTTGGCCAGCTTGAGGATCTTATTTCTTCTCTTGCGCGTCATCATCGCGCCTTTGACTCTAGCCATTGTATAAAGCCTCCTATATCAAGGTAAAATCGTTCTTATCTTATTTGTAGGGGATCATGCGCTTGATGGCGGACTCGTTGGTCTTGTCCGCGTAAGCGCCGGCGCGGAGGCCTCTCTTGCGCTTGGTGTCCTTGCCGTGGCCGTTGAGCAGGTGGGATTTGAACGCGTGGGCGCGCTTGACCTTGCCGGACTTGGTCAGGCTGAATCTCTTCTTCGCGCCGGAATGAGTCTTCAGTTTAGGCATGGTGGTTTACTCCTTTACTCGTCGTTTGAGGTCCCCGCGGGACCGATTCAGGATTTTTTGCCTTCCTTGGCAGCCTTGGAGGAGAGGAAAATGGACATGTGCCGCCCGTCCAGCTTGGGATCCTTGTCCAGTGTGGCCACCTCGCTGCACTGCTGGGCAAACTTCAGCAGCAGATCCCGGCCGATGTCGGTGTGGGCCATCTCCCGGCCGCGGAAGCGGACGGTGACCTTCACCCGGTTGCCCTCGGCCAGGAACTTCTGAGCGTTGCGCAGCTTCACATTGAAGTCGTTGACGTCGATGCTGGGGGACATGCGGACTTCCTTGATCTCCACCACATGTTGATTTTTCCGCGCCTCTTTCTCCCGCTTGGTCTGCTCGAACTTATACTTGCCGTAGTCCATGAGCTTGCATACGGGAGGATTGGCGGTGGGAGAGATCTTCACCAGGTCCAGGTTCGCCTCCACAGCGCGCTCCAGCGCCTCCTGGGCGGACATGATCCCCAGCTGCTCCCCCGTTTCCGAGACCAGCCGGATCTCCTTATCGCGGATCTCCTCGTTGATCTGATGGCCCTGCTTGCTGATACGAAAGCACCTCCAATTCACAAATAGACGCAGAAAAAGCGGCTACCAGTTCGGTACCCGCATTCCAGACCCATACACGCGCGCCTGATCCGGCGCGCGAAAAAAAGGGATATCGACCTCTTCGCCTGCGGCTTGAGGTGAGGACGGGGGTACCGTTCCTGCTTTATTGTGCGCTGATAGTATATCAGCTCTCCCCTCTCCTGTCAAGCATTTTTTCTTCCCCGCGCCCGGCGCGTTCCGCGCGGCGGCTGACGGGCGCAGGCGCGTGGTTTCCCGCCTTCCTGGGCAAACTGTCCGTACCGCCCCGGCCGGATCGAAAAGATTTGGATATAATTCTTAAAATCACATTTAAATATCTTGTTGATTTTTTCTTGAGGCGTGTGGTATACTGTAAGAAAGGAAAGGTGATCTCATATGGACGCTCAGCGTATTTATATTCCCGCCCTCCCCCTCTCCCCCGCCGTTCAGTCCGTGCCCCGGGGCAGGGCGCGGGAGAAGGACCGGGACCCTTACGACGGCCTGCGCCCCTGGTCGGCCATCACCCACGGCGCCGGCGCCCTGCTGGCGGCGCTGGGCACCGCCCTGCTACTGGTCCGCTGCATCGCCCTGGGGCTCAGCCCGTGGCACACGGTCTCTTTTCTGATCTACGGGCTGTCCATGGTGGGGCTGTACACGGCCAGCACCCTTTATCACTGCCTCAATGTCAGCGTAAAGGGGCGCATCGCCCTGCGCAAGTACGACCACACCTCCATCTACTTCCTCATCGCCGGCACCTACACCCCTGTGTGCCTGGTGGCCCTGCGGGAGATGGGGGCCTGGGGCTGGGGCCTGTTCGGGGTGATCTGGGGCCTGGCGCTGGCGGGTACGGTGCTCACCCTGCTGTGGATCTCCGCCCCCCGCTGGCTCACCGCCGGTATCTATATCGCCATGGGCTGGCTGGCCCTGTCGGCGGTGCTCCCCCTCACCCAGTGCCTGCCCGCCGAGGGCTTTTTCTGGGTGCTGGGCGGCGGCGTGCTCTACACCATCGGCGGCGTGCTCTACGCCGTCAAGTGGCCCGGCCGGCACAACCCCCGCTTTGGCTGCCATGAGATCTTCCATCTGTTCATCCTGCTGGGCTCCCTGTTCCACTTCATGCTCATGTACCGGGTGGTCGCATTCCTGTGACCCGCCCGCGCAAAAGCGCGCCGCAGTCAGCGGCGCGCTTTTTTCCCGCGCATCATCTCTCCTGCGCCTCCATCACCGCCACGCAGCGGTTGATGGGGGTGCCCAGGCTGTGGAACTTCTCCTCATAGTCGGTCATGATCCCCTGCACGCCGCCGGCGTGCAGGTCCCGGGTGACCTCCGTCAGGGCAAAGCCGCACGCCTCAAACTGGGGCAGGGACCACTCAAACAGGTCCCGGTTGTCCGTTTTGAAGTGGATGGCCCCGCCGGGGGCCAGCACCTGGCGGTAGAGGGCCAGGAAATTGGGATGGGTCAGCCGCCGCTTGGCGTGGCGGTTGCCCGGCCAGGGGTCGCAGAAATTGATGTAGATGCGCTCCACCTCTCCGGGAGCGAAATAGTCGGGCAGCCTGGCCGCGTCTGCGTCCACAAAAAATACGTTGGCCAGCTCCTGGGCGCACACCCGCTCCATGGCGATCACCATAGCGTCGGGTACCCGCTCCACCGCGATCAGCAGTGTATCCGGCGCCGCCGCCGCCGTGCCGGCGGTGAAGCGTCCCTTGCCGCACCCCAGCTCCAGGTGGAGCTCCGCCGCCCCCGGCATCAGCTCGCGCCAGTGCCCGGGCCGCTGCTCCGGGTCCTTCACCAGCACCCGGGCGCACCGCTCCATCCTGGGGATCAGGTTCGGTTTTTTCCTCATTCGCATATCGATCCTCCTCCCGCGGGGCCCGGCGCATCCCGCCCGCACGCCCCGCGCTCGGCGGATATTGTATCATGAAAGCGCCCGCCTGCCAACCCCATCCGCGCCGGTCCGGGCAAAACAAAAGCGGCCCGCCGGCCGCGCCTGCATTATGTAAGGGCGCACGACGTGCGCCCGCTCACTGTCTCACAGATCCTTTTTGATCTGGTTGATGGCGTTTTTCTCCAGCCGGGAGACCTGAGCCTGGGAGATGCCCACCTCGGCGGAAACCTCCATCTGGGTCTTGCCCTGGAAAAAGCGCAGAGCCAGGATGCGCCGCTCCCGGTCGGAGAGCCGGTCCATGGCCTCCTTGAGGGCGATCCGCTCCAGCCAGTTTTCGTCGGTGTTTCTGGCGTCCTTCACCTGGTCCATGACGCAGATGGCGTCCCCGCTGTTGTCATACACCGGCTCGTTGAGGGACACCGGGTCCAGCACCGCGTCCAGGGCCATGACCACGTCCTCCCGCTTCAGATCCAGGGCCCGGGCGATCTCGTCCATGGTGGGCTCCCGCTGGTGCTGGGCCAGGAACTTCTCCTTGGCCTGAAGGACCTTATAGGCCGTGTCCCGCATGGAGCGGGACACCCGCAGCGCGGAGTTGTCCCGGAGGTAGCGGCGGATCTCCCCCACGATCATGGGCACGCCGTAGGTGGAAAAGCGCACGTCCAGGTCGGTGTTGAAATTGTCGATGGCCTTGATGAGGCCGATGCACCCCACCTGGAACAGGTCGTCGGCGTTCTCCCCCCGGCCGGAGAACTTCTGGATCACCGACAGCACCAGGCGCAGATTGCCGGAGATGAGCTCTTCCCGGGCCTGCATGTCCCCCTGCTTGGTGCGGCGGAGCAGCTCCATGGTCTCCTCATTCTTCAGCACCTTGAGCTTGGACGTATTGACGCCGCAGATCTCCACTTTCCCCTGCACGGCTCTGCCCCCCTGCCATCGGAATCTGGGTTCAGTATTTCCGCGGCGGGCCCCTTCATACGACGCAGGGCCGGGGTATATTTTTTATCGTCAGACCGAATTCGATGGATTTTCCGCCCGGTTGCATTTTGACCTTGTCCGTGCTATCATTTTGCCAGCATATGACCAGGTCAGATCGGAGGGAAGGACATGCTCACGCCCATTCTGGACAGCGGCGGGGAGAGCCCGCTGTACGAGCAGCTTTACCGGCAGCTCCGCGGGGAGATCGAGTCCGGCCGCCTGGCGGCGGGGGAAAAGCTGCCCTCCAAGCGGTCCCTGGCCGCCCATCTGCGGGTCAGCGTGGTGACGGTGGAGGGGGCCTACGGCCAGCTTTTGGCGGAGGGCTATCTCCGCTCGGAACCCAAGCGGGGCTATTTCGTCCAGCCGGCGGAGGGGTCCCGGCGCCTGCCGGCAGAGGAACGGCCCGCCCCGGCGGCGGAGCCCGTCCGCCCGGCATACCGCTATGACTTCTCCACCAGCGGGGTGGACACCGCGCTCTTTCCCTTTGCCACCTGGGCCCGGCTCATGCGGGAGGTGCTCTCCGGCCAGGAGGACCGGCTCCTCTCCTCTCCCCCGCCCCAGGGGGTGCCGGAGCTGCGGCAGGCCATCGCCCGGCATCTCTACCGCTTTCGGGGGGTGCGCCAGGCCGGAGCAGATCGTGGTGGGAGCCGGGTCGGAGACCCTTATCGCCTTCCTGGTCCAGCTGCTGGGCCGGGAGGGTGGATACGGCGCGGAGGACCCGGGCTATGCCAAGACCCACCGCATCCTCTCCAGCTGCGGAGCGCAGGTGGAGCCCATCACCCTGGACGACCAGGGCCTGCGGGTGGACGTGCTGGCCCGCCGGCCGGTGCGGGTGGTCCACGTGACCCCCTCCCACCACTACCCCCTGGGCATCGTCATGCCCGCCCCCCGGCGGCAGGCCCTGCTGCGCTGGGCCTCGGAGGGGCCGGAGCGCTATATCATCGAGGACGACTACGACAGCGAGTTCCGCTTCTCCGGCCGGCCCATCCCCGCCCTCCAGAGCCTGGACGGGGCCGGGCGGGTGATCTACCTCAATACCTTTGCCAAGACCCTGGCCCCCTCCCTGCGGGTGAGCTATATGGTCCTGCCCATGCCCCTGCTGGAGCGCTGGCGGCGGGAGTTCTGGTTTTACGCCTCCACCGTGCCCACCTTTGAACAGGAGGCCCTGGCCAGGTTCATGGAGGGGGGCCATTTTGAGCGGCACCTGAACCGGGCCCGCACCCGCTACCGCGCCCGGCGGGAGGCCCTGCTGGCCGCCGCCAGGGAGACGGGCCTGACGGAGGCGGGCTCCATTTCCGGCGGCGACGGGGGGCTGCATCTGCTGCTGTGGATGGACCGGCGGTGGACGGAGGCAGAGCTCACCGCCCGGGCGGCGGCGGCCGGGGTGGGTGTGACCCCGCTGTCCGCCTGCGACCTGACCCCGCCGCCGCCGGGCAGGCCGCCCGCCCTGATCCTGGGTTACTCCCGGCTGCCCGCAGAGGATATGGCTCCCGCCCTGGCCCGGCTGAAGGCCGCCTGGGGCTTTTGAGACGCGCATACATAAAAAGGCCGGGCCGCCAGTACTGGCGGCCCGGCCTTTCCCGCCGCGGCCTAGCGAATGCCGCAGCAGGCGCCCAATGTGCGGAACTGACGGGTCACCGCGCCGCACAGCTCGTTGTAGTACTTCAGGTAGTCTTTTTTGGCCTGGCGTTCGGCCCGAAGGCGGGCCTGGTAATCCTCCCACCTGGCGCAGCTCTTGTGGCAGCCTTCGCAATAGGCGGAACAACTTTTTCCACACGGAAGCACAGAAAAAACCCCTTTCGACCTGACGTTTTACCGACCAAGGCCAGCATAACACCATCAAAGGGCGCTTTCCATCAAGTTCTGGTAAAGCCTCGCTAAAATTTTACCCCGCCTTGACGCAGGGCGGTGGGAGAGACTATACTATAGGAAAAGGCCGCTTATGCGGCAAAAACCGAACCATTTCGTCTGTCGAAGGGGGTCACAGGTATGTCGGGTGTCCATCTGGAGCACGTGGTCCGGGCATACGGCATGGGCAAGGCCACCATCCGGGCGGTGGACGACATCAGCTTCGACATCCCCGAGGGCAGGTACACCATCATCCTGGGGGCCAGTGGCGCGGGCAAGTCCACCGTGCTCAACATTCTGGGCGGCATGGACTCCCCCACCTCCGGCCTGGTGACGGTGAACGGCAGGGAGATCTCCAGGTTCAACAAGAAGCAGCTCACCCAGTACCGGCGGGAGAGCATCGGCTTCGTGTTCCAGTTCTACAACCTCATGCCCAACCTGACGGTGCTGGAGAACGTGGAGCTGGCCAGCCAGATATGCAGAGATCCCCTGGACGCCAGGCAGGTGCTGGACATGGTGGGCCTGGGGGATCGGATGGACAACTTCCCCGCCCAGTGCTCCGGCGGCGAGCAGCAGCGGGGGGCCATTGCCCGGGCCCTGGCCAAGAACCCCGACGTGCTCCTGTGCGACGAGCCCACCGGCGCCCTGGACTACCAGACGGGCAAGGCCATCCTGGCCCTGCTGTACGATTTGTGCAAAAAGAGCCGCAAGACCGTGGTGGTGGTCACCCACAACGGGGCCCTGGCCCCCACGGCGGACATTCTCATCCGCATGAAGAACGGAAAGATCGAGTCCTTCACGGAGAATCCCAACCCCGTGCCGGTGCAGGAGCTGGAGTGGTAGCATGATCTGGAGGAATTTTTTCCGGGATCTGCGGCACACCGCCTCCCGCCTGGTGTCGGTGAGCATCATCACCCTCATCTCCGTCATGGTGTACACCGCCCTCAGCGGCATCCTCTACAACCTGGACCGCATCTCCGGCGGCTACCTGGAGGGGCAGAACACGGCGGACTACTGGCTCACCGGGGTAAACCTGGACGCCGGGGACTGCCGGACCCTGGCCGCCCTGCCCGGGGTCACCGGGGTGCAGCCCCGGGTGGTGATGGACGCAGAGGAGCGTTTTGACAGCTCGGTGACCCTCCAGCTCTTCGCCGTGCCGGAGGACTTCGCCGTCAACACCCCCTACCTGACCGCCGGCCGCCTGCCCCAGAGCAGCCGGGAGATCGCCGTCAGCGACGTGCTGGCGGAGGCCCGGGGTCTGGACGTGGGGGACTGGTACGAGCTCACCCTCACCGGCACGGGGCAGAACCTGCGGCTGCAGGTGTGCGGCCTGGTGAAGTCGGCCGAGTGCCTCTACTGGGTGGACGCCACCACCCCCGCCCCCGATCTGACCCGGTACGCCTTCGCCTACGGGGTGGAGGACCTGCTCCGAGGCCTGCTGGGGGATCGGTACAACCAGATCTGCGTCACCACGGAGGACTCCCTCTCCCCCGCCGCCTTCCGGCAGGCGGCGGACCAGGCCCTGGGGGACAAGGTGGTCAACATCCTCTCCCTGGCGGACAACACCCAGGCCTCCTTCCTTATGGAGATGCGGGACAACCTGGCCCCCATTCTGCGCATTTTCCCGGTGCTCTTCTTCCTGTGCGCCGTGCTGATGATGGTGAGCACCATGAACCGCCTGGTGGAGAGCGCCCGCATGGACATCGGCACCTTCAAGGCCCTGGGGTACGCCGACGGCACCATCCTGTTCTATTACCTGCTCCACGCGGTGCTGGTGGTGATCGTGGGCTTCCCCATCGGGGCGTGGGCGGGGAAATACGTCTGCGCCCTCATTGTGGCCGCGGTGGCCACCGGGTGTGACCTGCCCCCCTACACGGTGGTCCACGACTTTGCCGCCTGGGGTCAGGCCCTGGGCATCACCGCCCTGTGCTGCATCGGCAGCGCCTTCCTGGTGGCCCGCTCCCTGCTGAAGGAGAGCCCCGCCCAGTGCATGCGCCCCAAGCCCCCAAAGGCCGCCAAGAACGTCCTTCTGGAGCGGATCGGCCCCCTGTGGCGGCGGCTGGGCTTCAGCCAGAAGTACATCATCCGCGGCACCTTCCGCAACAAGGTGCGCATGTTCACCTGCATCTTCGGCATCGCCTTCTGCATGGGCCTGGTGTTCCTGGCCTTCGCCCTGCGGGACTCCATTGACTGCTATGCCGACGCCCTCTCCCGGCAGCAGAACCGCTACGATCTGATGGCCGCCCTGGACACCTCGGTGACCCAGGCCCAGTACCAGCGGCTCACCCGCGACGCGGGGGTGGAGGAGGCCGAGCTGGAGATGACCACCGCCGGCTGGCTGTACACGGAGGACCAGCGGGCCACCGCCGCCATCACCGTGGCGGAGGATACGGTGGATCTGAAGCGGTACGACCCCTACGCCGGCGGGCCCATCACCCTGCCGGAGGACGGCCTGGTGCTGGAGGAGGCGCTGGCGGACGATCTGGACGTGGCCGTGGGGGACACCGTTTCCCTCCGCTTCACCGGGGACAGCCGGTACTACTCCGTCCGGGTAGCGGATACCGATCGGAGCGCCAGCGGCGTCATCCTCAGCCGGAGCCTGTGGCGGAGCCTGGGGCTGGCCTACGCCCCCACCGCCGCCTACCTCACCGTCGCCGATCCGGAGGCCCTGTCCGCCCGGCTGGACAGCTACGACTTCGTCACCGGCTGGCAGACCCGGGAGGCCGCCACCGCCGCCGCGGTGGACCGGCTGTACAGCATGTCCATGGTGGTGTACATCCTGATCCTCTTCGGCGGCGGGCTGGCCTGCATCGTGATCTACAACCTGGGGATCATGAGCTTTTTCGAGCAGATCCGCAGTCTGGCCACCCTGATGGTACTGGGCTTCTACGACAGGGAGATCAAGACCCTCCAGCTCAGTGAGAACATCATTTTCGCCGTGTGCGGCATCCTGCTTGGCATACCCATGGGCATGGCCTTCCTGCACCTGATCCTGGGGGCGGTCACCACCATGCCCCTGGTGGAGAACACCCAGCCGGCATCCCTGGCCCTGTCCTGCGGGCTGACCCTGGTTTTCGCCCTGGCGGTCAATGTGGTGATCGGCCGGAAAATGCGGGAAATCGACATGCTGGGCGCCCTGAAAAGCGTGGAATAAGCCGCCCTTCGCCCCGGCGGAAGGGCGTATTTCCCATTCAAGCGATCTGCAACGAGCGAGGTGGAGCATATGAGACGATATGTGCGCGGCGCGGCAGCGGCCCTGGCGGGCTGGCTGCTCCTGCTGGCAGGGTGCAGCAGTGGGGACGGGGACTACGCTGTGGTCACGCCCA
Source organism: uncultured Flavonifractor sp. (assembly GCA_944387215.1). Taxonomy (GTDB): domain Bacteria; phylum Bacillota; class Clostridia; order Oscillospirales; family Oscillospiraceae; genus Flavonifractor. Next base: position 16,468 of record CALXEB010000015.1, on the reverse strand, counting down.
CTGTGGACGATACGGTGGAGCGGACGGTGGAGGACACGGGCACCGTGGGCTACGCGGAGGAATACTCCGTCACCCCCGCCGTCAGCGGGAAGATCCTCTCCTGCGCGGTGGAGGAGGGAGATCCTGTCACGGAAGGTCAGGCCCTTTACACCATTGACTCCGGCGAATTGGAGGATCAGATCGACCAGGCGCGCATCTCCCTGGACAGCGCACAGGCCTCCCTGGCCCAGGCACAGGACGCCTGCGCCGATCTGAACGTCACCTCCTACGTGTCGGGCACCGTCACCTCGGTGAGCGTCCACGTGGGGGACTTCGTCTCCTCCGGCACCCCGGTGGCCCAGGTGGAGGACAACCGTACCCTTACCCTCACCGTCCCCTTCTGGACGGAAGACGCCGCCGGCCTCTCCCCCGGCCAGAGCGCCGTCATCTCCTTCCCCGCCCGGGGAGAGACCGTGACGGGCACGGTCTCCCGGGTATATGACACCCCCACCGCCCTGACCGGCGGGCGGGAGGGGGTATATGTGGAGCTCTCCTTCCAAAATCCCGGCGCGGTGCTCGCCGGGGAGAGCGCCTCTGCCAGCGTGGGGAGCGCCGCCTGCCTGGAGAGCGGCACGGTGGAGGCCGCCGCCGCCCAGTCCATCTATGCCGCCCAGTCCGGCCAGATCCTCACCCTGGATATCCAGACCGGCTCCGCCGTCACCAGCGGACAGGTGGTGGCTGTCATTGACAACGCCAACCTCACCAACGCCGCCGAAAACGCCGCCCTCTCCCTGCGCTCCGCCCAGGTGAGCCTGGAGCAGCTGGAGGACCGGCTGGCCGACTACACCGTCACCGCCCCCACTGACGGGGTGGTGCTCTCCCGCTCCTTCAAGACCGGGGACTTCGCCGCTGCAGGCACTCCCCTGGCCACGCTGGCCCGGCCGGAGGATCTGTGCGTCCACGCGGACATCGACGAGCTGTACATCAATGAGGTCGGAGTGGGACAGACGGCCCGCATCACCTTCACCGGCGACCAGGGGGACGTGCTGAGCTATGAGGGCACGGTGACCCGGGTGGACGACGCAGGCGTCACCTCCGGCGGCGTCACCAACTACACGGTGGAGATCACCCTGGACGACGCAGGGGATCTGCGCTACGGCATGAACGTAACGGTGGAGATCATCACCGCCCGGAGGGAGGGCTGCATGACGGTGCCCGCCTCGGCGGTAAGCGGAAGCACCGTCCAGGTGCTGGAAAACGGCAGCCCGGCGGACCGAACGGTGGAGACCGGCCTCACCGGCGGCGGGGTCACGGAGATCCGCTCCGGCCTGTCTCCCGAGGATCAGGTGATCCTCCCCGGCTCCTGAACAAAACAGCTCCCTTCTCGCGGGGGAGCTGTCACGTGCAGCGTGACTGAGGGGGGCGCCCAGCCCCTGCCGCCGCACATCCACCCCCTCCGGCATCGCCTTCGGCGACGCCGCCTCCCCCCGCAAGGGGGGGTATCGCAAAAAGCCGCCGCCGGCCCCAGGGCCGGCGGCGGCTTTTTCGTCAATCTCAGTAGTTCTTGCTCTGCAGCTCAAAGTAGGCCTGGGGATGGGCGCACACGGGGCACACCTCGGGCGCGGTGCGGCCGAAGTGCAGGTGGCCGCAGTTGCGGCACTTCCACACGAACTCGCCGTCCTTCTCGAACACCTTGCCCTCCTCCAGGTTCTTCAGCAGGGCCAGGTAGCGCTCCTCGTGCTCCTTCTCGATCTTGCCCACGCCCTCGAACAGGAAGGCCAGCTTCTCAAAGCCCTCCTCCCGGGCGGTCTGGGCCATCTCCTTGTACATCTCAGTCCACTCGTAGTTCTCGCCCTCGGCGGCGGCCTTCAGGTTGGCCTTGGTGTCGCCGATGCCGCCCAGCTCCTTGAACCAGATCTTGGCGTGCTCCTTCTCGTTGCCGGCGGTCTCCTCAAAGATGGCCGCGATCTGCTCGTAGCCCTCCTTCTTGGCCTTGCTGGCGAAGTAGGTGTACTTGTTGCGGGCCTGGGACTCCCCGGCAAACGCGGTCCAGAGATTGGCCTCAGTCTTGCTGCCCTTCAGCTCCATGGTTCCATCCATCCTTTCCTGTTATTGTATTCGTTAATCTCCCGCCCGGGCGGGGTACGCTCAGCCCTCGCCCTTCCAGAAGCCGTGGAGGTTGCACAGCTCGTAAGCGGTGAGCTTGCCCTCGCCGTACTGGAAGGTGCGCAGCTCCGGCTTGTCGCCGGGCTTGGGGAACTTCATGACCACGGTGTCCTCGGTGACCGCGGCGATGAGGGGGATATAGTGCTCGGGGAGCATGGGGTGCTCCACGCTGCCCACCTTCACGGTGACGGAGCTGCCGGAGCCGTGAGCGGAGCGCTCCACCACGGGAACGTGCTTCTCCAGGGCGCCGTCGGTGGTGTTGGGGACAATCTCCTCCATCTTCTGGCCGCAGCACATGACGGGGACGCCCTTGTCCACCACCTTGAAAATGATATTGCCGCAGTGCGCGCAGCGATACAGCTTGAATTCCATGATATCATGCCATCCTTTCATTACGTTATAAGTTTTCAATGGTCCTTATGTTTTCCCCCTTCGGGGTCGTTCATACCACTTGCCTGGCGGTCTGCCGGCACTTGGCGCATACGCCGTGGAACGTGACCTGGTGGCCCGTCACATCGTGTTCGCTGGTCTCGGCGGCCTTTCGGTCCATCTCCGGGTCATAGGGCAGATCCATATCGTACACCGCCCCGCACTCGTCACAGCAGAAGTGGGGATGGGGACGGGTGTCCGCGTCATACCGCTCCACCGGGAAGGGCATGCGGGTGATGACCCCGTCCTCCGCCAGCAGGTTCAGGTTGCGGTAGACCGTGCCCAGGCTCAGGCTGGGGTTTTCCGGCTTGAGCCAGCGGTAGAGCATCTCCGCCGTGGGATGCTCGTTGGTGTGCCGGAGCGTCTCGATGATCAGCTCCCGCTGCCGGGAGTAGCGCTTTCCGTTCATGATCGCCTCACCTTCTAAGTATAAACAATAATCATTATTGTTATTGATACTATACCAGAGCTTCGTCAAAAATGCAAGGGCTTTTTCAAATTTTGTTTTCTCTGCCTGGAAATTCGTGCGCGCATACTTTTGCGGCGGATGCACACACTATTTCCGTGCCCACAGACGCGACAGGAGGATGGATATGAAAGAGAAACTGGTTTTTCTGGCCCTTGCGCTGGCCCTCACGCTCCCCTTGGCGGCCTGCACGCCCAACGTGCCCGAGACCGCCACGCCCACGCCCCATGTCACCGCCACGCCCGGCGGGGCCATGGACGAGCTGAAGGACGCCGGGGAGGATCTGAAGGACGCCGGCAAGGACATGGCGGAAGACATCGGCGACGCCGCCCGCAAGGTGACCGACGACGTGAAAAACGGCGTCAGCCGCGCCCTGCAATAGAATAGGCGGGCCATCTCAAAAGGCCGCGGGCAAAGCCCGCGGCCTTTTGAGATGCAGCGATCCCGCAGGGCTGCGCCGGCCTGATCCGCACCGTCAGGAAATGTTTAGCTTTGATTCAGAATAACGTAAGGTTTCCGGCGGGAAAAAAGTAAGAACTGTCTGCTACACTGGTCTCAATTCCCAAGACCAGAGGTGGTTTGTATGAAAAAGCTGAGGCTGGCCGTCCTGTTCGGCGGGTGTTCTTCCGAGCATGAGGTCTCCCTCCAGTCGGCCCACGGGGTGCTCACCCACCTGGACCGGGAAAGGTACGATCCGGTGCCGGTGGGCATCACCCGGGAGGGGCGGTGGTTCCTCTACCGGGGGCCCTGTGACGCCCTGCCCGACGGCAGTTGGGAAAAGCAGGCCCACTTCCTCACCCCCGCCGTCCTCTCCCCCGACCGGGAGACCCACGGGCTGCTCCTCCTCTCCCCCGCCGGGCCCTCCGGGCTGTATCTGGACGCCGCCTTCCCGGTGCTCCACGGCAGAAACGGGGAGGACGGCACGGTGCAGGGCCTGCTGGAGCTGGCGGGGATCCCCGTGGTGGGCTGCGGCGTGCTCCCCTCCGCCCTGTGCATGGACAAGGACATGGCCCACCGCCTGGCCGCCGCCGCGGGGGTGGCGGTGCCCCGGTCCGCCCTGTTCTGGGCGGGGGAGGACTTCGCCCGCCTGCCGGACCGGGCGGCGGGGCTGACCTACCCCCTCTTCGTCAAGCCCGCCCGGGCCGGGTCCTCCTTCGGGATCTCCCGGGTCACCGATCCGGCGGAGCTGGCGGCGGCGGTGTCCGCCGCTCTGGAGCACGACGTCAAGGTGATCCTGGAGGAGGCCGTCCCCGGCTTTGAGGTGGGCTGCGCCGTGCTGGGCCGGGAGGAGCTCACCGTGGGGCTGGTGGACGAGATCGAGCTGAAGGGCGGCTTTTTCGACTACACGGAGAAGTACCACCTCATCACCTCCTCCATCCACGTGCCCGCCCGCGTCTCCCCGGAGAAAACGGCGGAGATCCAGGCGGCCGCCAGGACCGTCTACCGGGCCCTGGGGTGCGACAGCTTTGCCCGGGTGGATCTGTTCCTCACCCCGGAGGGGCGGGTGGTGTTCAACGAGGTGAACACCATCCCCGGCTTTACCGCCCACAGCCGCTACCCCGCCATGATGGCGGGCATCGGCCTGGACTTCCCCGCCCTGCTGGACAGGCTTGTCGGACTGGCGGTGGCGCCGTGAGGGGGAGCTTGTATCTGGTGAACCGGGCCCACCCCCTGGCGGAGGATTTGGCGCCGGCGGATCTGGTCCCTGCGGACGGCGGGCGCCCGGGCATTCTGCTCCGCCGGGAGGCCCGGGACATGCTGGGCCAGCTGCTGGACGCCGTGGACGGCCGCGGGGCCATTGTGCCGGTGAGCGGCTGGCGCTCCCGGGCGGAGCAGCAGGCCATCTGGGACGGCGCCCTGGCGGAGCACGGGCGGGCCTTCACTCAGACCTACGTGGCCCGGCCCGGGTGCAGCGAGCACCAGACGGGCCTTGCCATCGATTTGGGAGAGAACCGGCCGGAGGTGGACTTCCTCTGCCCCGCCTTCCCCGATAGCGGCCCCTGCGGGGCCCTGCGGCGGCGGGCGGCGGACTTCGGCTTCGTGCTCCGCTACCCGGCGGGGAAGGAGGCGGTCACCGGCATCGGCCACGAGCCCTGGCACTTCCGCTACGTGGGCCTGCCCCACGCCCGGATCATGGAGGACCGGGGGCTGGTGCTGGAGGAGTACCTGGCGTGGCTGCGGAGCTTCCCGGCGAAGGCCCCTCTGGAGGGCAGCGGGTACGCCCTGTGTTACCTGCCCGCCGGCGGGGAGGCCGTCCCGCCCCCGGGCGGGCGCCGGAAGCTGGAGGACACCAACGACGGCGGCGCGGTGCTGACGGTGTGGAGGGATCGGCCATGACAGGAAAACTGGGCGGCTTCGACCGCTTCCGTCTGCCGGCGGCCCTGCTGGTGATCGCCGTCCACACCGGGCCCCTGCTGTCGGTGAGCCCCTTTGCTAACGACCTGATCACCGATATATGGGGCCGCATTGCCGTGCCCTTCTTCTTCGCCGTCAGCGGCTGGTTCCTGGTGCCCCGGCTGGAGCGGGAGGGGGCGGCCGCCCTGGGTCCCTTCCTGAGGAAGGTCCTGGGGCTGTACGCCCTGTCCGCCCTGCTCTACCTGCCCCTGAACCTCTATAACCACACCTTGGCGGAGCCGGGGACGGACCTGCTGCGGGACGTCTTTTTCAACGGCACCTTCTACCACCTGTGGTACTTCCCCGCCCTGATCCTGGGAGCCTGCATCGTCTGGGCCCTGGTGCGGGGGCTGGGGCGGTGGGCGTGGATCCCCGCCGGGCTGCTCTATGTCCTCGGCGTGCTGGGGGACAGCTGGTACGGCCTGACCGCCGCCCTGCCGCCCCTGCGGGCGGCGTACGAGGCCATGTTCCTCTGCTTCGACTACACCCGCAACGGCCTGTTCTCCGTCCCCATCTTCCTGCTGCTGGGCGGCCGGCTGGCCGGCCGCCCCCGGCGGCACGGGGCGCCGGCCTGCGGGGCGCTGCTGCTCCTCTCCATGGCGCTGCTGACGGGGGAGGGCCTGCTGGTGAAGGCGCTGGAACTGCCCCGGTTTGACGCCCTCTACTTCTCCCTGCCCCTGTGCGTGGGCTTTCTGCTTCTGTGGCTGGCCGCCCTGGAGCTGCCCTCCGTCCCCGCCCTCCGGGGGTGGGCGGCGGCGGTGTATATCCTGCACCCCTGGTGCATCGTGCTGGTGCGGGGCGGGGCGCGGGCCGCCGGCCTCACCGGGCTTTTCGTGGACAACAGCCTGGGGCACTATGCCGCCGTAACCCTGCTCTCCGCCCTGCTGGCCCTCCCCTTCGCCCTCCGGCGGCCCGCCCGGCCCCGGCCGGACGCCCGGGCGTGGGCGGAGATCGACGCCGGGGCCCTGCGGCACAACCTGGCCGCCCTGTCCGCCCTGCTGCCGGCGGGGGCCGCCCTCATGCCGGTGGTAAAGGCCAACGCCTACGGCCACGGGGATCTGGAGGTGGCCCGGATCTGCGCCGGCCAGGGGGTGACCGCCTTCGCCGTGGCCACCGCCGCCGAGGGGGCGCGGCTGCGCCGGGGCGGCGTCCGGGGGACCATCCTGATTCTGGGCTGCACGGGCCCGGAGGAGGCCCCCCTGCTGGCCCGGCACCGGCTGACCCAGGCGGTGGTGAGCGCCGCCCACGCCCGGGCGCTGGAGGCCGCCGGCCGGCGGCTGGAGGTCCACCTCAAGATCGACACCGGCCTGCACCGGCTGGGCTTCGCCTGGGACGACGGGGCGGGGCTGGCCGTCCCCTTTCGGTGCCCACACCTGAAGGTCACCGGCACCATCACCCACCTGTCCGACGCGGAGGCGGCGGACCCGGACAGCCGGGCCCGGACGGAGGAGGAGCTCCGGCGCTTCCGGGTAGCGGTGGAGACGCTGAGGCGGGCGGGGCACGAGCCGGGGGCCCTCCACTTCCAGGGCAGCTACGGCCTGCTCAACCTCCCCGGCCTGCCCTGCGATTACGCCCGGCCGGGTATCGCCCTGTACGGGGTGCACAGCGCGCCGGGGCAGGAGACCCGGGCAAAGCCCGATCTGCGCCCCGTCCTCTCCCTCCGGGCCCGGGTGGTGCAGCTCCACCGGCTGGAGGCCGGGGAGCGGGCGGGGTACGACGGCTCTTTTACGGCCCGGCGGCCCACGGTGCTGGCCACGGTGTCCATCGGATATGCCGACGGCTGGCCCCGGGCCCTCTCCAACGGGGCGGGGCGGGTGCTCCTCCGGGGACGGAGCGCCCCCGTGGCCGGGCTGGTGTGCATGGACCAGCTGCTGGTCGATGTGACCGACATCCCGGGGGTGACGCCCGGAGACGCGGCCACCCTCATCGGCCGGGATGGAGACCAGGAGATTACCGCCGAGGAGGCGGCGGCCGCCGCCGGCACCATCACCAACGAGCTGCTCTCCCGCCTGGGCCCCCGGCTGCCCCGCACTGTGCTGGAGTGACCGCAACAAGGCCGCAGACGCTTGGCGTCTGCGGCCTTGTTGTCACCGTTTTTTCTTGGGGCGGGCATTCTTCTTCGGCTTGGCCGCCGCCCAGCCGGCCTTCCTGACCGGCCGCTGCCGGGACTTTTCAGCGGGCTTTGCGGCCGCCGTCTTCCCTTTGGCGGGGGCGCTCCCCCGCCCTGCCGGGTCGCCCGCCTGGCTGCCGGGCCTGTGGGGGCGGAGCAGGCAGTCCTTGCCGTAGCCGATCAGGTCCTCCCGGTGGGTCCGATGGAGGGCCTCCCGCACCAGTGGCCGCTTTTCCGGCCGCTTCCACTGCATGAGGGCCCGCTGCATGGCCTTCTCATGGGGGTCCCGGGGCACATAAACCGGCTCCATGGTGCGGGGGTCCAGGCCGGTGTAGTACATACAGGTGGACAGAGTGCCCGGCGTGGGATAGAAGTCCTGCACCTGCTCGGGCTGGCGGCCGGACCTGTTGAGCCACTGGGCCAGGCGTACCGCGTCGTCCAGAGTGCAGCCGGGGTGGGAGGACATGAGATAGGGCACCAGGTACTGCTCCTTGCCGTACTTGCGGTTGAGGGACTCGTACTTCCGGCGGAACTTCTCGTACACCGCGATGTGGGGCTTGCCCATCTCGTCCAGCACGGAGTCCACGCAGTGCTCCGGGGCCACCTTCAGCTGGCCGGAGACGTGGTATTTCACCAGCTCGGCGAAGAACTCCCCGCTCTTATCCTGCATCATGAAGTCAAAGCGGATGCCCGAGCGGATGAACACCTTCTTCACCCCGGGCACCGCCCGGATCTTCCGCAGGAGCATCAGGTAGTCGGTGTGGTCGGCGTCCAGGTTGGGGCAGGGCTCGGGGGCCAGGCAGGCCCGGTTGCGGCACAGCCCCGCCTTCAGCTGCTTCTGGCAGGCGGGGCGCCGGAAATTGGCGGTGGGGCCCCCCACGTCGTGGATATAGCCCTTGAAGCCGGGGTGCTTCGTCAGGGCCTCCACCTCCCGGAGCACGCTCTCATGGCTGCGGGAGGAGATGATCCGCCCCTGGTGGAAGGCCAGGGAACAGAAATTGCACGCCCCGAAGCAACCCCGGTTATGGGCCACCGAGAAGCGTACCTCCTCGATGGCGGGCACGCCCCCCATCTGGTCGTACATGGGGTGGGGCTCCCGGACGTAGGGCAGCTCGGCCACCGCGTCCAGCTCCGCCGTGGTCAGGGGCATGGCCGGCGGATTGACCACCAGCAGCCGCTCCCCGTGGCGCTGAAGAATGGCCCGGCCCCGGATGGGGTCGTGCTCCTCGTACTGGATCTGATTTGCCTGGGCATAGGCGCGCTTATCGGCGGACACCGCCTCGAAGGAGGGGCACTCCACCTTGGGATAGGCGCAGGCGGAGGGGTCTTTTGCAATAAAGGCAGTTCCCTTTACATCTGTGATCTCCCCGATGGGCGTGCAGGAAGCCAGGCGGGCGGCGATCTCCTTCGTGGCCCGCTCCCCCATGCCATAGACCAAAAGGTCGGCCTGGCTGTCCAGGAGCACGGACCGGCGCACCTTGTCCTCCCAGTAGTCGTAGTGGGCGAAGCGGCGCAGGGACGCCTCCAGCCCGCCGATGACCAGGGGGATGTCCCCGAAGGCCTCCCGCACCTTGTTGGCGTAGACGATCACCGCCCGGTCGGGCCGCAGGCCGGCCCTGTTTCCCGGGGAATAGGCATCGTCATGCCGGCGGCGCTTGGCAACGGTGTAGTGGGCCACCATGGAGTCGATGTTGCCGCTGGACAGCATGACGCCCAGCCGGGGGCGGCCCAGGGCCGTAAAGGAACTTACCTTGCGCCAATCCGGCTGGGCCAGAACAGCCACCCGGTAGCCCTCGTGTTCCAGCAGCCGGGAGATGATGGCCGGGCCGAAGGAGGGGTGGTCCACGTAGGCGTCCCCGGTGATGACCAGAAAGTCGTACCAGTCCCACCCGCGTTCTGCCAGTTCCGCTCGAGAAACAGGGAGAAATCCGTTCATAATACCTCGCTGTATCGCGGCTCGAAGCCGATGTATTTTTCCAGAAGGTCCAGCGGCACGCCGCCGTAGCCGGTGACCGCGCCGATCCTGGTAAAGCCGTACTTTTTGTAAAACCGCTGGGCGACGCCGTTTTCCGGCGCACAGCGCAGGCGCAGCCTGTCCCGGCCCAGGGCGCGGTAGGTGGACACCGCCTGGCCGATAAGCTGCACGCCCAGCCCCCGCTTTCGGTACGCGGGCGCCATGTACACAAAGGGGACGTACCCCGCCCCCTCCTCCGCCCAGCGCTCCAGGTCCAGCTGGAGCAGGCCGGCCAGCTCGCCGCCCAGCATGGCGGCCATCAGGGCCTTTTCCCGGTCCTGGTCCCAGCACCGGCGGGCGTCGGCCAGAAAGCCCGCGCCTTCAAAGGGGATGTCCGGGCCGTGGATATCCCGCCAGGCTTCCGCCCGGGCGGAGCGATAGATCTCCTCCTCCCGCTCCAGGTCCAGGGGCCGGAACCACAGGTTGGCGTCGGCCAGGCTGCTCTCCTTGGATTTCCACCACTTCTGCCGGGCCAGGGTGGAGATCTCCTCGGGCAGGTGGGTGTTGTCGTTTTCAAAAACCAGCCGGAGCGTTCCGTCCTCCCCCGCCTCCAGGCAGGTGACGGCGGTATTGTCGCTGTGGCCCAGGGCGTCCATCTCGCCGGGACCCAGCCCCCGCACCGCCGCCTGCAGGCAGCGGATGGCTGTACCGTGGGAGAACAGAGCCACAGTCTGGCCCGGATGCGCCCTGGCGACGTCCTGCACGGCGGCCAGCATCCGGGCCTGTACCTGGGCGAAGGTCTCGCCTCCCTCCACGCAGAAGTCGGGATGAGCGTGATTGAACTGCTCCAGGCGGAGGGGCTCCCTCTGTCCCAGCTCCCCCCAGGGCACATCTTCCCACACCCCCACGCCGATCTCCCGCAGGTCGGGCCGGGTGCGCAGCTCCAGACCGTGGGGACCCAGGATGGCCCCGGCGGTGGTCATGGTGCGGAACAGGTCGCTGGAGTATACCGCGTCCACATGCACATCGGCAAACCGGCCCGCCAGGGCCGCGATCTGCCGGTAGCCGTTGTCTGTAATGAGACTGTCATACCATCCGTGGACCCGGCGGTAGAGGTTGCCCTCCGCCTCCGCGTGTCGGATGAGGAAAATTCGCGTCATGGTCGATCTCCACTCTCTTCAGGAATTGGCTTGCCCGGCGGCCTCAGCGCAAATAGGGGGCGAGGGCATCCTGCACCACGCCCTCGAAGGACTGGGACGCCCCCCAGTCGAAGCGGAACAGCCCCTCTCCCCCGCCGCCGCCCACTGTGTGGACCCGGGTCCGGCCGCTCATATTGTCGATGGTGACCGTCAGGGTCAGCCGGTTGCCCGCCCGCCAGTAGTGTTTTTCATACACCATCACCAGGCACTTCAGCCCGTCGGGGCTTTGGACCTCATAGCGGTCCAGCAGTTCGCCGGTGACGCTGCCGTCCACGATGGCGCTGTGGATCAGCTCGGCGCACTGCCCGATGGAACAGGTCACGTAACAGGTGTTTTCCATTATGCCGCCTCCGCTACCAGGGTTTAACCGCACCTGTAAGGGCAGACACCTTGTCAAGCCCCTGGCGCTGGGCGATCTCTGCCAGGCCGTCCCGCACCCGGATGGGGGCGTAGGGATCGGCAAAGCAGGCGGTGCCCACCGCCACGGCGGAGGCCCCGGCCAGCATGAGCTGGGCCGCGTCCTCTCCCTTTGCCACGCCGCCCATACCCAGAATGGGCATGCCGGGCAGGGCGTTGTGAACCTCCCACACCATGCGCACCGCGACGGGCAGCACCGCCGGGCCGGACAGGCCGCCGGTGTTCATCTTCAAAATGGGCCGGCGGGTGTTCACGTCGATGCGCATGCCCCGCAGGGTGTTGATGAGGGACAAAGCGTCCGCCCCGGCGCCGGCCACCGCCCGGGCGATCTCCGTGATGTCGGTGACGTTGGGGGAGAGCTTCACCATCACCGGGGTTTTCCCGGCGTGGGCCTTGGCCACAGAGGTGACCTCGGCAGCCAGCTCCGGCCGGGTGCCGTAGGCCAGCCCCCCCGCCTTCACGTTTGGACAGGAGATGTTCACCTCGATAAGATCCACCCCGGCATCGGAGAGCTTCTCGCACATGATTCCATACTCCTCCGGGGTGTTGCCCGAGATGTTGGCGATCACCGCCAGGTCGTGGCGGCGCAGCTCGGGCAGCTCATGGGCGATAAATGCGTCCACCCCGGGGTTCTGCAGGCCAACGGAATTCAAAATGCCCATGGGGGTCTCGGCAATACGGGGGGGCGGATTGCCCTCTCTCCTGTGAAGGGTAAGGCCCTTACAGCAGATACCCCCCAGCTCGCTCAGGTCGTAAAATTCCCCGTACTCCCGGCCGAAGCCGAAGGTGCCCGAGGCCACCACCACGGGATTTTTCAGCCGCACCCCCGCCAGAGTCACCGACTGGTCCACGGCAAAGGATCTTTTCTTCGGCCGGACGACCCGGGAACCGGGGGCGCGGGGCGGCTCCTGCTCCGGGCTGCCGGCCGCTCCCCTGCCGATCACCACGAAATCGTTTTTCGCCTTCGGCAGGTAGACAAATTTCTTTCGGTCAGGCATCCCAGTCCACCTCCTCCGCGCTGAATACCGGCCCGTCCTTGCACACGTGCTTCATGGTGCCGTCGGCCATCTGAAGGGCGCAGCCCAGGCAGGCCCCCACGCCGCAGGCCATCCGCTCCTCCATGGACACCTGGCAGGGCACGCCGTACTCCGCCGCCGCCTTGGCCACGCTCTTGAGCATGGGTCTCGGGCCGCAGGCCAGAATTGCTGTAAAGTTCTTATCCTTTTCAAGTATGTCCCGCACCTGGGCGTCCACGAAGCCGTGCCGGCCCGCGCTGCCGTCATCCGTGCAAAGGTATACCTCTTTACAGGCTTCCCGGTACCGATCCACCAGGATGGCCCGGTCTGCCGAGCGGAAGCCCAACACGGCCACGGCGTTTTCGTGGAAGGCCTCGGCATAGCCCAGCAGCGGGGGCGTGCCGATGCCGCCCCCCACCAGGAGGTAGCGTCCCCCCTCCTCCACGGAAAAGCCGTTGCCCAAGGGGCCCAGCACATCCACCATATCCCCCGCCTTGCGCTTTGAGAGCCAGCGGGTGCCCTCCCCCTTCACCTCGAAGATGAGGGCGGCGGTGTTCTCCGGCTCATCCGCCAGGGTGAGGGCCACGGAGATGGGGCGGCGGAGGAGGCTGCCCTCCCCGCAGGCCACGTGGAGGAACTGGCCGGCGCGGAGCCCCAGCTCCTCCACCATCTTCCCCACCTCCAGGGTCATCCAGTAGGTGCCGTCGCCGATGGCGGACATGCCCACGACGGTGCAAAGCTGTTGGATGGGCATTCTCTCCCCTCCTTACCCGATGGTGATGTAGCGGCAAATATCGTCCCGCATGGCGATGGCGGCGTCCCGGGCGGCCTGCTGATAGTCCTCCCCGTTCTTCCCCGTCTTTTGCCAGGCGCAGATAATGCCCCGGGAGGAGTTGACGATGGCCCCCCTGCCCTTGTCCTGGAAGGCGTATCGCACGTCCTCGGCGGTACCGCCCTGGGCGCCGTAGCCGGGCACCAGCAGGAAGGTGTGGGGCATCCGGGCCCGGAGCTGCTGGAGCTCCTCGGGGTAGGTGGCCCCGGCCACCGCGCCGGCCCGGGTGTAGCCGTATTTCCCCTGGGTGCCCGCGCCCCACTTTTCAATGAGGTCGGCCATGAGGCCGTACACCGTGTCGTTGTCCCCGGCGGAGACGTTCTGCAGCTCCCCGGAGCCGGGGTTGGAGGTCTTGGCCAGGATGAATACGCACTTGTCCTTCTCCGCCGCTACCTTCAGGAAGGGGTTGACGCTGTCGGCGCCCATGTAGCCGTTGAGGGTGACGCAGTCGGCGCCGAAACCCCGGCACAGGGTGTCCTCCACCCGGGTCTCCCCCAGCCAGCCGTCGGCGTAGGCCTCCGCCGTGGAGCCAATGTCGCCCCGCTTGATGTCGGCGATGACATACATGCCCTTCTCATGGGCGTAGCGGATGGTGGCCTCCAGCATCTTCATGCCCCGCCAGCCCAGCCGCTCGTAGTAGGCGGACTGGGGCTTCACGGCGGGCACGATATCGCACAGCGCGTCGATGAGGCCCTTGTTGAACTGGAAAATGGCGTCGACGGCCCCCACAAGGTTTTCGCCAAACTCGTTGTAGGACGCCCTGCGGATGTGCGCGGGCACATATTCCGGCTTGGGGTCCAGCCCCGCCACGGTGGGATTTTTCAGGGCGATGATCTTCTCCTGCAATACGTCAAAGGACATGTCCTATTCTCCTTCCCGGTAGACGACCTGGCCGCCTACGATGGTATATTTCACTTTTCCTTTCAGCTTTTTCCCGCCGAAGGGGGTGTTGCGGCCCTTGGAGGCAAACTGCGCCGGGTCCACCGTCCACTCCTGGTCCGGGTCGAAGATCACCACGTCCCCGTCCGCGCCGATGGCCAGCCGGCCCTTGGTGGGCAGACGGAGGATGCAGGCGGGGTTGATGGTCATTTTTCGCAGGATGTCGGACAGGGAAAGCTCCCCCGTGTGGTAGAGATAGGTCAGGGCCACCGCCAGGGCGGTCTCCAGCCCCACCATGCCGCTGGGAGCCTCCGCCAGCGGCCGGGCCTTCTCCTCGGCGGCGTGGGGGGCGTGATCGGTGGCGATGGCGTCGATGGTGCCGTCCTTTAGGCCCTCGATAATGGCCTCCACGTCGGCCTTCGTCCGAAGCGGCGGGTTCACCCGGGCCAGGGCCCCCTGGCTGAGGATCTCGTCCTCGGTCAGAGAAAAATACTGCGGGCAGGTCTCGCAGGTGATCTGCACTCCCTTGCGCTTGTAGCGGCGCACCAGGGCCACCGCCTTGGCGGTGGAGATGTGGCAGATGTGCACCGCCCCGCCGGTCTCCTCGGCCAGCATGGCGTCCCGGGCCACCATCAGTTCCTCGGCGATGGCGGGCCGGCCGGGGAGGCGCAGCTGCCGGGATACCCGGCCCTCGTTCACCGCGTAATTTTTCACCAGGTCCGCGTCCTCACAGTGGGAGAGGATGGTCAGCCCCTGGCGGTGGGCCAGGATCAGGGCGTCCCGCATCAGGTTGGCGTTCTGCACCGGCACCCCGTCGTCAGACAGGGCCACCGCCCCGGCATGCTTCAGGGTCTCGAAATCAGTGAGAGCCTGCCCCGCCTGACCCACCGTCACCGCCCCGATGGGCCAGACGTGGACGCCGCAGGCCCGGGCGGCCTTTTCTTTGATGTAGTCCACGCGCTCCGGCGCGTCGATGGCCGGCCGGGTGTTGGGCATACAGGCGATGGAGGTAAAGCCCCCATGGGCCGCCGCCGCCGCGCCGGTGGCGATGGTCTCTTTATGCTCGAAGCCCGGCTCCCGCAGGTGGACGTGCATATCCACCAGGCCGGCGCATACGGTCAGTCCCGCCGCGTCGATGACCTGAGCGTCCGGCTCGCGGATGTCGCTGCCGATCATGGCCACCCGGCCGTTGTCCAGCAAAATATCCATCACGCCGCCGATGCCCCCCACAGGGTCCACCAGCCGGCCTTGCCGTATCAACAATTTCACGCGATCACTCCCTTCTGCCGCCCCGGGCGGCATGCAAAAAGGTCTCACCAGGCTCCGCCGCCTGAGGACGGCGGAGCACGTTCGTTTCGGTCCTGCACAGGGACATGCGCCGGGGAAAACGGGCCCCTCTCATAAAAAAAGGGCTGACTATCCCGCAGGGATGGAAGCCCTTTTCTCACGCTGTCCCCCCGAAAAAACGCCTGTCACTTTTTCGTCTATCATTATACCGTGCATCACATTTTTTAGCAACGGATTTTTCCGCTTTTCCGGCCATAATAACATCGGACCAAATCCAGAAGGGAGCGATATCAATGACCAAGCACGCGTTTTTAGAGGGTATGGGCTTGGGCGTCCTGGCCGGCGCCGCCGTCGGCATGGCGGTGGCCGCCAAGGGGATGCAGGACCCCAATGTTCGGCGGATGGTCCGGCAGACTGGCCGGAAGATGAACCACATGCGGGCCGACCTGGCAGATACCCTGGGCATGTGAGGAAAAAGGGGCGCGGGTTTGACCTGCGCCCCCTTTTTGCCCCTTGACTTTAATTTTGTTTATGTTATACTTAACATAGTTAAAATCAAATATGAGGTGTACCTGCATGGACTTGGATAAGATCCCGCGCTGGTTCCTGGAGCTGGAGCCGGAGGACGCCGCGTTCCTGAAAAACTTCGCCCTGGCCTCCGGCTCCCTGAAGGAGATCGCCCGGCTGTACCAGGTGTCCTACCCCACCGTCCGCCTGCGGCTGGACCGGCTGATCCAGAAGATCAAGCTGGCCGACCAGGAGGGGAGAGAGCCCTTCGCCGCCTTTATCAAGGGCCTGGCGGTGGATTCGCGCCTTGATGTGGACACCGCCAAACTCATCATCGACAGATACGAGAAGGAGAAGAAGCGTTTATGAGGCAGTTTGTGATCCTTTTGATCTCCGTGGCCCTTCTGGCGCTGGAATACTATCTGGGCACCCGGAAAAGCCCCCTGCTGGGGGCCCTGCTGCCCGGCGGCATGGTCCTGCTCGTCGCTGTAGTGTCCCTGGCCCTGCGGGACTTCTCCGCCCTGCCGGCGGCCGCGGCGGCCGCCGCGGGTCTGGCCGCCGCCTGGCTCATCGGGCGGAGCAAGGCCAAGGCGGCGGAAAAGGCCGAGCTTGAGAAGATGAAAGCAAAAGACCTGTAAGAGGCAGGACCGGCGGGCCGCAGAGGCGGCCCGCCGGTCAGCTTATCGAAAAAGTCTCGCAGAGTTCGCGCCCGCAGGCGCGAAAAAATTGGAATCCGTTTTCTCCGAGGACATGTGCCTCGGAGAAAACACTTCTCAGACCGCAAGTGTGGGATTTGTCCGCCTAAGGCGGACAAATCCTGCGCGCAGCGGGCT
>CALXEB010000014.1 GCA_944387215.1 uncultured Flavonifractor sp. | reverse complement strand
GAACCTGGAGAACTATATCAAGCGCCTGGAGAAGCTGGAGGAGGTCACCTCCTCCTTCCCCGGGGTGGAGAAGTCCTACGCCATCCAGGCCGGCCGGGAGGTGCGCATCATGGTGGCCCCCGACAAGGTCAGCGAGGACCAGATGGTGCTCCTGGCCCGGGACATCGCCCGGAAGATCGAGGAGGAGCTGGAGTACCCCGGCCAGATCAAGGTCAACATGATCCGGGAGACCAAAGTGGTGGACTACGCCAAATAAGCATCCACATACCCAGCGAGGGCCCGTCCGAAGTTCGGACGGGCCCTCGTTTTGCGATGCGGGCGGAGAAACGGCGCACCCATCCGTAGGGGCGGATATCATCCGCCCGGCGGGGGCTTGCCCCCGCCCTACGGAACGGCGTTCAGCGCGTCCGGGAGGCCGCGCCCTACGGGGGCGGCCTCACCCCAGCCGGGCCGCCAGGGCCCCGATCCGGGCGTTGAGGGCGTCCACATCGGGGTCAGACACGGGGGCGTTGGTGAGGCCGTATGCCTCTTTCAGGGCCAGGATGCGGTACACGCTCTCGTCCAGCCGCTCCATGGAGATGCGGCCGCTCTCCACCGCCGCGAGCAGGGCGTCCCGGGCGGCGGCCAGGTTGTCCGCCCCGTGGCACACCAGCAGCAGGTCGCAGCCGGCCTCCACCGCCAGCACCGCCGCCTCCCCCATGCCGTAGCTGTCGGACACGGCGGCCATGGTGAGGTCGTCGGTGCACACCACCCCGTCAAACCCCAGTTCCTCCCGCAGCAGGCCGGTGACCACCGGCTCGGACAGGGAGGCGGGACGGTTCGGATCTATGGCGGTCATGAGGATATGGCTCACCATGATGACCGGGATGGCCGAGTCGCCCGCATACGCACCGTAGACGCAGGTATTCTCAATCGCCTGGCGGAAGGGGACCAGCTCAAACTCCCGCAGCTCCTCCAGGCTCTTGTCCACCACCGGCAGGCCGTAGTGGGAATCCACCGCCGTGTCCCCGTGGCCGGGGAAGTGCTTGGCTGCGGCAATGACCCCGCCGCTGAGGATGCCCCAGGCGGTCTCATTGGCGGCATAGGTCACCGACTCCAGGTCGGCGCCGAAGGCCCGGTCCCCGATCACTGTGTTATCCGGGTTGGACCAGATGTCCATCACAGGGGCGAAGTCCAGGTTGAAGCCAAAGGCGGCGCACTGCTCCGCCAGGGTCTGGCCCAGCTCGAAGCAGGCATCCATCCGCAGGTCCGGGTCGCTGATTTGTCCGAACTGGTAGGCCGCCGGCAGTTCCGCCACCTCCGGCGGCATGCGGTCCACCCTTCCCCCCTCCTGGTCCACGGACAGAAACAGCGGGATGTGGTCTCCGTTAAGGGCCTTCAGGCCGTTGGTCAGCTCTGTCAGCTGGCCGGCGCTCTCCACGTTGCGGCCGAAGAGGATGACGCCGCCCACCTGGTAGTCCCTGACGGCCTGGGCCCCGTCCTCCCCGGGCTCCAGGCCGCTGATGCCCGCCACCAGCAGCTGGCCCACCTTCTGCTCCACCGTCAGGGCGGCCAGGGCCTCCGCCGCCGGGTCTGGGGTGGGGGTGGGTTCCGGGTCCGGGGAGGGCGGGGCCGTGGGCCCGGGGGCGGAAGAGGCCGTCGCCGCGGGGGTGGCCTCCACCGCCGGGGCGCCGCCCAGGGAGCGCACCCCGAACCAGATGGCCAGGGCGAATACAGCCAGGAATAACACCGGGATAATATAACGAAACTTCATCGCTTTTTCCGTCCTTTCCGGCCCCGGGGCACGTGTACGGACCGGCGGCCGCCCTTTTTATGCTCCCGTCGGGGCCTGTCCTCCCGCTCCCGCCGCACCCGCAGGGGCCGGGGGGCGGGCAGCCCGCCGGGGAGGGTGAAGTCGATCTGCCCGGAGGCCGGGTCGGCGGCGGCGCACTCCACCTCCACCTCCGTCCCCAGGGCGTACCGGCCGGGGCCGCCGGCCTCCTGGAGGACCAGGTGGGCCTCGTCATATTCCCAGGGCCCGCCGGGCAGGGCCTCCAGGGGGAGCAGGCCCTCCACGCCCCCCTCCACCGCCACGAACAGGCCGAAGCGGGTGACGCCGGACACGGCGCCGCGGAAGGTCTCCCCGATGTGCCCGGCCATATACTCGGCCAGGTAGCGCTTTTCGATCTCCCGCTCGGCCTCCTGGGCGGCCGCCTCCCGCTGGGAGGACTGGAGGGCGGCCCGGGGCACCGCCGCGGCCAGCTTCCGCCCCTCCTGCTTCCACCGTCCGTCCAGCAGGGCGGTGAGGATGCGGTGGACCATCAGGTCGGGGTAGCGGCGGATGGGGGAGGTGAAGTGGCAGTAGCAGGGGGAGGCCAGGCCGAAGTGGCCCAGGTTCTCCCCGTCGTACCGGGCCTTCATCAGGGAGCGCAGCACCATCAGGGACACCGCCCCCTCCTCCGGCCGGCCCTTTGCCCAGTCCAGCAGCTTCTGGAGGGAGGGGCCGTCGGCCCCCTTCAGCTCGTATCCCAGGGGGGCCACCAGCACCCGCAGGGCGTCGGCCTTCTCCTGGGAGGGCTTTTCGTGGACCCGGTAGACGCAGGGCTTTTTGGCCTGGGTCAGGTGCTGGGCCACGCACTCGTTGGCGGAGAGCATGAAGGCCTCGATGAGCTTTTCGCTCGCCCCCTGCCGGCGGAGCACCGCCGCCACGGGGGCGCCGGTCTCGTCGCAGAGCACCTGGCTCTCCGGGCTGTCCAGGTCCAGGCCCCCCTGCCGCCGGCGGCGGGCCTCCAGCGCCTTTGCCAGGGCGTTCATGTCCTCCAGCATGGGCAGGATGCGGGCGTACCGCTCCGCCAGGGCCGGGTCGCCGCGGGAGAGCAGGGTATTGCAGTCGCCGTAGGTCATCCGCCGGGCCGAGCGGATGACGCTCTTGCAGATGGTGTGGGACAGCAGCGCCCCCTCCCCGTCCATGGTCATGATGCAGGACAGGGCCAGCCGGTCCACCCCCGGGTTGAGGGAGCAGATGCCGTTGGACAGTTCCTCGGGCAGCATGGGCACCACCTGGTCGGCAAAGTACACCGAGGTGCCCCGCTCCCAGGCCTCCAGGTCCAGGGGGGAACCGGCCTTTACATAGTGGCTCACGTCCGCGATGTGCACCCCCAGCACCCAGCGGCCCTGCCCGTCCCGCTCCAGGCTCACCGCGTCGTCAAAGTCCTTGGAGGCCGCCCCGTCGATGGTGATGACGGTTTTGTCCCGCAGGTCCAGCCGGCCCTCCAGGGCCTCCTGCGGCACCTCCTGGGGGACGGACCGGGCCTGCTCCAGCACCTCCGGGGGAAAGTCCCGGCGGATGCCGCGGCCGTACAGGATGGCGGCCACGGCGCTCTCCCGGCTCCGGGCGGGGCCGAAGAGCTCCCGCAGGGTGCCCATGGGGGGCGTGTCCCCGCCGCCGAAGCTGGTCATGGAGACCGCGCCCCGCTGGCCCGCCGCGCCGGCGGGGCGGCGGGTGAGCGCCCGGATGAGGGGCAGCTTGTCGTTGTCCGGCCGGAGCCACAGCTCCCTGCCCTGCCGCTCCAGCACCCCCGTCACCGTGCGGTTGGCCCGCTCCACCACCCGGAGGACGCGGGCAACGCTCCGCCCCTCCTCCCGGTCCTCCCGGGCGGGAACGGCGGCCACCTTATCCCCGTCCCAGGCGCTCCCCTGGGCCCTGGGGGGCACGAACCAGTCGTCCTGCCGGCCCCGGCCGCCCTCGGGACTGAAAAAGCCAAATCCCCGGCTGGCGGCCTGGTAGACCCCCAGCATTTCATCTTTATGCGTATCCTTCAAGGTATCCGCTCCTTTCATTTCTGCCTCAGTATGCCCGGCCGGGCGCTCCTGCTCAGCAAAAAGCGCCCTCCCGAAGCTCGGAAGGGCGCTTTTCCCGTGTTTTGCTCAGAGCAGGCACATCACAAAAGTGAGCACCATAAAGCCGATGGCCACCCATTTGGTCATCTTGGCCAGCTTGGCGTCCCAGCTCTTGGCCTTGTTCTTGGCCAGGAAGGTGTCGGCCACGCCGGCGATGGCGCCGGACAGGCCCGCGCTCTTGCCGGACTGGAGCAGCACCACGGCGATGAGGAACAGGCAGGCCAGCACGTCAATAATGCTCAAAACCAGCTGAGGAACACTCACGATACATCGTCCTTTCGGCCCCTGGGGGCATTTTGCACTTTCTGAGCGCGGTAAAGCCGCGTTGTCTCTCAAACGTGGCTTTTAGCATATCACACTTTTTCCCCGATTGCAAGCCTTTTTTCGCTTCGATCCGGCCTGGTAATGGCAAAGAACCCGGCGGGGGGCTCCGCCCGGAAGGTGCGCGCCGCGCCGGTAAAGGGGTCGGTCAGCGCCAGCTCGTGGGCGTGGAGGCACAGCCGGCCCAGGGGGTCTGTGGCCGCGCCGTACATGCGGTCCCCCGCCACGGGGCAGCCCAGCTCGCTGAGGTGGACCCGGATCTGGTTTTTCCGGCCGGTGTCGATGGATACCTCCAGCAAGGCGTATTTCCCGTTTCCGCTCCGTGTGGTATAATGGGTCACGGCCTCCTTCCCGCCCCGGCCGGAGTAGACCCTGTGGACGGAGGTCTCCCGCAGGAGGCTGCGCACTGTGCCCGACGGCCGGGGCGGCGCCCCCTCGGTCACCGCCAGGTAGCCCCGGCGGCGGGCCAGGCTGTTCCAGTCCTCCTGATAGGCCCGCCTGGCGCCCTCGTCCTTCGCAAAGAGCAGCACGCCGGAGGTGTCCCGGTCCAGCCGGTGGACGACGAACACCCGGGCCCGGGGGTCCCGCCGCTGCACATAGCCGGCGGCCAGGCGGTAGGCCGTGCGCGCCTTCTCCCCGTCGCTGGCCACGGTGAGCAGGCCGGCGGGCTTGGCGATCACCAAGATGCGCCCGTCCTCGTACAGCACGGGGAAGGGCGGCCGCTCCGGGGCCTGGGCGGCCACCGCCACCACGATCCCGGCGTTCTTCAGCCCGATGAAGGCGATAAACAGCCCCACCCCCGCCGGGATGGTCAGGCGCACCGGGGCGGGGATGGCCTCAAAAATCTTCCGCCGCAGGCCGCTCACCGTCAGCAGGACAAAGGCGATCCCGTCCAGCAGCACCAGGACCAGGGCGTTGGCGTAGGTCAGCCCGAAGCCCAGGCATACGGTGTAGACAAAGAATGCGTTGGAACCCATGGCGGAGGCCTGCGCCATGGGCAGATTGGCCCAAAGGCCGATAAGGATGGTGCCCACGGCGGCGGAGAGCGCTGTGGCGATGTAGACGCCGTAATAGGACGCGTCAGGCAGCTCGGCGAACATCCCGGGGTTCACCACCAGGATGTACGCCATGGTCATAAAGGTGGTCAGGCCCGCCAGCAGCTCCGCGCGGACGCTGGAGCCCTTCTCCCTGACATGAAACAGCTTTTCTATCAAGCTCTCCCCACTCTTTTCCGTCTCTCCCGCCGGCCCTTCTCAGGACAGGGCGGGGCCTTTTTTCACCAGCTGGTACCCAAATAGCGCGGCGCAGGCGGCTGCGAAGATCACTCCCGCCGGATAGGCGATGGACTGGGACAGGCGGAAGCCCTCCTCCGCCATGAGGATATAGGTGCAGGAGACGCCGGACATGAAGGTGGCC
The DNA here is from genome assembly GCA_944387215.1 of uncultured Flavonifractor sp. GTDB lineage: Bacteria > Bacillota > Clostridia > Oscillospirales > Oscillospiraceae > Flavonifractor. Next base: position 19,987 of record CALXEB010000014.1, on the reverse strand, counting down.
GGCAGCGCGCACAGAAGGGACTGCCGCCGGTTTCCCCCCCGGCGCACCAGGTACATGGCCGCCGCCCACAGGGTGATCATGGCCAGGGTCTGATTGCTCCAGGAGAAGTACCGCCAGATCACGTCGAAGTCCACCTGGGTAAGCGCCGCCCCCACTGCCAGCAGGGGGATGGTCACCGCCAGGCGCCTGGGCAGGCTGGTCTGGTCGATGTGGAACCATTCGGCGATGGTGAGACGGGCGCTGCGGAAGGCGGTGTCTCCGGAGGACACCGGGCACACCACCACCCCCACGATGGCCAGCGCGCCCCCCGCCAGCCCCAGCAGGGACACAGAGACGTCGTACACCACGCCGGACTGCCCCAGCTGGGCCAGGGCGTTTTGAAGCCCGCCGGTGGAGCCGTAGAAGGCCACCCCCGCCGCCGCCCAGATCAGGGCGATGACGCTCTCGGAGATCATGGCCCCGTAGAACACCAGGCGGCCCTTCCGCTCGCTGGTGATGCACCGGGACATCATGGGGGTCTGGGTGGCATGGAAGCCGGAGATGGCCCCGCAGGCCACGGTAATGAACATGAAGGGCCACACCGGCAGGCCGTCCGGGTGGAGGTTTTCCAGGGTCAGCTCCGGGATGTGGAAGCCCCCTGCCGCCAGGCCGCCCACGATGCCCACCGCCATGCTCAGCAGTACCACGCCGAACACCGGGTAGAGCTTGCCGATGAGCTTGTCGATGGGCAGCAGGGTGGCCAGGAAGTAGTACAGCAGAATGACCACCACCCAGAAGGTGGTGTCCATCCACGCCGGGGTGAGCCGGGCCAGCAGGCCCGCAGGGCTGGTGGTGAATACCGCCCCCGTCAGCACCAGCAGGACGATGGAAAACACCCGCATGATCTGCCGGGCGGCGGGACCAAGATAGCGCCCCACGATCTCCGACACCGAGGCGCCGTTCATGCGGATGGAGATCATGCCGCACATATAGTCGTGGACCGCGCCGCCCAGGATGGCGCCGAACACGATCCACAGGAACACCACCGGCCCGAACACCGCTCCCATCAGGGGCCCGAAGATGGGGCCGGTGCCGGCGATGTTCAGCAGCTGGATCAGGAACACCCGCCAGGTCTTCATGGGCACGTAGTCCACTCCGTCCGGGTGGTCCACCGCCGGCGTGGGCCGGTCGTCCGGTCCGAACACCTTTTCTACCAGTTTTCCGTACAGGAAATACCCGCCGATCAGCAGGACGATGGAGCAAATAAATGTAATCATCGATGTTTTCCTCGTTTCTGTTGCTGTGGCCTGCCGGACGGCAGGCCCGTTTTTCTAAAGATACCGCTGGGCACTCACGTCAAAGACGCCCCCTGTGGTGAGGCGCAGGGCGGGGATCACCGGCAGGGCCAGGAAGCTGAGGCTCATAAAGGGGTCGATCCCCGGCCGCACCCCCTGGCGGAGGGCCGCCGCCTTGGCCGCCTCCAGGTCCCGGTCCACCTGCTCCAGGCTGTGGGGGCTCATGAGGCCGGCGATGGGCAGGGCCACCTGGGCGGCGCAGCCGCCCGCCGCCCACACCGCGATGCCGCCCCGGTTTTCCGCCACCCGGCTGGCCGCGGCGGCCATGGACTCCTCATCCGTCCCAGCCACGATGATATTGTGGGAATCGTGGGCGACGCTGGAGGCCACCGCCCCCTCCTTCAACCCGTAGCCCCGGAGGTAGCCCACGCCGATGTGCCCGGTGCCCTTGTGCCGCTCGATGACGGCCACTTTCAGGATGTCCTGTTCCAGGTCGATTCCGTCGGCCCAGCCCCCGTTCTCCGTGAGAATCTCCCCCTCCACCAGGCCGATCACTCCTCTGGGGCCGTAGGTCCGGAAGTCCCCGGCGGTAAGGGAGGCCAGGCGGAAGGTGTCCAGGGCCCGGCGGGCCAGCTCCGGGTCCGCCGCCGGGGCCTCAAAGGCCCGCAGTTCCCCGCAGCCGTACACCGGCTCTCCCCGCTTGAACACCTGCTGGACGGTGAAGTCCCGGAAATTGTCGATGACCACCAGGTCCGCCAGACAGCCCGGGGCGATAGCCCCCCGGTCGTTCAGGCGGAAATACCGGGCGGCGTTGAAGCTGGCAGCCTTCACCACCAGGATGGGGTCCGCCCCCGCCCGGACGGCGGCCCTGACCATGCCGTCGATGTGTCCCCGGGCCAGGAGGTCGCCGGGGTGCCTGTCGTCACAGCAGAACATACACCGGTCGGCGTACCGGGGGGTGAGAAGGGGCAGCAGGGCCGCCAGGTTTTTGGCGGCGGTGCCCTCCCGGAGCATGATGTGCTGGCCCAGCGCCAGCTTCTCCAGGGCCTCCTCCAGGGTGGAGCACTCGTGGTCGGAGCGGGCCCCGGCGGCCACGTAGGCGTTCAGGCCATAACCGGTGAGGCCGGGGGCGTGGCCGTCCACCTGCCCGCCCCGGGTCTGGGCCGCGGCGATCTTCTCCAGCACCCGGCCCTCCGCCGCCGCCGTCCCCGCATAGTCCATCACCTCCGCCAGGCCCAGGACCCGGGGGTGGGCATAGAAGGGCTCCAGCCCGCGCCGGTCCAGCGCCGCGCCGCTCTCGTCCATGGGGGTGGCGGGGACGCAGGAGGGCAGCATGAAATACACATCCACCGGCAGGGCCTCGGTGGCCTGGAGCATATACGCGATCCCGCCGGCTCCCATGACGTTGGCGATCTCATGGGGGTCGGCGACGACGGTGGTGGTGCCGTGGGGCAGCACAGCCCGGGCAAACTCCCCGGGGGCCACCATGGCGCTTTCCAGGTGGACATGGGCGTCCAGAAGGCCGGGGAGGACCAGGCTGCCGGCGAGATCCAGTTCCTGCGCCCCGCGGTAGGGGCAGCCCACCCCTGCGATGATCCCCTCTGCCACGGCGATGTCCCCCGTGCAGATCTGATTGGAAAAGACATTGACGTAAGCGGCGTTTTTCAGCACCAGATCCGCCGGCTCCCGGCCGGCGGCCACAGGGACGATCCGCCGCTTTTGGGCCAGCAGGCGGTCCATGTCCTCTTGGCGGGCTTCCGTCATTCCCGTTCCCCTCCCCCGGGCGCTCCGAACCCGGCAGATCCCTCCGGCGGGCTTTTCGGAGCGGGCTTTCGCTGGATGGCCAGCATGGTGATGTCGTCGAACTGGGGCACGTCCCCCACGAACCGGTCGATGTCCGTTTTCACGGCCCGGAGCAGTTGCTCGGGGCCAGCGTCCCCCTTCCGGTCCAGGGCGGCCAGCATCCGCTCCGTGCCGTACAGGGCGTTGGCCCCGTCGGTGGCCTCCGCCACGCCGTCGGTGTAGACAAACAGGGTGTCCCCCACGGCCAGCTCCAGTCCGTACTCCCAGTAGCGGGCGTTCTCCATGCCCGCCAGCACAAAGCCGTGGCGGTCCTTGTAGAGTTCAAAGGCCCCATCCGCCCGCTGAACGGCAGGGTACTCATGGCCCGCGTTGGCGGCGGTGAGCTTCCCGGTGGAGATCTCATACACCCCCAGCCACACAGTGACGAACATCTCCGCCTCGTTGTTCTCGCACAGCTGGTTGTTCACCTTTTCCAGGACCGCCCGGGGGGACAGGCCAGTCTGGGCCGCATTTTTCAGCAGCGTCTTGGCGATCACCATAAACAGCGCCGCAGGCACCCCCTTGCCGGACACGTCGGCAATCACCAGGGCCAGATGATCGTCATCCACCAGGAAGAAGTCGTAGAAGTCGCCCCCCACCTCCTTAGCGGGAGTCATGGAGGCGTAGATGTCGAACTCCGGCCGCTCCGGGAAGGCGGGGAAGATCCGGGGCAGCATGTCCGCCTGGATCTGGGTGGCCACGTTCAGCTCGGTCTCGATGCGCTGCCGGGCGGCGGAGTCCGCCGCCTGCCGCTCCAGCAGCCTCCGGGTGCGCCTGGCCACGGTGGCGCACACGAAGGCCATGCCCACCAGGATCGCCGAGCGGGGAAGGAAAAAGAACAGCGCCGCGTCCCGGAAGACCTCCGGCGTGATGACGGCCTCCTCCATATCGAAGGCCTTGATCAGGTTGGGGTCCCCCTCCCCCACAAAGAGACTGGCCGCGCCGGCGGCCCACAGGCAGGCCACCGAGGCGATGAGGGCGCTCACCGTCAGCTTCCGGGAGTAATAATGGCAACTTAGGAGCACCGGGGCAATCCAGGCCAGCACCGTGTGCTTGGGGATGGCCACCGACAGCACGGTGATGCCCAGCACGCAGCAGCCCATGATGAGGTACTTGAACCGCCGGTCCCGCCCCGCGCCCCTCCGGCTGATGAGGGTGGGCAGCAGGAAGGCAAATATGCAGATGGGCATCCCCACATTCATGGCTCCCTGGGGCACGATGAAGATATTCAGCAGGTTCAGCACCCAGGCCAGCAGGGCGATAAGGGCCATCACCCGCAGGCAGCGGCAGGCGTACCGATTGGCCTCCCGCTCGTTTTCCTGGAAAATGGGGCTTGTGGATGAAAACTTTTCTTCCATGCTCGTTACCTCGGGGGACAGGATGGGGGAGGGCGGAGGGGCCGCCCGGCCTGCGCCGTTCAGTCTCCGATGTCGCTGTGGCCCTGCTCGAATTCCCACTGCAGGCCGTACTTGTCGATGAAATAGAAATAGCGCACCTGACTGAGGATCCTGGCGGTCTGCACGTTACGCTGGTCGGTCTCCCGCAGGTCCTGGTCGAAGAAGTGCACCTCGGAGGGCTGGGTCTGACTGATCCGGAACACCTGGTAGGCCTCCGACTGGTTGATGAGCTTTGTATCCGGCATGGACTTGACGTGCTGGAACGCCTCGTCGATGTTGGTGATCTTCAGCGCCACATGCCGGGCGCCGCTCACATCGTTGGCGGCGAAGATCACCGGCTCCTTCCGCCCCTCCGGGTAGTGATACTGCATCAGTTCCAGGGTCAGCTTGGTACCCGGCACGTTTACAAAGGCGATGGAAACATCGCCCTGTTCGGCCTGGTCGAGAAAGCCGCCCGCCTGGAAAAACCCCTTGTTCCGCCAGTGGGAGAGATAGTGGTCGGGCTCGGCCCCCAGCAGTTTTTGGTAGTAGGACACGGCCTGCATCATATCGTCCACAAAAATACACACATGGGACAGGCCGGTGAAATTGGGCATCTGCTTGCCCGCCGACGGGGAGAAGCGCTTTTTCACCGTCAGGTCGACCCAGCTGCCCTGCACGGAGACGATGACGTCGTCCGCAAACCCCAGCAGGATCGATCTCTCCACCCCCTCCAGCTCCGCGGACTTTTCCTCTCCGGCGCGTCTGCGGCCATATTCCGCCAGGGACCACATGGGGGCGGCGCCGCGCATGGGGGCGCCGCCCCCAAAGCTGCTGCACACCGATATGTAGTAGTCGGGGTACTCCTGGTAGATCAGCAGGCCGGCGAACAGGGCGCTGATCCTGTTTTTCACCCCTTTGATGGGCGTATTGATCTTCGCCTTGGAGGCGGCGATGAACGCCGCCTTCGCGTCTTCCTCCATCGGCGCCGCGGCGTTCAGGTGCAGGGCGCACTCGCCGTCCTGGCACTCGAGCCACAGACGTCCCCGGCAGGACTTCAGGATGTCTGTCGTCATGGAGATCATTTCCTCTGTCAACAGACGCAGGACATTGCTCTGCTCCCGGTCCAGCCCGGCCCGGGCGGAGACGTCCTCCACCATCTGCAGGGCCTCCACCGCGCAGGATAGGTCGTGGGTCAGTTTGATTTCCTGGGATTTCATACAGGGCACCTCCGCATCACGCCTCGATGGTGAGGATGTCGATAAATCCGGTCACCTCAAACACCTCGTGGATGGTCTCGTTGACATGATGGATGGTCATCTTGCCCTGTTTGTTCATCACCTTCTGGGCGGCCAGCAGCACACGCAGTCCGGCGGAGGACAGATACTCCAGCTTCTCAAAATCCAGGTCCAGCTCCGCGATCCCGTCCATGGACGCTTTCAGCTCCGCCTCCAGCTGGGGCGCGGTGGTGGTGTCCAGGCGGCCCTCCAGGGCCAGGGTCAGCTTGCTGCCGTCCTTGTTCTTGATGATGTTCATGTGTAAACCTCCAGCTTATGTTATTTTTTGAAATCTGCGTGAATCATGGGCCCCGGAGCCGCGCGTCAGAAGGTCACCGTGACCCGGTTGACGCCGTCGGCGTAGCTGTAGCCGCTGTCCCGGGTTTTGGCCAGGGCCAGGCGGACGCTGAGCTCGTCCCCCGCCTCCAGCGGGTTCAGGGGCGCGCCCTGCCAGGTGAGGACCGCCTCGCACTGGCTGCCGTCCTCCCGGCAGGCGGCGTCGAAGGTCACCGTCCAGCCCCCCTCCGCCGGCAGGGCGGGCAGGAGCACGGACACGCACAGCTCCTCGAAGATCTTGCTGGTACTTCAGGGACTGCCAGGCGCTGAGCACCTGCCGGCGGGCAAACTGGTCGATCTGCCCCGCCGCCCCCAGGAAGTCGAAGGACCGGGAGGCGATCTCCAGGTGGAAGGTGCGCAGCCGGTGGACAAAGGCCCGGCAGCGGTCGGTTTTGGGGTGCTCGAAGATCTGCTCCGGGGTCCCCTCCTCGTAGATGAGGCCCTGGTCCATGTAGAACACGCGGGTGGACACGTCCCGGGCGAACTTCATCTCGTGGGTGACGATGAGCATGGTCAGCCCCTGGCCGGCCAGGGCGCGGATGACCGAGAGCACCTCCCCCACCATGGTGGGGTCCAGGGCGGAGGTGGGCTCGTCAAAGAGGACGATCTCCGGGTCCATGGCCAGGGTGCGGGCGATGGCCACCCGCTGCTTCTGGCCGCCGGAGAGCTCGTCGGGGTAGTTCAGAGCCTTCTCCGCCAGGCCCACCCGGCCCAGCAGGGCCATGCCCCGGCGGCAGGCGGTCTGCCTGTCCTGGCCCAGCAGCTCCACCGGGGCCAGCATGATGTTTTCAATCACCGTCAGGTGGGGGAAGAGGTTGAAGGACTGGAACACCATCCCCATCCGCCGGCGCACGGCGCACAGCTGGGCGCCCCTGGCGGCCGCCATGTCCTGCCCCAGCCCCCGGATCTCCCCCGCCGTGGGGGTCTCCAGCCGGTTGATGCAGCGCAGCAGGGTGCTCTTGCCGGTGCCCGAGGGGCCGATGACCGAGATCACGTCCCCCCGGAATATGTCCGTGTTCACGTCCTGGAGGGGGGTGACGTTGGGGTAGGCCTTTTTCAGGTGGGAGATGGAGATGACCGGCCCGTCCGCCCCGTTTCGGGCGGCGGCTCCTCCCTCCGGCCCGGCAAGGTCCGCCGGCGTGAGGGCCGCCACATCCACCCCCTTCACCGCCCGGCGGCGGCGTTTGGGGTCGATCCGCCGCTCCGCGACGGACAGCAGGCCCGTCAGGGCCCAGGCCAGCAGGAAGTAGATGGCCGCGGTGACGATCAGGGGGAAGAAGGCCTCCAGGGTGCGGCTGCGGATCAGGTCGCTGGCCTTGGTCAGGTCCTCCACGGCGATGTAGCCCACCACCGAGGTCATTTTCACCATGGAGATGAACTCGCCCCGGTATACCGGCAGGACGTGCCGGGCGGCCTGGGGGGCGATGATTTTGGTGAAGGTCTTGACCCGCCCGAAGCCCAGGGCGTCCGCCGCCTCCCACTGGCCGTGGTCCACGGCGTTGATGCCGGTGCGGATCATCTCGGAGACGTACACGCCGAAGTTGATGGAGAAGGCCACGATGGCCACCGCCACCCCGTCCAGCCGGGTGCGGGCAAAGACCACGTAGAACAGCACCATCAGCAGCACCAGCACCGGCACGCCCTGGATCAGGCGGATGAAGGCCGCCGCCAGGCCGGAGGCCAGGCGGTTTTTGCTCCGGCGCACCATGCACAGGCCGAAGCCCACCGCCGTGCCGAACAGGGCGGAGAACACCGAGATGACCGCCGTGACGGCCAGGCCGGAGAGCACCATCTTCCAGCGGTCCTCCTGGACGAAGTTGCGGTAGAAGCTGTCCGCCAGGGAGGCGAAGAAGCCCTCGTCCTCCTCCGCACTCTCCCCGCCGCCCAGGCCCAGGTCCTCCGCCCGCACCAGCAGGGACACGCCGCCGGTGTAGTGGGCGGTGGGGAAGTCGATGCTCTCCCGCCGCTCGTCGGTAATGCTGATGGAACTGGAGATGATGTCGGCCCGGCCGCTCTGGAGCATGGCCATGATGCCGCTGAAGTTGCCCTGGGTGATCTCCAGCTCCATGCCCAGCTCCCGGGCGATGAGGGTCACCAGCTCCACCTCGTACCCCAGGGACTCCCCGCCGTCCCCCACGTAGCTCATGGGCTCCATGGTGGAGTCGTGGGCGTAGTGCAGGACGCCGTTGGGGGCGTCGTAGGGCTCCGCGTCGATGGTCTTGACGCTCTCGTCCGCCCCCATCCACTTGTCCTCCAGGGCGGCCAGGGTGCCGTCGGTCTGAAATTCCTCAATGATGGCGCTGATGGGGGCGGTGAGGGGGCTGTCCTTCTGCAGGCCCAGGCCGTAGCTGTCGGGGGCCACGGTCTCGGGAAAGACCGCCAGGCCGTCCTGCCGGGCCGCCGCCAGGCGCACCACCGGCAGGTCGTTGATCACCGCGTCCACCGCGCCGGTCTGGAGGGCCAGGATCTGGGAGGACAGGTCGTCGTAGTATCGGAACTCCACCTCATCCACCGCGGCGGAGAGGATCTGGTCGTGGGTGGTGCCGGTGAAGGCGGCCACGGTGGCGCCGGAAAAGTCAGAGAGGGTCTCGAACCGAACGGCGCCGGCGGCGGCGCTCCCCTCCGCCCCGGCGGCCAGAGCGGGGGCGGACTGGACAGACGACAGCATGCAGAAGGCCGCCAGCAGGGCGGACAAAAACGCCGGAAGACGGCGCGGCCGCAGTTTGCGCACGGCGATCATTCCTTTTGCAGAATGGCGCGGTCCAGCATGCCCAGCCGGCCGGCCGCCATGGCCAGCGCCGACTGCAGGCAGGCGATGCCGCAGGAGGTCATAAAGAAGTCCAGGATCACGTTGGCCGCGATGGCCAGGGCGATGCCCTCCTCCGGGATGCCCAGCTGGGTGAGGAGCACCGTGTAGCAGGTGAGGCTGCCGCCGGGAATGGGGGGCGCGGCCGCAGCCAGCATCCCCGAGACCAGCACGCCCGTCACCACCCAGGCCGGGGACATGGCCACTCCGTAAAACTCCGCCAGGCCGAAGGCCAGCAGCAGGAAGCCCGCCGCGGCCCCCGGCTTGAACACCACCTGCCCCAGGGGAACGGCGAAGTTGCCGATCCGGGGGGAGATGCCCAGCCGCCGCTGGCAGGTCTCCAGATTGGTGGACAGGGCGGCGGCGGAGGAGGCGGTGGCCAGGGCGATGAGGTAGGCGGGCAGCTCCTTGCGCAGGAGCATGGGCCAGGACGCACCCAGCCGCAGGGCGGCCAGCAGGGCGTAGACCAGGGGGCAGGCCAGGCAGACGCCGATGGCCAGGATGCCGCAGCACACGCTCAGGAAGATCATGGGCCCGGCCAGGGCCTGGAGCACCCCCATCATGGCGGAGAACAGGGGGTCCACGATCCCGGCCGCCGCGGCCCGGACCGGGACCGGCGCGGCCAGCAGGGCCGCCCCGCACGCCGCCGCCGCCCCGAAGGACAGGATCAGCTGGGCCAGGGAGCTCAGCCGCTGCCGCCGGGGCGGGCAGACCGTCAGGCAGTTGGCCCCGTCCCGGTACTGCCAGGTCAGGGCCAGGCCTGCCTGGGCGGTGAGGCCGGAGTACAGGCTGCCCCCCGCCTGGTCCAGCTCGGCCGGGTCGCTCCGGGGGCCGGGGACGGATACCTCCGCAAACATCCGCCCCAGGCGGGCGCCGCAGCGGAAGGTACACACGCTTCCCGCCGGCATCACCGGCAGCCACAGGGCCAGCGCGTCCTCCAGGGCCAGCCGCAGCCGCAGGATGTCCTTTCGGTCGGCCTCCGCCTGGGTCAGGGTCTCCACCAGCAGCTGACTGAGCCGGTCGATGCCCCCGGCGTCCAGGGGGACGGACTCCTGCCGCCTTTGTATGCCTCGTCTCTTCTCTCTCATGGGTATCTGCTCTCCTCGCGCGGGGATTTGGAACGGATTACTTCAGGATGCCCCGGTCCCGGGCCAGGGCCTCCACGCTGCGGTCATAGGCGGCCTCCGCCTCCTTGGAAAAGAAGCAGCCGGGCACCCCCTCGTTGTGGTCCCGGTGGTGGGCCACGCAGGCGCAGTATCTGCCGTGGCGGGGGCAGTCGTAGGTACAGGGGCAGGGGCGGGTGTTTTCACAGTGTTCCATAAGTCTGCCTCCAGTCAGGCTTCTCCGTCCCCAGCGGCGTCCGCCAGCCGGGATACGAAGCCGGCGGTGGTGTCGGTAAAGAGGATCTCGGTGTTTCCGGCGTCCCGGAGCAGGAACTCCGTCAGGCCGTATTCGCTCTCCCCGCCGCTCCAGTCATAGGTGTAGCCCAGGCGGGTCCAGGGGTATTCGCTCTCAAAGTAGGACCAGAGGATGTTGCCGTCGAACCAGTCCTTATAGTCTCCCTCGGGCACCAGGGCATAGCCGTTCTCCATCTGGGCAGCGGGGTCGGTGATATAGGCCGGGCGGATCACGTCCTCCGGGAAGGCCCAGAAGGCGGTGAACCGGGTGCACCCCGCCTCCTCCGGCATGCCCAGCAGCTGGGCAAAGCGCAGGTCCCAGTCCTCCGCGCCCGCCCCGTTTTCGGCGTACCAGGCCTCCATCTCCCCCAGGGAGGTGGCCCACACGTCGCCGCACCCCTCGGGCAGGGGATCGCCAGGGGCGCAGGGGTCGCTGTAGTCGTGCCAGGTGAGCAGCAGCACCCGCTCCCCCGCCTGGTCCCAGATCACCTCCGGGTCCTCCGGCGTCAGGGCCACCAGATCCAGCACCTCGCCGTCCTCGCTGAACACCGCGTCGGCCATGGCGGCCTGCCACAGGTCCTCCGCGGCAGGCGCCGGGGCGCCGCAGCCGGCCAGCCCCAGCAGCGGCGGGACCGTCAGCGCCGGAACGAGCAGCCGGGCAAACCGCCGTGCCCGCCTCGCCGCGGCAGGCTCCCCCATAGTCTTCTTTCGCTTTTGCAAGGCAGTCCGTCCTCCTATTCCATCTGGATCTGCGGGTAACAGCAGATCCCCACGTCCAGCGCCACGGGAGCGGTCAGGTGAAAATTGGCGTACCGGCAGTACCAGCACTGCTCCTTCTCGATGGGCAGCCAGCCCTCCCGGGGGGAAAAGGCCGGACAGTACTCCTTGGGCCACACGCTGCCCCCCGTCCTGGGCACGGGCAGCCTTCTGCTCTCGTCGCGCTGCGCCTCCACGGGCATTCCCTCCCCCGCCAAAAAAGTAAGGCCGGCCTAAAACCGGCCTATTGACAAACGGATCTGCGGCATGATATTACTTTACTACCCAGCCGGGCCGCCCGGCACAGTGTGCGTGAAATTCATGGGGATTTGCGCATTTTTTGCCGGATGATGCAACAAGAAAGGGCGTGAAATCCCATGCTCCGCATAGCGATCTGCGACGATGAGGCGCAATATGTGCATCAGACGGCAAAGCTTGTGCAGGAATATCTGGGCGGCCGCCCAGACCTGTCCGGGCAGGTCTTCCCCTTCCGCCTGGGGCGGGAGCTGCTCTGCCAGGTGGAGGAGACCGGCGGCTTCGACCTCTATCTCCTGGACATCATTATGCCGGGTCTCAACGGCATCCAGACGGGGCGGCAGCTGCGGCAGCTGGGGGACGGCGGGGAGATCGTCTATCTCACCACCTCCCCGGATTACGCCGTGGACAGCTACTCCGTGCGGGCCTTCTTCTATCTGCTCAAGCCCCTGGAGAAGGACCGGCTCTTCCAGGTGCTGGACGCGGCGGTCAAAAAGCTGAATGAGCGGCGGAGCAAGGCGGTTTTGATCACCACGAAGGACGGGCCCCGCCGGGTCCTGCTGGACCAGATCCTGTATGTGGAGCGGGTGGGGCGGAGCCTGCGCTACTTCTGTTCCGGCGGCGCCGTGGACTCCCTGAGCCTCCGGGTCCCCTTCCACACCGCCGTGGAGCCCCTGCTCTCCGATCCCCGCTTCTGTCAGTGCGGCTCCAGCTTCGCCTTCAACCTCCAGCACGTGGCCGGGGTGAACGGGCAGGAGGTGCTGCTGGACAGCGGAGATCCGGTGGCCATCCCCCGGGCGTCGGTGGCCCCCTTTAAGCACGCCTGGGGGCGCTTCTGGCTGGAGGAGGGATGACTGTGACAGAGCTGATCCTGGCCGACCTGCTGTATATGACGGGTCTGGGCATGACCATGCTGTTCCTGTTTGTCAAAAGCCGCCTGCCCCGGCGGAAAACGGCCCTCATCTTCGCGGGCACCGGCCTTGCGCTCATGGCCCTGGAGGTCGGCTTGACCTGCGCCTTCAGCGTAGACCTGGTGGTGCGGCTGTACAGCGTGGCGGTCTACCTGCCCTCCTTCACAGTGGCCTTCCTGCTCAGCCGGTACCGGGGCTGGCGGCTGCTGTACCAGCTGCTCTCCGCCGTCCTCTTCTGTTTCCTGATCCAGCACATCGGCGGCATTGTCTTTTACCTCTCCGGCCAGCGGACGTGGGTTTTGTGGCTCACCCTGCTCATTTTGACCCCGCCCACGCTGTGGCTGCTCCACCGACACCTGTGCCCGCGGGTGTTCCGGGCGCTGGAGGAGCTGCGGCAGGGCTGGGCGATGATCTGCGTCTGGCTGATGGTCTACGGACTGATCGTCCTCTTTGTGTTCCCGGGATATGTGGGGATCGACTGGGTCACCACGGTGGTCAAGCCCATGTTCTCCCTGCTGATGGTGGGCTTCTACTGCGTCCTGCTCCTGCTCTTCACCAGCGTGCGGCGGGAGACGGAGGCCCGCCACCACGCCCAGCTCACCGAGCTCTCCCTCTCCGCCCTCCGGAGCCGGATGGAGGCCGTCCAGACGGTGGAGGAGGCGGTGCGCATTGAGCGGCACGACCTGCGCCACCGGTTTCGGGCCATCGCGGAGCTGGTGGCCCAGGGGGAAAATCAGGAGGCCCTGGCCTTCATCGGCGCGGCCCGGACCCAGCTGGAGGAGCGCAAGCCCGTCCACTGGTGCCGCCCGCCGGTGCTGGACGCGGTGTTCTCCACCTACTTCAGCCAGGCCCAGCGGAAGGACATCCAGGTGGACGCCCGCATCGCCCTGGCCGAGCCCCTGCCGGTGGCGGAGGCGGAGCTGGCCATCGTCTTCTCCAACGCCCTGGAGAACGCCATCCACGCCTGTATGCGCCTGCCGGAGGAGCGGCGGGCGCTGCGCTGCAGGGCGATCTCCCACCCCAGCCTCATGTTCGAGTGCTCCAACCCCTACGCCGGCGAGGTGCGGTTCGACGGGGACGGGCTGCCCGTCTCCCCCCGGCCGGGGCACGGGATCGGCAGCCACTCCATCGCCGCCTTCTGCCGGAAGCACGGCGCGTCCTACCACTACACGGCGGAGAACGGGCAGTTCACCCTCTGTATCATCCTGTGACAAAAGGAAAGAGCGGGCCCGCATCGGTTTTGACCGATGCGGGCCCGCTCTTTGTTGCCGTTGGGCGGAGGGTCACCCCGCCCAGATGTCTGATATGGCCTCTTGGTCGATGACGAAGCGGGGCATCCCCATGGAGCCGGGGGCCACCTCGTACTCGCCGAACACGATGACCAAATCGCCGTTCTCATCTAGATAGAACTGCTGGTCGGGGTCGATGGCCTGGAAGCACTCCTCCTCCGACCAGATGCCGCCGGGGATGAAGTAGTCCCCCTCCCCCGCTGCCACCTGCTCCTCCATCTGCCGCAGAATGTCAGCACTGACCGCCCCCACGTAGTCGCTGCCCTCCAGGAACAGGTCGGACAGGGCCAGCAGCTCCCCGGTGGCCTTGTCCAGGGTGAAGTACCGGCTGTAATCCACCGAGCCGCCGGCGTTGAGCGTAGTGTAGAAGCACAGGGACAGGATCTCCGCATCGTCCCGCAGCACCTGATACCCGGTGTCCGAGGCCACATAGCCCTGGTACTCCCGGGCCGCGTACCAGAGGAAGGTCTCCCGCACCTGGGCGATATACGCCTCCGTCTGTTCGTTCACCGCCTCCGCGCCCCCTGGGGCAGGGGAGCCGGTTTCCTCCAGCACAGGCAGCTCCCCTGAAAGGGCGGTGTCGCCCCAGCGGAAGCCATAGGTGCGCAGATCCGCGATCCGAACCACCGGGCCCAGAACGGGCACCCCTTCCAGGGCCCGGGCCAGCTCCGGCATGCAGTTGAGGCAGACCACACACAGCAGCACGCACAGCGCCGCCCGCAGTGCCGCCCCGCCGGCGGAGCCGGACTTTGGGGGCAGGCCGTCCGATTTTTGGGGGGAGAGCACCGCCTGCAGGGTGAATACTCCGTCCTTCTGCCCGCAGGACAGGATGCCGCCGTACTGGTCCACCACGGCCTTCACATTCTTCAGGCCGATGCCGTGCTCCCCGGAAGGCCCCGCCTTGGGCAGGCCGTCCGGGCCAAAGGCGACCTCCTCCTCGCAGGGGTTTTCGATCTTCAGGGCGACCACGCCGTTTTCGTGGGCGGCCGCCCGGACCTCGATCCACCGATTCTCCGGGCTTTCGTTTTTCTGGCAGGCGTGGACGGCGTTCTCGATCCCATTTGCCAGGATCACGCACAGGTCCAGCTCATCCACCGGGCAGTCTTGCGGGATATCCGCCCGCACCTGCGCCCGGCAGCCCTGCGCCCTGGCCCTGCCCAGGCAGGAGCGGAGCAGGGCGTTCACCGTCACGTTGGCACAGCACACCTCCGGCGCCAGCTCGCTGAGCTGTCCGTTCAGGGCGCTGATATACTCCAGCCCCTCCCGGGACTTTGCCTCGCTGAACAGCCCCTCCAGCACCTGGAGGTGGTGACGCATGTCATGGCGGTACTGCCGGCCCAGGTCCAGCTTCTCCTGGAGGGCCTCATATTCCCCCCGCTGGCGCTCCAGCTGGGCCCTGGCCGCCTGCTCGGCCGCCGCAGGGAGGCCGCGGAGGCCAGCCCCCAGGCCATCACCCCCATCAGGGACAGGGCGGTAAGGAGGATGAGCAGCAAAAGCACAGGGTCGGTCACCGTGTTGGCCCAGTAGGAGAACAGCAGGAACAACATGACCGCAGGAAAGCTCAGCAGCAGCCACCCGCCCCGGTTCTCCAGCACATAGACGCGGTAGGGCCGGCGGAGGAAGCGGAAGGCCAGGGCGCACAGCGCGGCTGCCGCCGCCAGCACCAGCGCCACAGTGTGGCGGGGGAGCCAGAGATTCACCAGCCTTTGGAGGAACAGCAGGCTGAAGCTCAGCAGGACCCCGACGCTCCACACCGAGACCGTGGGCAGAAAGCCGGAGCCGGACAGCCCATGGACCGCCAGGATCGCGGGAAGGTAGGCGGTGACCGGCAGCAGGGTCAGCACCAGCGTCTCGTCCAGGCCGGCCAGCAGCAGCCCCGCCTGGAGGACCAGGATGGCCAGCAGCGCGCCGGCGGCGGCCAGCCCGGTGATCTTGCTGTTGAACCGAAAGCGCATCAGGCTGCCGCAGGCAAAGACAAAAGCCGCGAACTTGATGGCCTCCAGCAGAAAATGCTCCAGATACGGCAAGGCCGATCCCCTCCTTGTCCTTCTCTCCCGCGCCGGGGAAGGGCGTCGTTTTCCACCAGTATACTATGAAACCGCCGGGAGCACAATCCGGCAATTTGCCCCGGCGCCGCCTGCCCGGCGGGAGGGGTCCCGCAAAACAAATTCTGCGCAGGCGCCCCCGTTTTTTGCGCGGGAGAGGGGGGATGGGCCGCCCGGATGCTATACTGCCGGCAGAGCATTACGGCGATGGAGGGGATCGAATGGGATCGGAACACGGTATTGAGCGCAGGCTGGCCCGGCTCTCGCCGGAGCTCCACAGCCGGTATCGGGACTGCGTGGTCATCTCCCAGCGGATGCTCACCCGGTATGAGAACTACTTTCCCGACTTCACCGACCACACCCTGCTCCACACCCTGGACGTCCTGGACCTGTGCAACCGGCTCATCGGGGAGCAGCTGGACGGCCTGCCGGCGGAGGATCTGTACGTGCTGCTGATGGGGGCCCTCTTCCACGACGTGGGCATGGGGGTGTCCCCGGCGGACCTGGAGGAGTTCCGGGGGGTGCTGGGCTTCCCCGCGCCGGCGGACGACAGCGCCCGGGCCTGGGCCGTCCGGGATCACCACCAGGAGCTCTCCGGCCTGTTCCTGAAAAAGTACGGCCACATCCTGGACTTCCCCAGCGACGCCTACCTCCACGCGGTGATCCAGGTGTGCCGGGGCCACCGCAGGACCGACCTGCTGGATGAAGCGGCCTACCCGCCCCGGTTCGAGGTGGAGCCGGGGAAGGCGGTATGCCTGCCCTACCTGGCCGCCCTGCTCTGCCTGGCCGACGAGCTGGACATCGCCGCCGGGCGGAACATCAGCTTCCTCTATGATGTGGAGCGCATGCCCAGCCCCCGGGACAGGCGGGAGTTCCGCAAGCACATGGCCATCTACCGGGTGGATTTGGAGCCGGACCGGGTGGTGGTCCATGCCCGGACGGAGGACCCGGAGATCCGGGCGGGGGTGCGGGAGCTGTGCGCCAAGCTGCTGGACAAGCTGCTCCTCTGCCGCCGGGTGGCGGCGGAGCGCTCCCCCTTTGTCATTACCCAGGCCGGCGTGGCCCTGGAGCTGGAGCCCGCCGTCGGAGAGGAGGCAAAACCGTGAACGCCCTGGGCCGCATCTTTCACCTGACGGAGAACGGCACCACCGTCCGCCGGGAGCTGCTGGGGGCCCTGACCTCCTTTTTCTCCGCGGCCTACATCATCTTCGTCACCCCCAGCTACCTGTCCCAGACGGGCATGGACTACACCGGCGTGCTGCTGGCCACCTGCCTGGCCTCGGCGGCGGGGTGCTTCCTGTCGGCGGCCCTGGGCCTGCCCTTCATCCTCTCGCCGGGGGTGGGGCTCAACGCCTTCTTCACCTACACCCTCTGCTTCACTATGGGCTATACCTGGCAGCAGGCCCTGGCGGTGGTGTCCCTGTCCGGCGTCGCTTTCCTGATCATCAGCGTCACCCCCCTGCGGGACATGATGGTCTCCTGCATCCCGCCCAGCATGAAAAGCGCCATCAGCGCCGGCCTGGGCATGTTCATCGCCCTCATCGGCCTGCTCAACTCAGGCATCGTCCGGGCGGAGGGGGGCCGGCTGCTGCTGGGGGACATGAGCGCCTCCACCACCCTGCTGGCGGTGCTGGGCCTGCTCATCACCGGGGTGCTCATGGCCTGGAAGGTGAAGGGGGCCATGCTCATCGGCATCGTGGCCACCACTCTGCTGGGCTTCCCCCTGGGGGTGTCCCAGGTGCCGGAGACCATGTCCCTGTCCCTGGCCGCGCTGGAGTCCCTGCTGCTGGCCCCGGATTTCGGCGGCATATTCTCCCTGGGGGTGCTCCCCCTGGTCACCGCCGTGGTCACCTTCACCATGTGCCTGTGCTTCGACACCCTGGGCGCTCTCATCTGCATCGCCGGGGCGGGCGATCTGCTGGACGAATCGGGGGGCCTGGGCCGCCACAGCCGGGGCATGACGGCGGTGGCCCTGGCCTCCGCCGCTGCACCCCTCATCGGCGCTCCCTCCATCGGCATCCCGGTGGAGGGCTCCACCGGCGTAGCCGACGGGGCGCGGACGGGGCTGTACACAGCGGCCACCGGGGTGCTCTTCCTGGCGGCCACCCTGCTGGCCCCCATCGCCGGGGTCATCCCCGGGGCGGCCACCTCCCCGGCCCTCGTGCTCATCGGGATGCTGATGATCGGCAATGCCGCCAATATCTACTGGCACAACGTGGGCCTGGCCCTGCCCTGCTTCCTCACCATGATTATGATACCCTTTACCTATTCGGTGGCCGACGGCATCGGCGTGGGCTTCATCTCCTACGCCGCCATCGCCCTGGTCACCGGCCGGCGGAAAAAAGTGCCCCCCGTCACCTGGGCTCTGGCCGCCATGTTCGTGGTCATGTACGTCCTCTCGGCCCTGTAAGGAGGCGGCGGTATGAAACGGTTGGATACATTCTTCCATCTCACGGAGAAGGGCGCCACTCTGGCCGGAGAGGTGCGGGGCGGCTGCACCACCTTCTTCGCCACCGTGTACCTGGCGGCGGTGATCCCCGGCGTCCTGTCCGGGGCAGGGATGAACTTCGCAGCGGTGATGACCGCCACCTGCCTCATAGCGGGCCTGGGCAGCATCGCCGCCGGGCTCTGGTCCAATTCCCCCTTCGTCCTGGCCCCCGGGCTGGGCTTTCCCACTCTGTTCACTTACACCATCTGCCAGCAGTACGGCTGCACCTGGCAGCAGGCCCTGGCCCTGGTGTTCCTCTCCGGGGCCCTCTTCCTGCTGCTCTCCCTGAGCCCTCTGCGGGAGCGGCTCACCGACGCGCTGCCCATGCCCTTCAAGTTCGCTCTCTCCGCCGGGGTGGGGCTTTTCCTCACGTTGTCGGGCCTCATCAACGCGGGGCTGGTGACGGCGGAGGACAACCTGCTGGACATGGGAGCGATCGCCGCCCCCGGGCCGCTGCTGGCCCTGCTGGGCATCTTCGTCACGGCGGTGCTTTCCATCAAAAAGGTCCCCGGTGCGTTCATGCTGGGCATGGCCCTCACAGCCCTGCTGGGCATCCCCCTGGGGGTGACGGACCTGCCGGAGGCCCTTATTGCCGCCCCCGACCTGTCCCTGACGGCCTTTGCGCTTGACTTCTCCGTACTCACCGCCCTGGCCCCGGTTCCCTTGATCTCCGCCCTGCTCTCCCTGGTGGTCTCCGCCTGCTTCGACTCGGTGGGCACCCTGCTGGGGGTAGGCGGGGACGCGGGCTTCACCGACTCTACCGGCGATCTGCCCGGCCAGCGGGAGGTCATGGCGTGCAGCGGCGCGGCCACCTGCGCAGGGGCCCTGCTGGGGGTGAGCAGTGTCACTGCCGTGGCCGAATCCGCCGCCGGCATCCGGGAGGGGGCCCGCACCGGCCTGTCCGCCGTGGTCACCGGCGTGCTGTTCCTGGCCCTGACTCCCTTCGCACCCCTGGCGGGAATGGCCAGCGGGGCCGCCATGGCCGCCCCGCTGGTAATGGTGGGCATGGGCATGATGAGCGGCATCACCCAGATCACCTGGAAACATGTGGAGATCTCCCTGCCCTGCTTCCTCATGATCGTGGGCATGCCCTTCACTTTCTCCATCACCACCGGCGTCATGCTGGGGGTGATCTCCTACGCGGTGGTGATGGTGTGCCGGGGCCGGGCCCGCCTGGTGGATCCCGCGCTCTACCTCCTGGCCGCCATGTTCCTTTTGAACGCCGCTCTCGGCGCGCTCGCGTAGGCGCCGGCGCGGTCGGGTGGTCCTCTCACCATGTGCGCTGTGGCGTCATGGAACATCTTTTGCCCGAGACCAACGACTTGACTTGGCCCCATAAGGGCCTGTTGCCAGCAGACGTCCTCCGAACGCGCTGAACTGCATTTCGCCTGCATTACTTGCTATGCAGCCCGTAAACGGGTGTTCCCTTATGTTGAAATCCTTATAATAAGCATTCTGTTGGCGGCTGGCTTTGCTTGCTGCTCGAAGTAAAAGCTTTTTATCCTCACCAATCGGGCTGGTAGCCCTGTTCGCTAAAGCTATATCAAAAAAACGCGGCCGCAAAGTTCACTTTGCGGCCGCGTGGAAGGGCCGGTTAAAATCGATATTTTGGATTGACGGGACCGTTGTGGGAGAATCGCCCCACGGCCCTTCCGGGCCGCGCGCCGAGTGGCGCGCAAATTCCCGGCCTGTGGCCGGGAATTGCGCAGGGGCGGCTTTGCCGGCCCCGAGCATTGAAATGCCGAAGGGTGGAGCCGCCCTTCAGGCGGCGGAACCCAAAACGAAAGACATCTGCTGAAAGCAGATGTCTTTCGTTTTGGAAGGGACGGTTAAAATCGATATTTCTTAATCGAGAAAAATGCCGCCCGCAGGGCGGCCCACCAACTGCGAGCCCAGCGCAGCGGGTCGCAGTTGGAAAGGAGGAGCAAGGGAGCG
>CALXEB010000013.1 GCA_944387215.1 uncultured Flavonifractor sp. | reverse complement strand
TCAAAGGTCCGCCCGCCGATGCGCATGGCCTGATAGGTCAGCTCCGCCGCGCCGATGGTGTTGACCAGGGAGGTGTCCTTGAACAGGGTAATGAACTCGTTGCCCAAGGAGGGCAGGATGTTCTTGAAGGCCTGGGGCACCACGATGAAGCGCATGGTGTCAAAATAGTTCAGGCCCAGGGACCGGCCCGCCTCGCTCTGGCCCACGTCCACGCTCATCAGACCGCCCCGGATGATCTCCGCCACATATGCCCCGGAGTTGATGCCCAGACCGATAGCGCCCACCATGATCTTGTTCCGGCTGGAGGTGAAGATGACAAAGCACCAGATCAGGATCTGCACCATCATGGGGGTGCCCCGGATGACGGTGGTATAGATGCTCAGCAGGGCGTTGACAAAGCCCAGCAGGGGGTTGCGGCGGCCCGGCCGCTGCTGGTCGTGGGCGGAGCGGATCACCGCCACCACCAGGCCGATGGCCACGCCCAGGATCAGGGCCAGCACCGTCAGCTCCAGGGTGACCACCAGGCCGTCCACGTAGAGCTTCCAGCGGTCCTCCGCCACGAAGGCCGTGTGGAAGCGCTCTCCCAGCTTCGTGAGCCATTGGATCATATCTCGTTCTCTCCTTCCCGTGCGCCTGCGCGAAGAGAAGGGCGGCCCGAGGGCCGCCCTTTTTCGCTTCTGTGCTTACTCGGCGGTGATGTACTTGTCCACGATGCCCTGGAAGGTACCGTCGGCCTTCAGATCATCCATGACGGCGTTGAGCACGTCCAGCAGGGCGGTGTTGCCCTTCTGCACACCGATGGCATAGTCCTCCACGGCGAACTCGGTGTCCAGAATCTTCAGGCCCTCGTTGGCCTCCACGAAGGCCTTGGCGGGCTCGTTGTCGATGACCACCGCGTCGATCTGGCCGTTCACCAGGGCCATGACAGCCATGGCGCCGGTGTCATAGGCGGTGACGTGGTCGGCGCCGTAGCCGCCGTTCTCCGGGGTGTCGGAGCAGTAGATGTAGCCGGTGGTGTCCGCCTGGCAGCCGATCATCTCGGCGTTGGCCAGGTCGTCAATGGTCTGGATGGGGGAATCCTCCTGGACGATGACCACCTGCACGCCGGTGGCGTAGCTCTCGGTGAAGTCCATGACCGCCTGGCGCTCCTCGTTGACGGTGATGCCCGCCATGGCGATGTCGCTCTGGCCAGTCTGCACAGCGGTGAGAGCGGCGTTAAAGGCCATGTCGTCCACCACCAGCTCCAGGCCCAGCTTCTGGGCGATGGCATCAGCCACCTCCACGTCGATGCCCTCGAAGCCGCCGTCGTCGGTGGTCATCTCGTAGGGCGGGAAGGCGGCGTTGGTGGACATGTGGAGCTTGCCGGCCTCCACCACGGTGAAGTCGCCGTACTCAGTGGAAACGGTGTTGCCGCCGGCGGCGGGGGACTCGCTCTCGGGGGCCTGGCTCTCCTCCACGGGGGTGCTCTCGGCGGGGGCGGGGCTGTCAGAGGTGCCGGTGGTGCCGCCGCCGCAGCCGGCCAGCAGGCTCAGGGAAAAAGCGGCAGTCAGGCCCAGCAGGGCCAGCTTCTTCATGTGCTTCATAGTGTATTCTCTCCTATTCATGGTATCCTCTTTGTGGTTCCTTGCTTGAGCATCTCCTATTATACGCTTTATTCACAAAAATGCAATATTTATTCATTCGTCAAAGCACACAAAAAACTGCCCTGGTTTGGTGATTTTGCTGACGGGGAAAGGCAGGAAAAGGGCGGAGCCTTTCGGCTCCGCCCTTTCAGGTCATTCAGGTTTTTACAGCTCAGCCCTGGGTGCAGCGGTCGAACATGGTGTAGCCCAGAGGAGAGTAGTAAGCGCCGTGGATGTCGTCGTTCATCATGAACTTGTGGGTGTAGTAGAACAGAGGCGCCACGGCCCAGTCGCCCATGAGCATATCCTCAGCGTCGTGCAGGAGCTGCCAGCGGGTGGTGGCATCGGTCTCGGCCTTGGCCTGAGCGATCAGAGCGTCGTACTCGGGGTTCTCATACTTGGCGTCGTTGTTGCCGCCGCCGGTGAGGAACATATCCAGGAAGGACATGGGGTCGTTGTAGTCGGCGGTCCAGCCGTTGCGGGCGATGGAGTAATCGCCCTGCTTACGGGTCTCCAGGAAGGAGTTCCACTCCTCGTTGCGCAGGGTGACCTGGACGCCCAGCTCGGTCTGCCACATGTTCTGCAGGGCCTCGGCCACGGCCTGGTGACGGTCGTCAGTGTTGTACAGGTACTCAACAACGGGGAAGCCCTCGCCGTTGGGATAGCCGGCATCGGCCAGCAGCTGGCGGGCCCGCTCGCAGTTGGCCTCGTAGTCGGCGTCGGTGGGAGCGTAGTAGTCGCCGCCCACCTCGCGGAAGGTCTGGCCGGTGGCGCCCTCAGCGTCGTACACGCCGTTGGGCACGTAGGCGCCGGCCTCGATCTCGCCGGTCTGGCTGATGTTGTTCACCAGGTAGGTGCGGTCGATGGCCAGGGTGAAGGCCTCGCGGACGCGGGGGTCATCGAAGGGCTCCAGCTGGTTCTGGAAGCAGACATAGTAGGTGGACAGGTAGTCCACGATCTTCAGCTCGCCGGAGGAGAGCAGGGTGGGGATCTCGTCCACGGGCATGTTCTCGATATAGTCCAGGTCGCCGCTGCGGTAGCCGGAGATCATGGCGTTGGCGTCGTCCATCATGTGGAAGGTGATGACGTCGGGGCCCAGGCTCTCAAAATCCCAGTAGTGCTCGTTGGGCACCATGGAGATGTGGGAGTTGGTCACGCGCTCGCTCATGACATAGGGGCCGTTGGAGATATAGGTCTCGGGGGTGTAGGTCCACTCGGCGTTGCTCACCACGTCCTCACGCACGGGGAAGCAGGCGGGGAAGGCGCAGATCTCCAGGAAGTAGGGGATGTCGTTGTTCAGGGTGACCACGAAGGTCTGGTCATCGGGAGCGGACACGCCCAGCTCAGAGGGATCCATCTCGCCGTTGATGATGGCGTTGGCGTTCACCACGTCGCCGATCATGTAGCTGTAGTCAGCGGCGGTCTCGGGGTCAACCAGGCGCTGCCAGGCAAACACGAAGTCGTTGGCGGTGACAGGCTGGCCGTCGGACCAGGTGATGCCGTCCCGCAGGTGGAAGGTGTAGGTGGCGGTGCCGTCGTCGTTGATGACGCGGTCATAGCTCTCCGCCTGGCCGGGGCCGATCACGGCGTTGTTCAGCTGGCCGTCGGAGCCCGGGGTCTCCGTGCCGGAGTCGTTCCAGCGCATCAGGCCCTCAAACATGTGCTGCAGCATGACAGCGCCGTCCACGGCGGTGTTCAGGGCGGGGTCGATGGTCTGGGGCTCAGAGGCGATGTTGATGTTGATCACGAACTCGCCGCTGGGTTCCTCGCCGCCAGCAGGGCTCTCAGTGCCGGGAGCGGGGCTCTCGTTGCCGGTTTCCTCAGTGCCCTGAGTGCCGCCGCCGCAGCCGGCCAGCAGGCCGACCACCATGGCACCAGCCAGGAGCAGAGACAGGAGCTTCCTCTTCTTCATAGTGTTTCCTCCATTTCTTTATTTGTATCGTACGCCTTTCTGGCGGGATACACGGTGTGGGTCTCCCCCGCCGTCCGCAGGGCGGACGGCGAAAGGCCATGGCCCTTCGGGGGTGGGGCCGATGTGGGCATCGGCCCCTACGGAAAATACATACGGATTGCCACGCCAGCCTGCGGGCTGGCCCGCAATGACAGGATGACGGGGCGCCAGACCCGTAGGGCGGGGGCTTGCCCCCGCCGCCCCCTCCGCCTTACCCCAGCAGGTGGCAGGCCGCCCAATGACCGGGCCCATGCGCCCCACGCGGCTTTGCCGCGCGGGGACCCTGGGAACTTTACATCCTCGGGCGGAGTGAATCCGCCCTGCGGCAAGGTTTTGCTGCGCAAAACGCTTGGACGCCGCTAATGCGGCGGCTCGCTCACGCTCGCAGGAGCATGCGCCTTATCCCAGCAGGTGGCAGGCCGCCCAGTGACCGGGCCCATGCGCCCCACGCGGCTTTGCCGCGCGGGGACCCCAAAACTTTACATCCTCGGGCGGAGTGAATCCGCCCTGCGGCAAGGTTTTGCTGCGCAAAACGCTTGGACGCCGCTAATGCGGCGGCTCGCTCACGCTCGCAGGAGCATGCGCCTTATCCCAGCAGGTGGCAGGCCGCCCAATGACCGGGCGCATGCTCCTTGAACTGGGGCACGGCCTCTTTGCACTTGTCGGTGGCGTAGGGGCAGCGGGTATGGAACCGGCAGCCCTTGGGGGGATTCATGGGAGAGGGGATGTCGCCCTCCAGCACGATGCGCTGGCGGGAGCGGCTCACCTCCGGGTCGGGCACGGGCACGGCGGAGAGCAGGGTCTTGGTGTAGGGGTGGATGGGGTTGCGGTTGAGCTCGTAGCTCTCGGCCAGCTCCACCAGGGTGCCCAGGTACATGACGCCGATGCGGCTGGAGATGTGGCGCACCACGGACAGATCGTGGGCGATGAACAGATAGGTCAGGCCCAGGTCCTGCTGCATATCCTCCAGCATATTCACCACCTGGGACTGAATTGACACGTCCAGGGCGGAAATGGGCTCGTCGCAGACGATGAACTCCGGCTTCACGGCCAGGGCCCGGGCGATGCCCACCCGCTGCTGCTGCCCGCCGGAAAACTCGTGGGGGTAGCGGTTGGCGTGCTCGGTGTTCAGCCCCACCATGGCCAGCAGCTCCTTGATGCGGTCGGAGCGCTCCTTCTTGCTGGCGCACAGCTTGTGGATGTCCAGGGCCTCGCCGATGATCTCGCCCACCGTCATACGGGGGTCCAGGGAGGCGGAGGGGTCCTGGAAAATGATCTGCATCTTCCGGCGGTAGGGCAGCATGTCCGCCGCCTTCTCCTTGGGCACCTGCTTTTTCACCAGCAGGGTCTCCTCATGCATGGCCCCGTCGGCGCCCTTGACCTGCTCGGTCCTGGCCTCAAAGGGGTACTCCCGCTGATAGATGACCTGCCCGTCGTAGGTGATGGTGCCGGAGGTGGGCTCGTGCAGCCGCAGGATGGTGCGGCCCAGGGTGGTCTTGCCGCAGCCGGACTCCCCCACCAGGCCCAGGGTCTCCCCCCGGCGGATGAAGAGGGACACGTCCTCCACAGCCTGGACGCCGGGGCCCTTCACGCCCTTGACGCCGAAATATTTGGTCAGATGGTCCACCTGTACCAGGATGTCGTTCTTCTCAGCCACGCTCGTCCGCCTCCTTCTCCCCGGCCTGCGCCTCGGGGGCGGCCTTCTCCTGTTGCACCTGCTCTTCCACCCGCAGCCAGCAGGCGGAGCGGTGCCGGTCGCCCACCTCCACGTAGGGGGGCATCTTGTGCAGGCAGATCTTCATGGCGTGCTCGCACCGGGGGGCGAAGGGGCAGCCCTCGGGGGGATTGAGCATGTCCACCGGGGTGCCCTCGATGGGAATGAGCCGCTCGTAGCTCTCCGCGTCCACCCGGGGCATGGAGCGCAGCAGGCCCTCGGTATAGGGGTGGGCGGGGTGGTAAAAGATGTCGTCCACCAGGCCCTGCTCCACGATCTTACCGGCGTACATGACGGAAACCTTGTCGCAGATCTCGGCCACCACGCCCAGGTTGTGGGTGATGAAAATGATGCCCATGTGGGTCTTTTTCTGCAGATCCTTCATCAGCTCCAGGATCTGGGCCTGGATGGTCACGTCCAGGGCGGTGGTGGGCTCGTCGGCGATGAGCAGCTGGGGGTGGCAGATGAGGCCCATGGCGATCATCACCCGCTGGCGCATACCGCCGGAGAGCTCGTGGGGATACTGCTTCATGCGCTTTTGGACATTGTTGATGCCCACCATCTCCAGCATGGACATGGCCCGCTTGGCGGCCTCCTCCTTGGAGACCGACTTGTCGTGGGCCCGCAGGGCCTCGATCAGCTGGTTGCCGATGGTGTACACGGGGTTGAGGCAGGTCATGGGGTTCTGGAAGATCATGGCCACCTTGGAGCCCCGCATGGCGATCATCTCCGCCTTGCTCTTGGCCAGCACGTCCTCCCCCTCCAGGGTGATGGAGCCGCCGATGACCTTGCCGGGGGACTGGAGCAGGCCCATGATGGCGTAGGCCTCCTGGCTCTTGCCGGAGCCCGACTCGCCCACGATGCCCATGACCTCGCCGTAATCCAGCTCGTAACTGATGCCGCCCACCGCCTTGACCTCGCCGGCGGGGGTGAAGAAGGAGACGCGAAGATCCTTCACTTCCAGCAGCTTGCCGGTTTTTTCCGTTTGTGCCACAGTGTCTCCTCCTCTCTTATTTCTTCAGCCGCGGATCCAGCGCATCCCGCAGGCCGTCGCCGAACAGGTTCAGGCACAGGATCATCACGCTCAGAATGATGGCGGGGATAAACAGGCGGTAGGGATAGGTGCTCAGGCCGCCCAGGGCGTCGGAGCACATGGAGCCCAGGCTGGTCATGGGGGCGGTAACGCCCATGCCCAGGAAGGACAGGAAGGACTCGGTAAAGATGGCCGAGGGGATCTGCAGGAAGGTGGTGGTGACGATCTGGCCGATGCAGTTGGGCAGCAGGTGGCGCTTGATGATGCGCCCGCCCTTGGCACCCAGTGCCCGGGCCGCCGTCACGTACTCCTGCTGCTTGAGCTGGAGGATCTGGCCGCGGATGATGCGGGACATGGTCACCCAGTACAGCATGCCGAAGGCGATGAAGATGGAAATGAGGTTGGGGCCCAGGACGGTCACCAGGCTCTGGAGCGGCCCGTCGCCTGAATTCTGGAAATTGGACAGCACCGGCCGCAGCACGGTGCCCAGCAGCAGGATGATGAGCACTTCGGGAATGGTGTAGATGATCTCCACGATGCGCTGCATCACCGCGTCCACCTTGCCGCCGCAGTAGCCGGAGATGGAGCCGTAGAGCGCGCCGATGACCAGCACGATGAGCGCGCAGCAAATGCCCACGATCATGGACACCCGGGCGCCCATCATGGTGCGGGCCAGGATGTCGCGGCCATGGGTGTCGGTACCGAACACGTGGGGGAACACGCTCTCCCCGTTGGCCATGCGCTGGAGCTCGTCGTCGCTGTATCCGAAGGGTTTGGTCTTGATGCCAAGGGCTTCGGCGGCCTCCTCTTCGGTAACGGTATCGCCGCCGCCCTGGGCGCCGGCAACGGCCGCGGCACGGACCTTGGCCTCATCGATGCGGGTAAATTCCCGCCCCTCGGCCTCCGCCTCCGCCCGGGCCTGCTCCACCGCCTCGTCGGGGGTGAGGTTGGCCAGGCCGTTCTGCTCCTCCATATAGGCGCTGATGCGCTGCTTGTCCTCCCAGGTGTAATGCCAGGGGTGCAGGTTATTGGCGCCGCGGATCTGCTGGTCGTAGCTGTACGGCACAAGCATGGGGCCCACAAAGGCGAACAGGGCCAGCAGGATCACGATGACCATGGCCACCATGGCCACCTTGTTCCGGCGCAGCCGCCGCCAGGCGTCCTTCCAGTAGGAGACGCTCTTGCGGTCCTGGATGAAATTCTCCTTCTCCGACTCGCTGGCCGGCTCAAAGGCGTCGGCCGGCAGGTCGTTCCAGTGGAGGATCTCCTCCACGTCGGGCTGGAGGGAACCTATGGCCCGTTTCATTTTCTTTTCCGCCACGGTCAGTTTCCTCCCTTGCTCAGGTTGATGCGCGGGTCCACCAGCTTATAGAGCAGGTCCACGATCAGGTTCATAACAATAATGAAGGCCGCCAGGAAAATGGTGGTGCCCATGATCAGCGGATAGTCCCGGTTCTGGATGGACTGGATGAAGTAGCGTCCCAGGCCGGGGATGGAGAACACGGTCTCCACCACGAAGCCGCCGCACAGGGTGAAGGCGATCTGGGGCCCCAGGTAGGTGAGCACGGGGATCATGGCGTTGCGCAGGGCGTGCTTGAAGATGATCTTGCCGTTTTTCAGGCCCTTGGCCCGGGCGGTCTTGATATACTCCTGGTTGATGGAGTCCAGCATGGCCGTCCGGGTCTGGCGGGACAGGTAGCACATGGGGTAGAAGCCCAGGGCCAGGCAGGGCATGATATAGCTCTTGGGCGTGCCATCAAAGAGGGCCGGCAGCAGGTTGACCCCCTCGATGCCCCCCGTCAGGGTATGCAGCAATATGGTGGCCACCACGAAGCCAGGCATGGATATGCCCAGGGTACAGATGACCCGCAGCAGGCTGTCCACCCACGTGCCCCGCTTGTACGCGGCCAGACAGCCCAATGGGACGCCCACTAATATAGCCCACCCGATGGCGATGGCGCCAATGGAGGCGGAAATGGGGAACATGGTGGTGATGATGTCCAGCACCGGCCGGTCCCGCTGCATCCGCAGGGATTCCCGGAAGTCGCCGTGGAGCAGGTCCTGCAGGTACAGGCCCAGCTGCACGATGACCGGCTTGTCCAGGCCGTACTTGGCGTTGAGCGCGTCGATCGTGGCCTGGCTGGGGTTGCGCTCGGACAGCCAGGGGCTGCCGGGCACCGCGTTCATCAGAAAGAAGGTCAGGCAGATGACGATGAACAGGGTGAGCACCGCCATCAGGACCCGTTTTATCACGTATTTTCCCATTTCCACACTCCCAATCGGTTGAGGACGCCCCCGCTCCAGGCAGGTGGGAGACACCCTAAGAAGCATAGCCGCCGGGGACAGTCCGCCGGCGGTCATTTGTATCCAGCATTCCCCGGCGGGCCGCTTCCCAGTATACCCCCGAAGAACGATTCGATTTATTTTAGCTGAAATATGGTCCCCCGTCAAGGGTTGAAGCTGCCATTTTGCCGCTTTTCCCCGGATTTCTTGCAAGTGTTCTTCCTCGGCGGACAAAATTACACGGATTTGTCCGCGAAAAATTTTGCAGGCTGCGCTGCAAATTCCTTGTCCAGTCAGGGGTCCCGGTTCTTTCTCCCGCTGCTGTGCAAAACTTTTTGCAAGATTTATGCGAAAACCGTTTATAAATATTCACTTTTCAGGCGAAATGAAACTTTCTTTCTGCATGACCGGGCTCCTGGAAATTCAAAACAGGCGGCGCAGCCCGCGCCGCCTGCAGCTCAGTCAAAGCCCAGACCCATGTAGCCGTGGGTCCCCTCATGCCAGAGGCCGGCCTTGTCCGCGTTCAGCCATTTGAGCATGCCGAAGGGCTGGAGGTAGCTGCCCTTCATCCCGGCCCAGCAGGCAGGGGTGCGCACAAAGCAGCGGCAGCCGGGGAGCGTCTCCGCAAAAACAGCCAGGGCGCGGGGCATCTGCTCCGGGGAAATGAGCAGTTCCTTGAAGAGCACGCTGTCGGCGTCGGTATACTCCACCGCGGCGCAGCCCTCGGCGCCGCCGGCCCACACCCGGTACAGCCCGCCGCCGGAGCGCTCGCCCATGCCCTGCTGATAGCGCACGAGGGTCTCCCCATAGGTCACGGAGGGCACGCCGGACAGAAGCCGCTCCCGCAGGGCGTTGTAGTCCGCCGGGGCGACGGGCTCCGCCCGGTCACCCGGCGCGGCCGGGGCGGCCTCGCCGCGGAGCAGCTCCACTTCCCGGTGGGTGAAGGCGGGCGCAAAGCCCACCGTGCCGAAAAATTTGAACAGGCTGGCCTCGGCGGGCACCACAGTAACGCAGTCGGCCCCCAGGCCGACCAGATATTCGTCGGCGGCGCGCAGCAGCTGCCGGCCGTAGCCCTTGCTGCGGGCGGCAGGGTCGGTGGCCAGGGCGTAGACATACCACCCCTCCGCCGTTCCGCCGCCGGGAAGGGTCAGCCCGTGGGGCAGCAGGGACACCATGGAGGC
This sequence comes from uncultured Flavonifractor sp., assembly GCA_944387215.1. Classification (GTDB taxonomy): domain Bacteria; phylum Bacillota; class Clostridia; order Oscillospirales; family Oscillospiraceae; genus Flavonifractor. The sequence continues at coordinate 16,989 of CALXEB010000013.1, read as the reverse complement.
CAGCCGGCCGTCCTCCAGCAGCAGGAGCATATGTCCAAGGCTGCCGCAGCAGTCGTAGAACCAGTCGATATAGCGGTCCTCATCGCCGAAGGCGGCTTTCCAGAGGGCCTTTTGGGCCAGGATCTCCTCCGGCCGGGACAGACGGATCTCTGTCATTTCCATACTCCCTTCATTGGCTTTGGGGAGGAAAGCGCAGGCGGCTTGGACGCGCATTGCGCGCCCCGTTTCACGGGGCCCCGTGGAGGGCCTGCCCGATGCCTATTTCATGATCGCGGCGTACTTCTCCACCATCAGGTCGGGATAATAGCTCTCCTTGGCCTTCCGCAGGCCGGCCCGCCGAACCTTCGGTCCGGCGGGGACCCCTTTTCCACTTCCTCGGGCGAAGTGAATCCGCCCTGCGGCAAGCCGCCGCAGGCGGCTTGCCGCGCAAAGCGCGCCCCGTTTCACGGGGCCCCGTGGAGGGCCTGCCCGATGCCTATTTCATGATCGCGGCGTACTTCTCCACCATCAAATCCGGGTAGTAGCTTTCCTTAGCCTTCCGCAGGCCCTCCACGCCCATGTCGTCCTCCCGGTTGAGGTACTTCACCTCCGGGTGGCGCGCCCGCACCCAGCGGGCAAACTCCCGGTTGATGATGGCATAGGCCCCCTGAAGCTCGCTGTACGCCTTCTCGAAGTGGACGTCGAAGGAGTCGTGGCCCAGCCTGTCCCCCATGGTGAAGGCCACCACCTCGCCGTACACCCGGATGAGGCCACCCTCCAGGCCCAGCTCCTCATAGTGCTCCATGGCGGTGCGCAGGGCGATCCCCTCGTCCCCCAGGTCCCGCTCCTCGGCCTCCCCCTCCCGCTGGAGGGAGCGGACATACCACTGCTTGTCCATCTCCAGGCACTCGGGCAGGCTCTCGGGGGTGATCTCCTCGTAGACCCAGGTGGGGTTGTTCTCAATAAAGCGGTTGATGTGGTTGCGCTTGGCGTGGAGTTTCTTGCCGGCCAGGTCGGCCAGGCGGTCGATCTCGTAAAGGTAATCGTAGCCGTCCCGGTCGGAAATATAGTCAAACCGGCCGGGGAAGAACTCTTCCAGCTCGGCCATCTGCCGGCGGGTGACGCACACCAGGCGCAGGGGCTGCCCCCGGCGGGCGGCGTCCTCCTCCAAAGCGCGGATGGCGGCGGCGATGTCCCCCGAGCCGGCGGGGTACATGTAGCTGCACCCCATCCGCCCGCACAGGTGGACCGCCATAAAGTCCCCGATCCGGCCTAGTTCCAGGCCGTAGGCCTTCTTCCAGACGAAAATGTTGGTAAAATTATAGTCGCAGCCCCGGTAGTTGCACCGGCCCAGCAGCTCGTCCACCCAGGGCTTGTCCGCCGGCACCGGCGTGTGAAATTCGATCATGCAGGTCTGGTCTCCTTAAATGATATGCCGTTTCAAGTATGCCGCACAGGGGCGCCGTTCATACGGTCACCCTTCCACCAGCATCAGGCAGCCGTCCTTGTCGTACTTCAGCAGCTGGACCTCCGCCTTGGTGTTGCGGATAATCTCGTCCATGCGGATGCCCTCGGTGACGGTGGCCACAAAGGTATAGGCCACGCCGTGCTTCTTGGCCCGGCCGGTGCGGCCGATGCGGTGGGTGTAGTTCTCCAGCTCGTCGGGCACGTCGTAGTTGAACACCGCGTCCACGTCGTCGATGTCCAGGCCCCGGGCGGCCACGTCGGTGGCCACCAGCACGGCGATCTCCCCCTTCTTGAACTTTTCCAGGGTTTTTTCCCGGATGCGCTGCTGGATGTCGCCGTGGATGGCCTCGCAGGAGATGCCCCGCATCTTCAGCAGGCCGGCCAGGCGGTCGGTCATGTTCTTGGTGTTGCAGAAGGCGATGGCCCGCTCGTACTCCCCGTGGGTGATGAGGGCCGCCAGGGTGTCCAGCTTCTGCTCCCGGCCGTCCAGGTCGATGCGGTACTGGGTGATGTCCGGCTTGGACTCCTCCACCGGGCGGACGGTGATCTCCACCGGGTCCCGCTGGTAGACCCAGGAGATGTCCATCACCTCCCGGGAGATGGTGGCGGAGAACATGCCCATGTTTTTGCGGTGCTTGAGCTGGTCCAGAATACGGGTCACGTCCCGCACGAAGCCCATGTCCAGCATGCGGTCGGCCTCGTCCAGCACCACGGTGAGCACCTTGTCCAGGCGCACGGTGCGCCGCTTCATGTGGTCCATGAGCCGGCCGGGGGTGGCCACCACGATCTGGGGCTTTTTCTTCAGGGTGTTGATCTGCTTGTCGATGGGGGCCCCGCCGTAGAGGCAGACGGTGCGCACCCCCTCCTTGAACTCGCACAGGTCCCGCAGCTCCTCCTGGATCTGCACCGCCAGCTCCCGGGTGGGGGCCAGCACCAGGGCCTGCACGTCCTCGCAGGCCGGGTCGATGTGCTCCACCATGGGGATGCCGAAGGCAAAGGTCTTGCCCGTGCCGGTGGGGGCCTTGGCAATGACGTCCTTCCACTCCATGAAGTAGGGGATGGCCCCCGCCTGGACGGGGGTGGCCCTGACATAGCCCTTCTTGTCCAGGGCCTTCATGATGGCCGGGGAGAGATTCAGGTCGGCATAGTCTGCGACTTCGTTGACCTGCTCGCCGTTGATCTCCATAGGTACAAAACTTCCTTTCGTTTCGATTTGCCTGATCCAAGGCCTCCCAGGCAGACGAAACCCCGTTTCGCACCCAAACGCCCGTTCCTCCGGGGCGCGGCCTCTGATCCAAGGGCCGGACAAAATCCGGCCAGCTTTGGCCCGTCCACTATATCACAGCGCGGGGCATTGTGCAAGTCAAACCCCGGCGCGGGCGCCCTTCCCGCACGGAAAACGGGCGGCCCGTGGGCCGCCCGCGCGCATCTGTCTGTATTTTCCCGGCATAAGCCGGCAGGGCGGCGGGGGCAAGCCCCCGCCCTACGGCGCGCCGTATTCCTCCTGCCAGGCGTCCAGGGCCTCCCGGGTGCCGTGGAGCATGCCGCGGTAATAGTAATGACGGCACTGGCGGCGGACATACTGCCGGTAGGCCGTCAGATACTGGTCCAGGTGGTAGACCCCCTCCGTCTCCAGCCAATGCAGCAGGCACCCCATGCTCCGTTCCATCTCCGCCAGGATCTTCACGTCCTCCGGGCCGTATGCGCCCTTCCCCTCCCCATAGGGCGGGCAGCGCTCAAAGGCAGCCTGCCAGTCATGTTCCATCTGCATCTTCCTCCTGCATGCTTTCCAGGGCCACCCGGGTGGCCTCAATGACAAACCGTGAGAAGCTCACATTTGTCCCCTGGATCGCCTCATCCACCTGTTGAATGATTTCATTTGGAAAGCGTATGTTCTTGGGCGTCGTCCCCGGAACAGTGGGCAGCCGGAATTTTCTTGCCATACAAATCACCACATCCAATGTATGGCGAATTGTGTCGTTTGTAAGCACCACAGATTGTAAGACGTTTTGTGGTGCAGGCCAGCTTCCCGTGTCGCGTCCCCTACCCCTCCCGGCGGAACACATGGATGCGGAAATCGGCGGTGACGGCCAGCCCCTCCAGGGCGGCCAGGCGGGCGGCGCCGGCCCGGGGTGTGCGCCAGTAATAGGGGGTCATGCGGAACAGGTCCGCCAGGTCCTCCCCCGCCACGTCCATAGGGTACTTCACCGTCTCCACGGACTCGTAGGAGAAGCCCTCGTAGGGGATGTCCTCCTCCTTATTATAATAGGGCGTGTCGTAGAGCACCTGCTTGAGTTCCCACAGGTGCTCCGCCCCGGGCACCACGTACAGGAAGGCCCCGCCGGGCCGGAGCACCCGGCGGTACTCCTCCAGGGCCAGGGGGGAAAAGCAGTCCAGCAGCAGGTCCACGCTCCCGTCCGCCAGGGGCAGGTGGTACACCGAGGCCACCGCCAGCTCCCCCCGGGGCACCCGGCGGGCGGCCAGGCGCACCGAGGGCTTGGACAAGTCCACCCCCGCCAGCCGGGGCGCCCGGCCCGCTCCGTCCAGGGCCTCCCACACCCCGGCGGTGTAGTACCCCTCCCCGCAGCCGGCGTCCAGCGCCGCGCCCCCCGCCGGGAAGCGGGCCAGGGCCAGCCCCTCCAGCCTGTCCCGCAGGGGGGCGTAGTACCCCCGGGACAGGAAGCGGTTGCGGGCGGCGGCCATGTCCCCGTCGTCCCCGGGGTTTTTGGCGTGCTTGCGGTTGGCGGGCAGCAGGTGGACGTACCCCTCCCGGGCTGTGTCAAAGCTGTGGCCGTTGGGGCAGGCATAGCGCCCCGGCGCCCGGCCCAGTGCCTCCCCGCAGACGGGGCAGCAGAACAGGCTCTCCACGGTCTCCTCTCCCCTTTCTTCTCCCAAAATGATACCCGCTCTCCCCCGCTTTGTAAAGCGCCCGCCCCACTTTTCGGCAAAATATGCCGCAGTTCGACAATTTCCCTTGCGTATCTTTTCCACGGGTATTAAAATGGAGACGAACTTTGTTGAGGAGCGTGAGGGAACATGAACATCATCCGCCGCGTCAAGGCCCTGCTGCTGGCGGGGGCGCTGGCCCTGGGCCTGTCCGTCCCCGCCCTGGCCGCGGAGTACGCCGACCTGTCCGGGAGCCACTGGGCCTACGAGGACATGACAAAGGCCGCCGGCCTGGGTATCATCCAGGGGGTGGGAGAGGGCCGGATGGCCCCCGGCGACACCATGAGCTGGGGCCAGTTCCTGGCTATGCTCACCCGCACCTTTGCCCCCGACGCCTATGCGGAGGCCTCCGCCGCCGGCCTGGCCTGGGACCAGGCGGGCTATGCCGCCGCGGAGGCGGCCGGCCTGCTGCGGGCGGAGGACGGGCTGCCGGTGACGGCGGAGGACCTGTCCGGCCCCATCGCCCGGCAGGACGCGGCGGTGCTGCTGTGGCGGGCCCTGCCGGAGGACGCCGCCGACTTCTATTACGTCTGGGAGGGGAACAGGACCGCCCCGGCCTCCCTCACCGACTGGACCTCCATGGATGAGCTGCACCAGGGGGCGGTGGCCGCCCTGGCGGACCTGGCCCTCATTCACGGCAAGGGGGACGGCTCCTTCGGGTACGCCGACTCCATCCAGCGGTGCGACGGTACGGTGCTGGTGATGCGGGTGCTGGACGTGGTGGATTCCTGCCTGCGCAGCACCGCCAAGACGGTCACCCTGCGCTTTGTGGATGCGGAGACCGGCCAGGCCATCCTCCCCGACCAGACGGCGCAGGCCCAGGTGGGCCAGCCCCTCTACTCCCTGCCCCAGCAGTACGATATCGCGGGCCTGGAGCACTACGAATACCTCTGGTATGGATCCCCCGTCACCGAGATCAGCTCCGCCTGCGGCGCCTATACCCTGTACTACCGCCCCCTGACCGCGGCGGAGATCGCCCAGAACGACTTTTTGGAGCTGGTGCAGCAGGGCCAGGCCACCTTCGAGGAGTATATGCAGCAGGACTTTTGGCTGGACTTCCAGGGGGAGAACGAGCGCAAGCTCACCCTCCTGTTCGGCGACCCGTCCAAGCGCCGCTTTTCCAGCCAGGAGGAGGCGGAGGCCGGCATGACCACCGTCACCGTGCCGGTGTGGAAGCTCTCCGGCGGGCAGAAGGTATCCTCCACCATGAGCTTCTCCATACACGCCGCCCTGGCCCAGGACGTGACGGAGATCTTCACCGAGATCTACAACGACCCCGAGCAGTTCCCCATCAAGGATTTGGGGGGCTACTCCTGGCGGGGGGACACCGCCACCGGCGAGCACAACTGCGGCACCGCCATCGACATCAACGCCAACGAGAACTATCAGATCCGGGAGGGCCAGATCCTGACCGGCACCTGCTGGGAGCCGGAGACCAACCCCTACTCCATCGGCCCGGACTCCTCCGTGGTGCGCATATTTGCCGAACACGGCTGGTCCTGGGGCGGGGACGCCTGGGCGGCCTCCAGCGACGATTCCTCCGGCTATCACGACTACATGCACTTCTCCTATCTGGGAGAATAAAGGTTTTTGTTACAATACCTTTATATTCTGTTCACAGTCCGTTCACCAACGGAAGGACAGGGCGGGGTATCATAAGGATGTCAGGAAGATATGACATCCAACCTCCTCTCTACTCTCTCTTTTACCTCTCAAATGAAAGGGCCCCGTCCTCTGGACGGGGCCCTTTCATTTGAGAGTGTCGAAAAAGCGCCAAAGCCGCTTTTTCGAGCAGGATGCAGGCCGCCACGCGCAGGATTTGCCCACCTGAGGCGGACAAATCCCACACTTGCGGCCTGAGCAGTGTTTTCCCCGACGCACATGTCGCCGGGGAAAACGGATTTCCATTTTTTCGCGCCTGCGGGCGCGAACTCTGCGAGACTTTTTCGTCACACTAAAATGGAAGGATCCCGCCGCAGCAGCGGCGGGATCCTTCCATTTTATTTTTCCCCCGCCTGGTTGCACGAAACCGTGCACCCCTCCCCTTCCGCCCCTCCCACAGTGAGACAGCGCAGACTGTCCGATCACAGAGGAGGGAGAGAGATGCTGACCATCATCGAAGTGGCCGCCCGGGAGGACGGGGGCCACGGGCTGCAGAGCCAGAGCCACCGCACGGAGTGCTGGCTGGAGGGGTGGATCGCGGTGCCGCCCGAGCTGGAGCAGACCGTGTGGGACTGCCGGGGGTACTGCGAGCTGACCATCACCGACGGGGTGCTCACCGCCGTCACCCCGGGCACGCCCCCGGCCCCGCCGGAGCCGGAGCCCAGCGACACGGATGTGCTGAATACGCTTTTGGGGGTGAATGAAGATGACTAAGCGCATGCAGGCGGCGGAGCAGCTGCGCCGGGCGATGCAGCTGTACGCCAACACCCTGACGGAGGCGCAGGCCCTGGAGGTGGCGGCGGTCTACCCGGCCTGGGCGGCGGGGCGGAGCTACGCCGTGGGGGACATCGTCCGCCATGGGGAGAACAGCGTGGGGGACCCGCAGCTCTACAAGGTGGTGCAGGAGCACACCTCACAGGCGGACTGGCTGCCGGAGGCCACCCCGGCCCTCTACGACCCCTTCGGGCTGGACGAGGCGGGCTACCCCCTCTGGTCCCAGCCCGCCGGGGCCCACGACGCCTATAATGCCGGCGACATCGTGGACTACAACGGCACGCTTTACCAGTCCCTGGTGGACGGCAACGTGTGGGAGCCGGGGACATATACTGGCGTATGGGAGGTGTATACCCATGCTGAACAGCCGTAACATCGACGACCTGCGCCCCGACGTGGCGGCCAACTGCCGGGTGTGGATGGCCCTGTGCAAGGCCGCCGGCCTGCCGGTGCTGGTCACCGGCACGGTACGGGACGAGGAATATCAGCTCTATTGCTACAACATTGGCACCAGCAAGGCCAAGGTGCCCAGCTTCCACAGCGTGGACGCCGGCCTGGCCTTCGATTTCTGCAAGAACGTCAAGGGCCACGAGTATGACGACCTGGCCTTCTTCAGCCAGGCCGCCGCCATCGCCAAGGAGATGGGCTTTGAATGGGGCGGGGACTGGAAGTCCTTCCCCGACCGGCCCCATCTCCAGTGGAGCGCCCACGGAGCCTATACCAGCGCCATGGTGCGGGCGGGAAACTACCCGCCGTCCATGCCGCTGTATGCGCCGGCGGAGGAGGAGCCCCCCGCCGAGCCCAAGGAGGAGGATGAGGATATGCTGATCTATCACAATCTGGCGGATATGCCGGACTGGGCCCGCCCCAGCGTGGAGAAGTGCGTGGACCTGGGGGTGATCCAGCAGTCGGCCCAGGGCCTGGTGAACGTGTACGAGCCCAATCTGCAGACCATCGTGCTGCTGGACCGGCTGGGCCTGCTGGACAGGGAGGTGACCGCCGGTGATCCAGAGGCTGACCAGGCTGATTGACGTGAAGAGCATCGTCACCATTGCCCTCACCGCCGTGTTCGCCTATCTGTCCGCCACCGGGAAGGTGGACACCAACCAGTTTCTGACGGTGTTCACCGTCATCATCGCCTTCTATTTCGGCACCCAGAGCCAGAAGGCCGCCGCCGGCACAGGCACAGCCCCCGGGAGCAAGGGGGAGTAGCCCGTGGAAGAGCGGGAATGCCAGGGACCCGGCGGGAGCTGCCTCATGTCGGTCCGGGTGGAGGCGCTGGAGCGGCAGGCCCAGGCGGAGAAGGCGGAGCGGTCCCGGGCCCACGAGAAGATATACGACCGGCTGGGTGAGCTGGAGCGGGGCATGACGGCGGTGACCACCCAGTACAGCCAGATCATTACCCAGCTGGCCAATCTGGCCGCCGACCTGAATACGCTGAAAGAGCGGCCCTCCCGCCGGTGGGACACAGCGGTGGCCGCCCTCATCACCGGCGTGGTGGGGTACCTGTTGGCCAGCCTCAACTGAATATGTGAGAGAACTGGGAGCGGATGCCGCAAGGCGTCCGCTCCCTTTTTGCGCGCTCAGGCAAAAAAGGGAGCAGATCCGCCCGCCGCCTCAGGTTTTCAAGGCCGCGCGGCGGCCCTTCCGCCCGGAGATGCAGGCGGCGACGGAGCTGATGACCTCCTGGTGGGTCTGGTCGAAAATGTGGGTGTATACCTTGCCGGTAATGGCGCAGTCCTTGTGCCCCAGGGCCTTTCCGATATCCAGCAGGGGGACGTGGGCGCTGTTGGCCAGGCTGGCGAAGGTGTGGCGCAGGCCGTGAAGCGTCACAAGCGGCAGGCCCTTCTTCTCCAGGAAGCGGTGAAAATCGTAGGAGACCTGATTGGGAGAAGTGTGTGCCCCATTCCCCCGTACGATCACGTAGCCGCTGTCCACCCAGTCCTCCCGGCTCATGGCGCACTCCATCTGGCGCATCCGCTCCTTCCGCAGCAGGGCCTGCAGATCCTTCAGCCCCGCCACGCCCAGCTTGCGGATAGAGTGGGGCGTCTTGGGCTGTTTGGCCACCACGGAGCCGCCGGCGGTGGTGAGCACGTCCCGGACGTAGATGATCTCCCCCTCCAGGTCCACGTTTTCCCATCGCAGGCCGCAGATCTCGCTGCGCCGCAGGCCCAGGCTGGCGGCCAGACGGATCACCAGCTCCAGCCGGTGTCCCCTGGCGGCCCGGAGGAGAGCCCGGAGCTGGGCCGAATCGTAGTAACTCTGCCGGGGCGGGGCCTGCCGGGGCGCTTCCACCCGGTCTACGGGGTTTTCCTCCAGAAGCCCCTGGCGAAACGCGGTCTTAAGGGCGGTATGGAGCAGGATATGGTGTTTATGTACGGTGTTGGCAGACAGCCCCTTTTCCATGCGCAGCCAGCTGTAATAGGCCTGGATACGCATCGGGTCCAGCTGGGCCAGGGGCACCCGCCCCATGGCGGGGATGGCGTGGTTGCGCACGATGCTCTGGTAGCCGTAGTAGGTGGTATCCTCCCGGTTGGGCCGGATGACGTACTCCAGCCAGTCCTCAAGCCACTCTCCCAGCGTGATCTCTCCTGCGCCGCGGACCGGCATCAGCTCCAGGACTGGCTCCTGGTCGGTCAAAACAGTCTTCATACGATCCTTCCTTTCTCTTTTTTCGGAAAGTTCTTTCATTGTCTCTCTCCCCGGCCTGCCCGTCAAGTCCGATTCCTGAGGGGATGCTGACAGGAGGTCTCCTCCCCTTAGTGGGCAAAAATTAAGAAGGAGGAATTTCCGATGAGAAACCTCAAGCGGGCTCTCAGTCTGGTGATGGCCATGGCCCTGATCGTGGGCATGATGGTTGTCAGCGCCAGCGCTGCGAGCAAGGATTTCACCGATGCGGATGAGATCCGTCACCCCGAGGCTGTCAATACCATGGTGGCACTGAACGTCATCAGCGGTAAGGAAGACGGCAGCTACTTTGATCCTACCGGCACCCTGACCCGCGCCGAGATGGCCAAGATCATCTCTTACGTGATGAACGGCGGCGTGGAGCCCAACATCGGCACCAAGGTGGTTCCCACCTACAGTGATATCGACAATCACTGGGCCGAGGCGTACATCGAGTACTGCACCAGCATGGGCATCATCAATGGCGACGGCGCCGGCAAGTTCAACCCCGGCGGCACCCTGACTGCCTCTCAGGCGGCCAAGATGTTCCTGACCGCCATGGGTTACAACGCCGAGGTGTTCGGCCTGGTGGGCAACGACTGGGAGACCAACACCAACCGCTACGCCAACGAGGCCGGCCTGTATGAGAACCTGGGCAATGTGAGCGTGTCCGCCCCCATTTCCCGTGACGACGCCTGCCAGATGGCTTACAACGCCATCCAGTCCCCCCTGATGGTCCGCGGCTGGAGCCAGGACATGACCACCGGCAACATCACCGAGCGCTACGAGCTGGCTGTCAACGATGAGGGCGAGGCTACCCGCTCCCTGTTCAGTGAGCGCTTCGACGGCAAGATCTTCGTGGGCAGCTTTGACGGCAACAGCGATACTCTGTCCATCAAGGACGGCAACGTCCAGATCACCGACGCCCTGACCACCGATGACACCGCCGCTGACGGCTGGAAGGACAAGACCGCTACTTTCCCCTATGACCTGGACATCGCCGGCATCGGTGAGGAGTTCAAGGTCATCTACAAGGAAGGCACCGGCGGCCGCGACGGCCGGCCCGACGAGAAGGACACCATCTACGGCGTGTATAATGCCGGCACCACCGACGTGCTGAACAGCACTGTGGACGGCATCAAGGGTGACCTGGGCAGCACTGGCGAGAATGCCGGTAAGGTTCAGATTGACGGCGTGAAGTATGATGTGGCTGCCGCTGCCGAGACTACCACTGTTGTTGTTGTGGAGAACTACGGCGCTTCCACCAAGACCGCCGGCACCGCTGACAAGGCCGGCACCAAGGCCGCTATCGAGAGCCTGTCCGCTCAGAAGGGCGACACCGTGAAGTTCATCATGAACGAAGACGGCGAGATTGCCAAGGCCTATGTTGTTAAGTCCGTCCTGACCCACGTGACCGCCGTGAACAGCGAGAAGGTCAGCATCAGCGGCCTGGGCTCCATCACCATCGCTGACAACGAGCTGTACGAGGGCATCGCCAAGGACGACGTAGTCGTTGCCACCACTCTGTACAACACCTCCGCTACCGCTGACGGCGCTTACACCATCGTGGAGAAGGCTGAGACCGTCTCCGGCACCATCAACGGCTTCAAGAACGCCGCTAGCAAGAATGAGACCATCACCCTGGACGGCACCGTCTACAAGGTGTACGGCAAGACCGACCTGGATATCTCTCTGGGTTCCGACGTCTCCGGCCTGACTGATGTTGTCGACTCCGATGACATCGGCGAGACCTTCACTCTGTACCTGGTGAACGGCTATGTGGCCGCCGCCGCTCAGACTTCCGAGTCCGCCAGCAACTACTCCCTGGTTCTGGACACGGACGGCACCAAGGGCGACACCTTCAGCCCCCTGAAGCTGCAGGTTCTGGCTGCCGACGGCACCAAGAGCATCATCACCGTTGACAAGGACTCCACCGCTACTCCCAACGTGGGCGACATCGTGACCTACACCGGTTCCGCTGACAACGCCCTGGTGAAGGTTGAGGAACCCAGGGACGACATTTCCACCAGCACCGCCAAGTTCTACGACAAGACCTCCAAGACCGTTGAGGGCACTGTGACCGCCGCTGACGCCGTTCTGTTCGTGAACGTCGGCACCGAGTACAAGGCCTACAACATCCGCAGCCTGGGCGATATCGATACCGCCGGCAAGGCCTGCACGATCATCGAAAAGGACGGCAAGGTTATTGCCGCCTCCATTGATCTGGGTGACACGCCCTCCGGCGCCACCTCCACCGCCATCTACGGCATGGTGACCGCCGACAACGGCACCGTCAAGGTTGACGACACTCCGTACACCAACTACACCCTGTGGACCACCGACGGCGAGAAGAAGGTCAACGTGAAGACCGGCGGCACTCTGACTGTTGGCACCATCTACAAGTATGAGCCCACTGCCGACGAGACCTACGCTTCCACCGACTTCAAGGCTCACGGCGGTACCGCGGTTGCCATCAAGAACTATGATGAGGCTGACGGCCTGCTGACCTACCTGACCGAACGTTCCGGCACCGCTCCCGACGCCACCTTCGCCAAAACCACCACCAAGGCGGTTTCTGACGAGGTGACCGTCCTGTACGTCAACTGCAAGGACGATGTGGCCGGCGACGAGATTGGCATCAACACCTATGATGACATCACCGACCTGTACAACGCCCTGATCATTGTGGACTCCGATGAGGTGATCACTCACATCATCATCGAGACCTCCAACGAGGCTGACATTGCCTGATCTGTTCTGAACAGACACGGGTAAACAAGCAGCAAGCCCCCGGACTATGTCCGGGGGCTTGTTCTTGCATATCCTGCCGCTCAGCGGATCGCCAGGTAGTAATAGGTTTTGCCGCTCCGGTTGATGCGGATATAGTCGTAATCAGAGTAGTTGTATACGGTGAAGCCCGTGGTGGTCAGCTTTAGAGATATTTTGTCTGCCGTGTTCTGCACTGGTTTGTTCCACAAGGCCAGACCGCCATACACCTGAGGTGTGGAGCCGCTGGTGGAAGCTGCCAGGCCGGAGTTCTCCATCACCAGCACAGCCTTGGGCTGAAAGCCCAAATTGATGGACTGGCTTTCTGCACTGTTGCCGGCATATGAGCCTGTCACGATCCCGCTTTTTTCCCCCAGCGCGTCATCTATTTTTTCAAGGTCCGTGTTGAAGTCGGCGCGCAGAAAGTCGTCGCTGGGTTCCCACTGGTGGAGCTGGTAGTGCTGTGTATAGCTTGCCATATTAAAACCCCCTTTATACATTCCCGGCACCTCCGTTTTTGTTGCACGGCAAAAAAGCGGGGGCCTTTTCCATGCCCGGGCAAGCAAAAAAGGCCGTCAAAAGTCCCTTTCAAAAGGAAATTCGACCGCCCCGGGCATAGCGAATGCCCCGGCGCGGCGGGCGTACACCTGAAAGGCCCTGCCGCGCAGGGGTAAAGGGAGGAATGCGACAATGGCATCTTATACGGAACACTACGGGCTCCACCAGTGGGAGCCCGGCGACGACTTTCTGCGCACAGACTTCAACGCCGACTTTCAGAAGATCGACGCGGCCATCGGGGAGCTGCTGGCGTTCGGCAGCTACACAGGCAGCGGCACGGCCAGCCAGACCGTCAATTTGGGCTTCACGCCCAGGGCGCTGTATACCTGCACGCAGGACGGCAAAGCAGGCAGCGACGTGGGGTCGGGCTACTGCTACGGCGGACTGGCCTTTGAAAATCGGCCCGTGACGCACAACAGCCAAGGCGTGGTGACCATCATGACAGACGGTTTTCGGGTCGACGCTCCAAATGATTATGCGCGCACCAACCAAAGCGGGGAGATTTATTACTATGCGGCGGTGAGATAAAAGTAAGGGAAAAGCAGACCCGCGGGAAAGTCCCGCGGGTCTGCTTTTGATTGGATCGTTTGGCTTGTTTTGGCCGACTCGTGCAGATCAGGTGTTCTGCGCGAACACGTCGCCCTCGTTGGAGGTCTCGACCACCATGTGAGAGATGACGCCGTCGGTATCCACCAGGATGATGACGTTGGCGTAACCGGTCATCGCGTCGAAGGCGCTGACGCCGATCTCGTCGCCGGCGGTGTCGCCGTCCACATTCACGTAGACGATCGTCACGTCGTCAGCAACAGCCTTGGTGGTAATGCCGGTGGGGCTGGTGTAGGCGCCGTCGCCGTCAGCAGTGCCCTTGCCGGTGTAGTAGGTCAGCAGACCCTCAGACTCGTCATAGCTCTTCACATAGACGGTGCTGGCGGTGTAGCTGGTGCCGTCGATGGTCTTGGCCTGGTCGGTGTAAGCAGCCGCCGCGGACAGGACCACGAAGCCGGTGTTGTCGCTGTACAGGTTATCGGAGGAGGGAGCGAAGGCCACGACGTTGCCCTTGGCCAGGGTGTCGTTGGAAGCGCCGTCCTCGATGTTGACGGTGTAGCTGTCGCCGTTGGAGGTCACCACATACTGGTTGTACTCCACGTCGTCGAACTCCACGATGCCGTTGCTGGCGCTCACGATGCCGATCACGGCGTCGGAGGTGCTGGTGCTGATAGCGGCCTCGTTGCCCACGAACACGGCCACCACCATACCGTCGTCGTTGGTCAGGTAGGTGTAGGCGTTAGCGGTAACGGCGAAGTCCTTCAGGCTGCGGATGCTGTAAGCCTTGTACTCGCTGGTGTTGTTGGCAGCGGAGAAGGCGGCGTCGGTAGCGCGGAACAGGACCGCGTTGGCGGCGGTGACAGTGCCGTTGAAGGTCTTGGCGGTCTTGTCATAGCCGGTAGTGGCGCTGTTGCTGCCGGAGGTGCTCTTGGCGGCCTCAACGGACACCTTGGCGTCGTCAGCAGAACCAGTGTAGGTCACGATGTCGCCCAGAGCGGGAGAATCGCCCTTGTCAGAGACAGTCAGAGTGGTCTTGGCGCCGTCAGCACCCAGAACAACGATCTTCAGGGGGCTCAGAGCGGAGCCGGGAGTGCCGCTGTTCTTGTCGATGACCAGGCTGTAGTTGGTGGCGGTCTCAGAAGTCTGGACCACGCCGCCGACATAGCCGTTCACCAGATACAGGTCGAAGCTCTCGCCGATGTCGCCGCTGGCGAAGGAGGCCTCGCCGGTCTCGCCGGCCACGGAGGTGGGCAGGGAAGCGCTCTTGTTGTAGATCTTGTACACGGTGCCGTCCAGGGTCACGTTCTCGGTGCCCTTGTAACCGTTCACAGTGCCGGAGACCTTCTCGGCCTTGGTGACCACCACATAGGCGTCAGCCAGGGTGGAGTTGTACAGCTTGCTGTAAACGACCACGTCGTTCTTGGCAATGCCCTCGTACACGTCGTTGTCGGCCAGAACGATGGAGCCCAGGCCGCTGATGGTGACCTTCTCGCTGTTGACGGCGGTCACGGTGCCCAGCTTGTAGGTCTGGACATAGGCCTTGGTCACCTTGCCGTCATCGTTGAAGATGAACTTCACGGTGTCGCCGGTCTGAGCAGACAGAGCGGAGAACGCGGCCTTGGCGGAAGCGATCAGCGCAGCATCGCCGCTGCCGGAAGCGTCCACATCAGCCTGAGCGCCGAAGTCCTTCACCACCAGCGTATCGCCGGCAGTGGGGGTAGCCACGTCGTACTCCACGCCCTCCACCTTGATCTTGCCGGTCTTGGTGAAGTCAGCGGCGGAAGTGATGTCGTTGGCGGTGACGTTCAGCACCTGGGTGGCGCCGGTGACGAACACGCCGTAGATGGTGTCGTTGCGGTCAGGACGGTCGGTGGTGCCGCTGGTGCCGTCCTTGAAGATGACCTTCACGTCCTCGCCGATAAAGGAGATGTCGATGTCGGCGGGGAAGGTAGCGGTCTTGGCCTTGGTAGGATCGGAAGAGTCCTCAGTGGTCAGGAAGCCCTTGACCTGGACCTCGCCGTCCCGGATGCCCAGCACGTCGCTGTTGCCCTCGAAGGAGCCCACGAAGATCTTGCCGCCGAAGCGCTCGCTCAGCAGAGTGCGGGAGGGCTCGCCGTTCTCGCCCATAGCCAGGGTGTAGGTCTCAGTGACCTGGCCGGTGGTCTGGTTCTGGCTCCAGCCGCGGACCATCAGGGCAGCCTGGATGGCGTTGTAGGCCATCTGGCAGGCGTCGTCACGGGAAATGGGGTCGGACACGGCCACGTTGGCCAGGTTCTCATACAGGCCGGCCTCGTTGGCGTAGCGGTTGGTGTTGGTCTCCCAGTCGTTGCCCACCAGGCCGAACACCTCGGCGTTGTAACCCATGGCGGTCAGGAACATCTTGGCCGCCTGAGAGGCAGTCAGGGTGCCGCCGGGGTTGAACTTGCCGGCGCCGTCGCCATTGATGATGCCCATGCTGGTGCAGTACTCGATGTACGCCTCGGCCCAGTGATTGTCGATATCACTGTAGGTGGGAACCACCTTGGTGCCGATGTTGGGCTCCACGCCGCCGTTCATCACGTAAGAGATGATCTTGGCCATCTCGGCGCGGGTCAGGGTGCCGGTAGGATCAAAGTAGCTGCCGTCTTCCTTACCGCTGATGACGTTCAGTGCCACCATGGTATTGACAGCCTCGGGGTGACGGATCTCATCCGCATCGGTGAAATCCTTGCTCGCAGCGCTGGCGCTGACAACCATCATGCCCACGATCAGGGCCATGGCCATCACCAGACTGAGAGCCCGCTTGAGGTTTCTCATCGGAAATTCCTCCTTCTTAATTTTTGCCCACTAAGGGGAGGGGACCTCCCCTTGGTGAACTTACACGCATATGATACACGACGGACCCTCACCCGTCAAGCGGTTGCGGCGCTTTGTAATGAAAGCGTAATATTGCAGGAGGTGTATGGAAACGTACATCGGGGCATGATAATTTATTTGATTTTTATCTATTAATTATATTAAGGTGGCGGGGCCCGCCCGGGCGGCGGGCGCGGCCGGACAGGGCCGCCCCCTCAGCCGCGCACGGCGCGGCAGTTCCCCCGTCCAGGGGGAGCTATGGAGGGCGGGGGAAGCGGTTCAGACTTGACAGAGGACGGGGCGGGGGATATAATAAAAGCGTAAAAGGGCGCTGCGGCAAGCGGTTAGCCCCTAGTGGTTTGGTTCGTAAAGCAATGCCTTAGAAACCGTCACCGGCCAGGGTGGCGGTTTCTGCTTTTTACGATTATCGTAACCGTGAACGGCCCGATATGTAACGTAATCCGCATGGCCTCACCTCCTTTCCGCGTTTCCGCGTGAGGAGCGTGGGGCCAACCGCCTGCCGTTTGCGCAGCGCCAGCTTTAAAATAACACGTTTTTCGATCTGTTGCAAGGGGGCCGCCCCCTCAGCCGCGCACAGCGCGGCAGCTCCCCCGTCCAGGGGGAGCTATTCGAGAGCGCGGCCGCGCGTAACGGCTTCCCGTGGAGGGGGGCGGTTTTTATATGTAAAAAGACCACACCGAACGGTGTGGTCTTTTTGGTGGAGACGACAGAACTCGAATCTGTGACCCCTTGCGTGTGAAGCAAGTGCTCTACCGGCTGAGCTACGCC
>CALXEB010000012.1 GCA_944387215.1 uncultured Flavonifractor sp. | reverse complement strand
CGGAGGACGCGACGGTGACCCTCACGCCCATGGAGCCCATCTCCGGGCCGGAGACTGCCCTCTCGCCCCTGATCCCCCTGTCCGTGCTGTGGCTGGCGGGAGTTGCCGCCCTGTGGGGCTGGTGGGCCATCACCTACCGCCACCTTAAGCGCCGCATGGCCGGGGCGGAGGAGGCCGAGCCGGGGGTGTGGGAGAGCGAGCTGTCCGGCCCGCCCTTCGTGCTGGGCTTTTTCCCGCCGAAAATCTACCTGCCCCGGGGCCTGGGGGAGCCGGAGCGGGGCTACGTGCTGGCCCATGAGCGGCTCCACCTGCGCCGGGGGGACTTCCTGTGGAAGCCCCTGTTCTTCCTGGCGGTTTCCGTCCACTGGTTCAACCCGGTGCTGTGGCTGGCCTGGCGGCTCTTTTGCCGGGATTTGGAGGAGGCCTGCGACCAGGGGGTGCTCCGGGCCCTGCCGGAGGGGGAGCGGACGGGCTACGCCCGGGCCCTGCTGGCCCTGGCCGCGCCCCAGGCCGGCCCGCTGCCCGCCGCCTTCGGGGAGCACGACGTGTCCCGCCGGGTGAAGGGGGCCCTGGCCTACAAGAAGCCCGCCGTCCTGGCCGCCGCCGTCCTGGCCGCGGCGGCGGCTGTGGCCGGACTGTGGCTGGCCGCCGACGCCACCGGCGGGGCGGGCCTGCCCGGCCGGCCCCCGGCGGTGGCCCTGTCCCTGGAAGCTCAGACGGGGGAGCTCTCCGCCGCCGGCTGGGACGGGGAGGAGGGGCCCGACCCGGCGGCGCTGCTGGCGGACGCCCCCCTGTTTACCGACGACAACGCCTGGCACCACGGCTTCAGCCTGTCATTTCCGGATGGCATTCCCTATCCCGACGACGGGAGCTATACCGACTACCTGCTGAAGGACGGGGAGTGGGTGGTGGGGGAGACCAGGCCCCTGTCCTTCAACGGCGATCTGGAGCCCCGGGATGATTCCCAGGGGGACGGCCGCCTGGAGGAGCGAGGGGTGCTGATCACGTACACCTGGCGGGAGGGCTTCGAGGGCCGCTCCGCCACCTACGCCTTCCGGCTGGCGGCGCCGTCGGTGCGGGAGGGCCAGTACTGGCTGGAACCCTTGATTTACGCCAATGGCAACCGGCTGGATGTGTACGGCGACGGCTCCTTCCCCGTCCTGGTCTCCGCCATCGAGGCCAACAGCAACTTCGACAGCATCCCCATGGGCGGCGTCATCACCATCAACGACCCCACCGTGCCCCACATTTACAGCGCCATCAGCATCTATCTGATGGACTGGGACGGGACGGTGATGGACCAGCGGCTTGTCATGAGCAGCGGCGGGGAGGAGAGCCGGGAGCGTGAGCCGGCCCGGGCGCGCTCCGCCTCCGGCTTTGCCCTGAATTTGGAAGAATGGAACTGGTGGACCGACCGGGTCTGTCTCCTGGGCCTGGAGGTGTTCTACCGCTGGGACGACGGCGGCGAGGCCGCCTTCCGCTCCGTGTTCCAGGCCGTGCCGGTGGGGGGCGGCATTCTGAACACCCTGCCGGCCAGCCTGACGGGGGGCGGGGAGGTCGCCCTGCTGTGGCAGGCGGGGGAGGCGGCCATCGCCGCGGAGTCCGGGCGGGAGGCGGCCTATGTGTACTTCACCGAGGACGGGGGCCTGACCTGGTGGGAGGAGGGCAGTTTCCTGCCCCACCCCCCCGACCGGGACACGGTGTGGGACACCCTCTCCGTCCGGGAGGAGGGGGACTGGCTGGCCATGGACCGGCGGGCCCGGGACACGGGGGAGACCGTGACCCTCTGGTGCCCCCGTCAGAGCGTGGCCTACTGGAGCTGGACCGCCCGGGTGGAGCTGGACGACCTGTCCGCCCTGACCCCGGCGGACCTGCCGGCGTATCCGGCCTTCCGATATTCGGAGAGCTGGGACATCGACCCGGTGGTGCGCCTGTGGCCTGACGGGGTGAATGAGGACAGCTCCGGCGTGGCTGTCTTTGTATGCAATGAGGCGGTCGCCGGCCGCCGGGACATGGCGGCGGAGGTGGACGGGGTGCTCTCCTGGTTCGACACCGGGGCAGGGGAATGGACCCTGTACGGCCAGCAGGTCTGGGCCCGGCCCGACTGGGCCGACCTGGACGGGGACGGTGCGGAGGAGCTGACCGTCACCCGCTCCGCCGGCCACGGCACGGGAGTGAGCCTGACGGCCCTCCACGTGCTGGAGCCGTCGGGGGAGGGCAGATATGAGCTGTCTGCCTCCTTCTCCCTGGGGGACACGGAAAGGGCCCAGGCCAACGCCATGCTGGCCGGCCTGGGCCTGGAGGGTCTATCCTGCGGGGACCTCTGCGATTTTCCAGACCCCTTCACCGTGGAACTGGGCGTGTGCGATACGGCGGCGGGCCCCCGGAACTACGTGGGCACCCTCACCTGTGCCCTGTCCTACGACGGGGAGAACCTTACGATGACGGACCCGGCTTACGCCCCGTCGGCCTGACCTCCTCCGGCTGCCCTGGCGGGATGGGCCGGCGGTCCTCCCGGTGGATGTGGGAGGCGGGGGAGATGGCCTCCCGGCCGAACCTGCCCCGGATGCCGTCCATGGCCTTTTCCAGCTTCTCCAGCTTGTCCCGCCGGGGGGCGGCGTTGGCGGCGAACAGGTCCAGCTGCTCCCCCGCGTCCCCCTCCTCCACCAGGTTCTGGGCGGTGACGGTCAGGGCCCGCACCGGGGCTTTTTCCCGCCAGGACGCCTTCACCAGCTCCATGGCCGCCTCCGCTAAGTCTCTTGAGACATAGGTGGGGGCGGCCAGCTTTTTCTGCCGGCAGATGTCCTTAAAGTCTGGGTCCCGGATGGTGACCTGCACGGCGGTGCACTTCAGGGCGTGCCTGCGCAGCCGGGCGGCCACCTCGTCGGCCAGCTCGGTGAGGGCGGAGCGCAGCTCCGCCCAGCCCCGGAGGTTCCGGGGATAGGTGAGACCGCTGCCCACCGACTTGGGCCCCGGCAGGTCCCGGGCGGGCACCACCGGGGCATGCTCCTCCCCGGCGGCGTAGTCATGGAGGGTGTAGCCACCCTTGCCCAGAATGTTCCCCAGGGCCTCCCGGTCGAACCGGGCCAGGTCCCCCACGGTGCGGATCCCGTACTCCGCCAGCACCCGGGCCGCCGCCTTTCCCACAAAGAGCAGGTCGGTCACCGGCAGGGGCCACAGCAGGTCCTGAAAGCTTTCCCGGGTGATGACGGTGGTGGCGTCCGGCTTTTTGTAGTCGCTGCCCATCTTGGCGAACACCTTGTTGAAGGACACCCCCACCGACACCGTGAGCCCCAGCTCCTCCCGCACCGCCCGGCGGATCTCGTCGGCCAGGGCTTTTCCGTCGCCGCCGAAGAGGTGGAGCGTGCCCGTCACGTCCAGCCAGCTCTCGTCGATGGAGAAGGGCTCCACCAGGTCGGTGTACCGCTCGTAAATGGCGTTGACCTTTTGGGAGTATGCCCGGTACTTGCCGTGGTGGGCGGGCAGGAGCACCAGGTCCGGGCACTTGCGCCGGGCCTGCCAGATGGTCTCGGCAGTCTTGACCTGGAAGGCCTTGGCCGGCTCGTTCTTGGCCAGAATGATGCCGTGGCGGCTCTCCGGGTCGCCGCACACCGCCACCGGCCTGTCCCGCAGCTCCGGGTGGTCCAGCAGCTCCACCGAGGCGTAAAAGCTGTTCAGATCACAGTGGAGAATGGTGCGATCCACGCCCTCACCCCCTTTCCTCCATTATACCGCCCCGGCGGATGGAAGTCAAACGTTTGTTCGATTTTTGCGGGGGCAGAAAAAAGGGCGCGGCCGGCCGGCCGCGCCCTTTTTGTTTGCGGGGAAATGGCCTACACCTGAAGGCGCCTCAGCTTTTCCGCCCCAGGAGCAGCTGCTCCAGCTCCTGCATGGTATCCGCGATGACGCGGGCCCCGTTGGCTTCCAGGAAGGCGCGGCTGCGGAAGCCCCAGCTTACCGCGATACAGGGCAGGCCGGCGTTTTTCGCCGTCAGGATGTCCACATCGGAGTCGCCGACATATACCGCGCCCTCCGGGGCCTGTCCCAGTTCCGTCAGGGCCCGGAACACGGTGTCCGGGGCGGGCTTGCGGGCCACGCCCTGGGATTCGCCGATGGCCGCCTCCACCCGCTGGCCGAAGTAGTTCTGGCAAAGGCCCTTGACCGCCCCGTCGAATTTGTTGGACACCACCGCCGTGCGCACGCTTGCCGCCCGCAGGGCGTCCAGCAGGTCCAGCACGCCGGGATAGGGGGCCGTGCGGTTTTCCATATTCAGCAGGTAGTGGGCCCGGAAATCCCGCAGGACCTGACCCTCCAGTTCCTCTGCCGTCCCCTCCGGCACGGCCCGGTGGATGAGCAGGCCCACCCCGTTGCCCACGAACTGCCGGACCTCCTCCACCGTGCGGGGGGGCAGATGGTGGAGAGAAAGGGCGTAGTTGGTGCTGTCGGCCAGGTCCTGCAGGGTGTCCAGAAGCGTGCCGTCCAGGTCGAAAATGGCGGTATGGTACAACATGTCGCTCGCCTCCCGTGGTAATTTTCCGCAAGGCAGTATAGCACATCACGGGAAAAAGAGGAAGAGCTTTGTCAGAAAAAAACCCAGCAGGCCGCAGCCGGGAAAGGTACACAGCCAGGTCAGGGCGATGCCGCCGGCCACCCGCCCGTCGGCCTGGCGGCCGGCGCCCAGAAGGGCGGCGGTCTTGGCGTGGGTGGTGCTGACAGGCAGGCCCAGCAGCGTACACAGCAGCAGGCAGGCCCCGCCGCCCAGATCGGCGGCCAGGCCGCCGGCGGCGTCCAATCGGACCATGTCCCGGCCCACGGTGTCAATGATGCGCCGCCCGCCCAGGGCGGTACCCGCCGCCATGGCCAGGGCGCAGGCCAGGGCCAGCGCGCCCCGGGGAAACGCGCCGCCGGCGGGGGAGAGGGAGAGGCCCAGCAGCAGGATGCCCAGGAACTTCTGCCCGTCCTGGGCGCCGTGGAGCAGGGCCATGGCCGCCGCGGCCAACACCTGTCCCCGGCGGCAGAGGGCGGCGGAGGGGCGCAGGGCCTCCAGGGCGGCGCGCCCCAGCCTGCCGCCCAGCCAGCCCAGCCCCACCGACAGCCCAAGTCCCAGCAGGATACTTAGCCAGGGGCCCGGGCGCACACAGCCGCCGGGAAGGGCCATGGCCGCTCCGGCCACCGCGGCGGCCAGGCCGTGGCTCTCACTGGTGGGGATGCCGAACCGCCAGGCCGCCGTGGCCCATACCGCCACGGCGCACAGCCCCGCGCACAGGGCCGCCCGGGCCGCCCGGGGCTCCCCGCCGAAGGAGGCGATGGAGAACAGCACTTTCGTCACCGCGGGGGAGATGGCCAGAGCCAGGAACAGACCGGCCAGGTCGCACAGTGCGGCCAGCACGGCCGCCCGGCGGAAGGGCAGCGCCCCGGTGGCCACCGCGCCGGCGATGGCGTTGGGCGCGTCGGTCCAGCCGTTCACCGCGGCCACCGCCAGCACCAGGGCGCAGGTCAGCCCCGTCACCGGGTCGGCAGAGAGCGCCTCCCACATCAAATCACCCCCCGCCCCATTTTACGGGGGCGGGGGGCGGCATTATGCACGGGATGCGGGACGGCGATCAATAAAGGCCGATGGCGCCCAAGATGCGCATGACCTGCTCGGCCCGCAGGGGCCAGGCGGCGGCGGCGCCGTGCTCCCGCCGGCGCTGGCGGGCCCAATCCCCGGTCTCAGCCAGGGCCCGGCGGCACAGACGGGCGAATTCCTCCGGGGTGTGGGCGCCGTAGATCACATCGGGGAAGGGCTCCACCTGCTCCGGGTAGTACAGGGCCACGATAGGCTTGCCGGAGGAGAGGTACTCGTATATCCTGCTGGGGATCACGTCTCCGAACCGCTCTGAGCGCCGGGGCAGGTCAAAGCACACGTCGAACCGGGCCAGGTAGTCGGGGATCTCCATCAGAGGCCGCCGTCCGGGCAGGCGCACATTGGGCAGCTTGTCCAGCCGCCGCAGCTGCCTGCTGTCCTCCGCCTGGCCCAGCAGGACGAAGGTACACTCCGGCATGGCCTGGGCGGCGTACAGCACCGGCTCCAGCTCCAGGTCCTCCCAGATGATGCCGTGAAAGCCCAGCACCGGCCCCCTGAGGCCGGCCAGCTCCGGGGGGCATTCGGTATCCGTCCGGGAAAACATGGGGTAGTTGACCCCGTTGGGCAGCAGGGCGATATTGTCGTTGCAGGGGGAGAGGTGGTGGATGAGCCCCGGAGAGGCGGCGAACACCACGTCGGCGGCCAGGGCCAGGTCGCTCTCCCACTCCGGGGGCGGGTCGGGCCAGTCCCGGCCGCAGTCGTATACCACGCCCCGGTGGGGAAGGTCGTCCAGCAGGTGGACCTGTTCCGGGGCGGTGCACCACAGCAGGGGCTCCCGGAAGCGGTGGCGGGCCATCTGCTTGAGGATGAAGGAGGCCATCCGGCGGTACCGGCGGCGGAAGAGGAGGCGGCGGTCCTCCTCCACCTCCAGGGAGGGGGGAAGGGTGTACACCGTCAGCCCCGGGCGCATTTCCCGCCCCGGCTGCTTCCAGGTCCGGGCCGGAGGCTCGAAATAGAGCACCTGGGCGTTTTTCAGGCGCACCATGAGCTGCTGGGTCCGGGCGTCGGCGCTGTGCCAGGGCTGGTCTGCCAGACAGAGGATCTGTACCATGCCGCTCACCTCTCCAGAAGCCGGCGGGCGGTCTCGCTGTTGCGCTCCTCCACCTGGCGCAGCCGCTCCACGCCGCCCGAGAGGAATTCCTGGTCCCCGATGCGCCCGCAGGCGGCGTCGATATAGCGGCAGAGCGTTTCTTCCGTCACGTCCTCCAGATCGGTGTACAGGTCCTGGCCGATGTAGGACAGGAAGGAGCTGATCTTCTGGTCGTACACCACGCCCACCAGAGGCACGCCCTGGCTGGCGGAAAACACCAGGGCGTGCAGGCGCATGGACACCACCGCCTGCATCCGGGCGAACAGGCCGATGGTATGGCTGGAGCTGCCCGTGTCCTCCAGAATATAGTGGGGGGCCTTCATATGGGCTGCGGCCAGCCGGGCGGCGGCCACGTCCAGGCGCTTTTCAATGGGCAGGAACATGGGGATGAGCCCGTACTTTTCATATGCATAGTCCGCAGCCGCGCCGAACAGGGCGGCTTTTCCCTCAAAGCCGGGCCAGGGCCGCAGGGAGAAGCCGATATACTTCCCCCTGGGGTCGATGCCCTGGCTCTCCAGAATGCCGTCCACCACGGTCTCCGGGGCGGGGGGGAGGATGACGGTGGGGTCGGCGGAGAGAATGATCTCCGGGGCGGACACGCCCATGTCCTTGAGCTCGTCGGCGGAGTGGGTGTCCCGCAGGGTGATGGCGTCCACGCTCCGCTGGAGCACCTTCGCCGCCCGGCGGCGGTTGGCCTGGGAGTGGATGGGGCCGATGCCGCAGCCGTACATCATCACCCGGTTGCCCAGACGCTTGGCCGCCGAGATGGTGAAGAGGTAGAACCACAGGGAGCGGTGGCTGGTCACGTCCTGCATAAGAGAGCCGCCGCCGTTGATGTAGAGCCGGGTCTTTCTCATGCGGGCCAGGAACCGGGGAAAGGCGAAGGTGTAGATGGAGTTCACCCGGTAGGTCAGCCGGGTATCCTTCGGATTGCGGGAGAGGACCCACACGGGCAGGTCCGGGTCCACCTGCCGCAGTTCGGTGACGATGGCCTCCAGGATGGCGTCGTCCCCGGCGTTGCCCCGGCCGTAGGCCCCGCACACCAGCGCCCCGTCCCGCCGGCTGTTCAGGGCCTTCTTCCGCGCCTGCCGGCGGAGGATGGCCTCATAGATGTCCAGCTGACGGCGCAGGGTGCTCTCCAGGGAATAGTCCTTCCTGGCCCGCTGATAGAGCCTGCGGCCCATGTGGCGGCGCAGCTCTGGGTCCTGCGCCAGGGTGACCAGGTGCCGGGCCAGGGCCTCCGCGTCCCCCGCCTCGAACAAAAGACCGTGGATCCCGTGCTCGATGAGGTAAGGCACGCCGCCCACGCGGCTGGCTACCGTGGGCAGGGCGGCCCGGGCCCCCTCGGTGAGGGAATAGGGGAAGGTCTCGGACAGGGAGGTGAGGGTATTGATATCGATGGCGTTATAGAAACTGTCGGTGTCGGACACCCAGCCGGCAAAGCAGACCTGCCGCTCCACCCCCAGCTCCCGGGCGAGGTTTTTAAGCATGTCCATCTGCTCGCCGTCCCCGGCGATGAGCAGGCGGAGCGCCGGGCACTGCGCATGGGCCCTGGCAAACCCCCGCACAAGGGTGGCGATGTCCTTCACCGGGTTGAGCCGGGCGGCGATGCCCACCACCACGGAGCCTGCGTCGGCCTCCAGCCCCACGCTCTTCCAGTATGCCTGCCGGTCCATGGCGGGGGTGCGGGGGGTGAAGTCCAGGCCGTTATAAATGGTGAAGAGCTTGTCCGGGTCAAAGCCCCGGGAGATGAGCAGGTCCGTCATGGCGTCCGACACGCCGATCCGATAGTCCAGCCGCCGCACCACCAAGGTGTTGATGGTGCCGTAGGTCAGGCGGGAGAAGGGCCGGCCCAGATAGTCCAGCCGGTAGTCGGAATGGACGGTGGTGACCACCGGCAGGCCGGTGCTGCGGCGGAGCAGGGCCCCCATCAGGTTGCCCCGGGCCCCGTGACAGTGAATGATCTGGTATCCCTCTTCCACCACCAGGCGCCGGAGGGTGCGGTATACCCGCAGCAGGTCGCGGCCGGGGAGGACCACGGTGCGGATGCCCAGCTCCCGGGCCTCCTGGGCAAAGGGGCCCTCCATAAAGCAGACCATGGTCACGTCGATGGTGCGGGAGAGATTTTGCAGCAGGGAATGGACGTGGGTCTTGGCCCCGCCGCTGTCCCCGCCGGAAATGAGATGGATGACCTTCATAAATCGGAGACCTCCGAAGAAAAGACTTGTCGGGCTGTGGCTGGATATGGTACAATGCATGTAATGACCGCAGAGCGGCTTTCCTTCATTGTACCAATGATAGGGTGAATTTACAACCTCGGAGGCTATAAAAGATGATAGACGAAAAGGGCAGATTGTTTGGAAAGATCAACATCGTTGACCTGCTGGTGATCCTGGTGATCCTCATCGGCATCGTGGTGGTGGCAGTCAAGTTCCTCGCCCCCGGCTCCACCGCGGCGGTAAATCCCCCCAAGACCCATGTGACCTACCAGGTGCTGGTGGAGAGCGTCCAGCCCGAGGTCTATGATAACATCAAGCCCCTGGTGGACGCGGGGGACGCCACGCTCATGGCCTCCGGCGAGTATCTGGACGGAAAGGTCACCGCCGTCACCGCCGAGTCCCATGCCAGCCAGGCTTCCGTCAGCACCAGCGGGGATATGCTCCTGGTGCCTGTGGGCAGCGACCTGCTGGATCTGACCTTTACCATCGAGTGCAACGTGGTCAACCCCATCACCACCGAGATCGGGCCCCAGGAGGTCCGCATCGGCAAGACCCATATCGTCAAAACCGATAAGTTCGAGCTGACCAACGGCGTCATCATCGACTGCGTGTGGGGCGACGGGGAAGAGAACGGCTGAGAAAACGGTGCGGCGCGGGCGGCGGGACCTCCGCCGCCCGCGCCTGTTTTGGAAAGGAGCGCTGACATGCCCGAGTGGCTTCTGGCCCTGGACGGCGGGCTTCTGCTGTGGCTTCAGGAATGGGTGCGCAGCGGGTTTCTGACGCCGCTGCTCACCTTCTATACCCACCTGGGCGACCACGGCCTGGTCTGGATCGTGCTGTGCGCCGTCCTTTTGTGCTTTAAAAGGACCCGAAAGGCGGGGCTGGCCGGCCTGCTGGCTCTGCTGCTGAGCCTGATCTTCACCAACCTGACCCTCAAGCATCTGGTGAGCCGGCCGCGCCCCTGGCTGACAGTGGAGGGGCTGGTCCCTCTGGTGGCGGAGCCGGACCCCAATTCCTTCCCCTCGGGGCACACCAGCGCCGCCTTCGCCGCCGCCACCGCCTGGGCCCTCACATTCCCGAAGCGGTGGATGGGCCGGACCGGCCTGGCCTGCGCGGCGGTGATGGCCTTTTCCCGCCTGTATGTCGGCGTGCACTTTCCCACCGATGTGGCCGCGGGGGTGCTGGTGGGCCTGCTGTGCGGGGCGCTGGCCTGCTTCATCTGGCGGCAGGCGCCCGCCTGGCGGCGGATGGAGCCTTGCCAAAGGGACTGAATTGTGGTAAACTTGTGCAAACTCCCATATTAAGAGAGGGCAGGGACCATGAATATTTACGAATCCGCCGAGAACTACCTGGAGGCCATCCTCAGCCTTCATGAGACCCACGGCCTGGTGCGCTCCATCGACATCGCCAACCATCTGCATTTTTCCAAGCCCAGCGTCAGCGTGGCCATGAAGAAGCTGCGGGAGAGCGGCTATATCGAGATGGACAAAGAGGGCTTTATCTCCCTGCTGCCCGCCGGGGAAGCGATCGCCCGGCGGATCTACGAGCGCCACAAGCTCCTCACCGAGTTTTTCATCCGCCTGGGGGTGGACCCGGAAGTGGCCGCCGCCGACGCCTGCAAGGTGGAGCACGACCTGAGCGACGAGACCTTCCAGAAGATCAAGGAGCACGCCATGCAGGGCGGCCCTGCGCGGGCGGAGGAGCGGTGACCGCCGCCGGGGCGGAGCTGGTCCGCCTGGATGCGCGGGCGGAGCGGGCGGCGGCGTGGTTCCATGAGAAATGGGGCCTGCCTGCGGAGGAATACCGGCAGAGCATGGCCCGGAGCCGGGCCGCCGGAGCCGCCGTCCCCAGGTGGTACGCCGCCCTGGCGGACGGCGCGCTGGTCGGGGGCGTGGGCGTGATCGAAAATGACGGCCACGAGCGGACCGACCTGACGCCGAACCTCTGCGCCCTTTATGTAGAGCCGGCCTTTCGCGGCCGAGGCCTGGCCGGCGCGCTGATGGATCTGGCCTGCGCCGACCTGGCGGCGGCAGGGGGAAGGGAGCTGTATCTGGTGACCGAGCACACCGGCTTTTATGAGCGGTACGGCTGGACCTTTTTGTGCCACGTGCGGGAGACCGGCGCCCCGGGCACCCTGCGGCTTTACGCCCGGGCGGTCTGACCACAGGCCGCCCCTGGGCGGGCGTTTCATATGCAGATCGGGAGGACTGCCCATTGGGCAGTCCTCCCGATTTTGAAGCGGTGTGTTTGCCGTTTACTTCGCCAGCGCCCTGCCCAGGCTGCGGCAGGCGTCTGCTGCGTCTCCCTCCGGGGCGCCGCAGCAGATCACAGGCTCCTCAGCCAGGCTGCATCCGGCCTCTTCGCAGTCGGCCTGCCAGGTGCGCATCCACTCGCCGTCCCCCCAGCCGTAGGAGCCGAATAGGCCGATGGTCTTGCCCGACAGATTGGGCTTTACGGCGGAAAACATGGGCTCGAACTCCGCCTCCTCCAGCTGCTCGGCCCCCATGGAGGGGCAGCCGAAGGCAAAGGCGGTGTAATTGCCCACCATGGAGGGGTCGAATAATTCCGGGGTGAGCAGGTCGGCCTGGCCGCCGGCGGCGTTCACCCCCTCCTCCACCAGCCTGGCCATGGCCTCGGTGTTCCCAGTGCCGCTCCAGTAAACGATCGCGATCTTGCTCATGTGCTTCTTCCTTTCTAAGTACGTGGATGTGTGATACACGGGTGGATTCAGGCGGCCACGGTAAGCTGGTCCAGCGTGGCCCCCCGGGCAAAGCGCAGGCGGTAGAGGTCGGTGCACCGGCGGTAGCGCTCAAACCGGCGGCGGGCCGTCTCTGGGTCGCCATAGCACTTCCAGCAGCCGCAGAAGGTATAGTTTTTGCCTTCGTTGGCGATGAACCCCTTTACGTCCTCCAGAGGATAGCCCAGAAAGACCCCTACCTCATGGGGAAAGGCCTGGCTCAGGCAAAGCCGGGCCGCCAGCTGACGCAGGCAGTCCCGCACATCCGCCCAGGGGTCGTAGCCGATCTCATCCAAAAGGAACCGCCGGTGCTCCTCACGGGCGAGCACCGCTTCCAGGTCCCGGCCGCGATAGAGGCAGAGCAGGTACTCTCCCGTCCGCCGGCAGCCCTTCAGAATGGTCAGCGTCAGCCCGTTTCGGACCAGCAGGGCGCGGCAGGACAGGAACTGGCGGATAAAGCCCAGGCCGTCCCGCGGCAGGAATCGAAAAAGGCTGGCGGGCTTCAGCCCGGCCAGGGTAAGGGCGCCGTGCTCCACAAGGGCCTGCTCAAGGTGCATGCGGATCCTCCTCTGTGGTTAGCTAATACTAACCTCTGCGGAAAAGTTAGAAGTTAGTAAAAACTAACCTCGTGAAAATAATACCATGCCTATCCGCCCCTGTCAAGAAGAAGTTTCCCGCCTGGCCATACTTGACAGGGAAGAGGGGGATGGGCTACAATTTTCAGCAGGACTGAGAGAGGATGAGGCGGACGGATGGAGAGGGAGCACGCGCCCCTGGAGGGGGTCACCACCCTGTGGTACCGGCGGGCCCATCGGAAGTGGTTTGGGGGCGTAACGCGGTATTACACACCTTTTATTTCCCCCACGAAGGAGCATGTGTTCACAAAGCGGGAGCTGCGGGAGATCGCCCCGGCGGCCAACGCCGGCGTGCCCCTGGTGCCCCAGTTGCTCGCCCGGAACGCGGAGGACTTCCTGTGGGCGGCCTCCGCTCTGGCGGACATGGGGTATGGGGAGGTCAACCTGAACCTGGGCTGCCCCTCGGGCACCGTGTGCGCCAAGGGGAAGGGGGCGGGCTTCCTGGCCGCGCCGGAGGAGCTGGACCGCTTCCTGGAGACGGTGTTTTCCCGCTGCCCCGTTGCCGTGTCAATCAAGACCCGGCTGGGGACGGAGGACCCGGCGGAGTTCGGCCGCCTGCTGGAGATCTACGATCAGTACCCCGTCCGCCGGCTCATCATCCACCCCCGGGTGCGGAAGGACCAGTACCGGGGCCGGCCCCGGCTGGCAGCCTTCCGGGATGCCGCCGGGCGCAGCCGGGCCCCGGTGTGTTACAACGGGGATCTGTGTACCGCCGCCGATGCGGTGGCCTTCCGGGCCCGGTTCCCCGGGGTGGGCGCGGTGATGCTGGGCCGGGGGCTGGTTGGGGACCCCGCCCTGGCCCGGAAGCTGGCGGGGGGGCCGCCGGCCTCCCGGGCGGAGCTGGAGGGCTTCACGGCCGAGCTCTACGAGGCCTATTCCTCCGGCTACGGCAGCCGCCACAGCGCCGTGCCCCGGATGAAGGAGCTGTGGAGCTTTTTGATCTGCCTGTTCCGGGACGGCGGAAAGCACGCCAAGGCCATCCGCAAGGCAAAGAGCCCGGCGGAGTACGAGGACCGGGCGGCGGCGGTGTTCCGGGAGTTGGAGCTGGCGGCCGATCTGCGGCCGGACTGGACTGATATGGACTGGAAAGGATGGTCAGAATGAAAAAAGCGGCCTTTATCGGCAGCGGGAACATGGGGGGCGCCCTGATCCGGGCGGCCTGCCGTGCGGTGGGAGCGGAGCAGGTGATCATTGCCGACGCCCGGCGGAATGTGGCGGAGGCCCTGGCGGCCGAGCTGGGCTGTACCGCCGCGGACAACGGCGGCGCGGTGGCCGGGGCGGAGTATATTTTCCTGTGCGTCAAGCCCCAGGTGCTCCCCGCCGTGGCGGCGGAGCTGGTGCCCGCCCTCAACGCCTGCCGGGCGCGGGGGGAGGACAAGGTGCTGGTGTCCATCGCCGCCGGGGTGACCATCTCCTCCCTCCGGGGCTGGCTGGCGGGCCTGGTGTGGGACGTGCCCATCCTCCGGGTAATGCCCAACACCTGCGCCGCCATCGGCAAGGGGATGCTGGCCCTCACCGACGGGGGCGCGGGGGCGGAGGAGGCCCTGGCGGGGGCGGAGGCCATCCTGGCCGGCGCCGGCCGGGTGGAGCGCATGGCGGAGGGGCTGATGGACCAGTTCACCGCCGTGGCCGGCTGCGGCCCGGCCTATGTCTACCTGCTCATCGAGGCCCTGGCTGACGGGGGCGTGATGGCCGGCCTGCCCCGGGCCCAGGCCCAGACCTACGCCGCCCAGACCGTGCTGGGGGCGGCGGCCATGGTGCTGGAGACCGGCAAGCACCCCGGCCAGCTGAAGGATGAGGTGTGCTCCCCCGGCGGGTCCACCATCGTGGGGGTGGCCGCCCTGGAGGCCGGCGGCTTCCGTACCGCCGCCATCCGGGCGGTGCAGGCCGCCTTTGAAAAGAATCAGGAGCTGGGCAAGTGAACCCAGTGCGCGGGGCCCGCCGGGCCCCGCGCATTTTTGTGGAAGTCCATTGCAGGGCGGCCTTTATGGCCGCCCGTTCCTCCGTGGGGCGCGACGACCCCGGCGCGCCCACTCAAAAAATTTTTCAATTTCTGTGAACCTTTTGCCCCGCAGGAGGGTATATGTCAGTGAAAGGGGGCGGGAGAGCTTGCTGGATCCATATATCGGGCAGTACGGACGGCGCCTGTACGGCCTGTGCCGCACCCTCTGCCGCGACCCCTTCGACGCCGACGACCTCTACCAGGAGACCTGGCTCAAGGCCCTGCGGCACTGGGACCGATACGACCCGGGGCGGGACTTTGAGCCCTGGATCACCCGCATCTGCGTCAACACCTACCGCAGCGCCCTGCGGTGGCTGGCCCGCGCCCCTGTCTTTGACGGCTTTTCCTCCCCGGAGGAGAAGCAGGCCCGGCTGGATGCGATTCCTGCGCCGGAGGGGGAGGACTTCTCCGCCCTCCACGCCGCCGTGGACGCCCTGCCGGAGAAGCTGCGGCTGGCGGTGATCCTCTTCTACTTCCGGGACATGGACCTGGCGTCGGCAGCCGCCGCCCTGCACATCCCGCCGGGCACCATGAAGTCCCGGCTGAACCACGCCCGCAAAAAGCTGAAGGAGGCCCTGGAACATGAGACAGATCTACCGTTTTGACGGGGCGCGCCCCCCCCTCCTCCGGGAGAGCGCCCTCCGGGCGGAGCTGGAGCGGCGGCGGGTCCGCCGCCAGACAACCCTGCTGGCCCTGGGGGGCGTGCTGAGCCTGATCTGCCTGCTGCTGGCGGCGGCGCTGCTCTACCCGGCGGCGCCCGCGGTGTCCATCGCCTGCGGGGCCTACCTCTGCGCGGCCTCCGCCGGGGTCGGGGTCATCGCCATCGTGTTCGCCCATCACAGAAGGAGGGTGTTCTCATGAATTTTGCCATGACCATCTGGCTGCTTGTGGTGCTGGCCATTTTTGTGGCCATTCCCGTGCTGGTGGGGGTCTACGTCTGGCGGGACGCCAGCCGCCGGGGGATGAACGCCCCCCTCTGGACCCTGGTGGCCGTCCTGGCCCCCGCCTTCATCGGCCTGATCATCTACCTGCTGGTGCGGGGGAGCTGGCCCGATCTGCGCTGCCCCGCCTGCGGCGAAGCGGTGAATGAGAGCTTTGCCCGCTGCCCTCGGTGCGGGGCCAGGCTGAAGGCGGCCTGTCCAAACTGTGCCGCCCCGGTGGAGGCCGGCTGGAAGGTGTGCCCCCACTGCGGCACCCCCCTGGAGGGGGCGCAGGCGTATGTGACCCCCCCGGTGCGGGAGAAGGACAGGGGCCTGGGGAAGATCCTGCTGGCGGTGATCCTGATCCCCGTTTTGCTCATCGCGGTGATGGTCCTGTCCTTCGGGGCCTTCTCCGGCGCGGGCGGCGGCGCGGGGGTGACGAGCCTGCCGGTGGGGGAGTACCTGGCCGAGATGGACAATTCGGAGATCGAGGCCTGGTTTGCCGACGCCTTTGAGGGGGAGTACGACACCGCCTACGTCCTCCGCCACACCACAGAGGGGGAAGAGCGTACCCAGACGGAGTTTCTCATCTACTTCCCCCGGCTGGTGGATCAGCCCTCCATCTCCGTGGGGACAGGCTCCGGCCTGCTGGGGCGCCAGAGGCTGGAGCTGGGCGTTGAAAACGAAAACGGTTCCACCGGCAACACGGTGGTTCTGGCCACCTGTGAGGGTGACGGCGGGGCGAAGCTGATCCTTACCTACGACGGGGAAAAGGTGCCATGCCAGATCACCGACGTGGACTACGACCTGGGCTGGATCACCCCTGGAAACGGCGTGCCTGCCGCGGAGGAGGCGCCTTCAGTCCCCGCCCGGGAGGGATAGCCGTGCAAAAACGGGACCGGCAGCTGCCGGTCCCGCTTTTCAATGCGCTCCCAATGTGGTAAACTGTGGGGGAAAGGGGAGTGGGCGTATGGGCGTGATCCGGGGGCGGTTTGCCCCCAGTCCCAGCGGGCGGATGCACCTGGGCAACCTGTTTTCCGCCCTGCTGGCCTGGCTGTCGGTGCGATCCGCCGGCGGCGTAATGGTGCTGCGGATGGAGGACCTGGACCCGGACCGCTGCCGGAGAGAGTACGCCGGGCAGCTGGCCGGCGATCTACGCTGGCTGGGTCTGGACTGGGACGAGGGCTATGAAGCAGGCGGCCCCCACGGCCCCTACCTGCAAAGCGAGCGGACAGAATTATATGCCGCTGCCTTTCGGAGCCTGGAGGAGCGGGGCCTGATCTACCCCTGCTTCTGCACCCGGGCCCAGCGGCTGGCCGCCTCCGCCCCCCACCGGGGGGACGGGCAGGAGACAGGGTGCAGGTGTAAATGCTTGACAGAGACGGAACGGGCCGCCCTGGCCCGCACCCGCCGGCCCGCCTGGCGGTTGACGGTGCCTGGCAGGGAGATTTCCTTTACGGACGGGCTGCAGGGCCCCTATTCGGAAAATCTGCTCCGGGACTGCGGGGACTTCATCCTCCGCCGGTCCGACGGGGTGTACGCCTACCAGCTGGCGGTGGTGTTCGACGACGGGGACATGGAGATCTCCCAGGTGGTGCGGGGGCGGGACCTGCTGGATTCCACCCCCCGGCAGCTCTATCTGTATGAGCTGCTGGGCCTGGCCCCGCCGGAATTTTACCATGTGCCCCTGCTGCTGGCCCCCGACGGCCGGCGGCTGTCCAAGCGGGAACGGGATCTGGACATGGGAGCCCTGCGGCAGCGGTTCACGCCGGCGGAGCTCACCGGCCTTCTGGCCTTCTGGGCCGGTCAGCTGGACCGGCCGGAGCTGGCGGATCCGGCGGAACTGGCCAAGATCTTCGACTGGAAGAAGGTCCCCCGGGCGGATATCACCGTGGCGCTGTGACGCGGCGGGGGCAGTCTCCCATGCTTTGACCGAAGGACCGGCACGTCCGGGAGGACGCGCCCCACAGAACGAAGTCCCGCCGCCTCGTAGGGGCGCGCAGTGCGCGCCCGCCCGGCACAGGCCCGTCCGCAGGGCCCGATGCCCGCATCGGCCCGGTGTAAAAAGGTCTCACCGAGTTTCGCCGCCCGCAGGCGGCGAAAGAAAGGAATATCCGTCAGTCCCGGGGACATGCGCCTCGGGAATGACTCCTCTCAGCCCGCAAGTGTACGGCCCGGACGCCACAGGCGTCCGGGCCGTGCGCGCAGTCGGGCTGCAGCCTTTTCAAAGAAGCGGACAGAGGCCGCTTCTTTGACTTAAATTCCGTCCTTGTTCACCGCCCGGTTGATGGCGGAGAGGATGCCCTTCAGGGGGGCCAGGTTGATGTTGTGGCTCATGCCCACGCCGAACCAGTCCCTGCCGTTCTGATCCTGCAGGTGGATGTAGGACACGGCCTGGGAGTCGGAGCCCTGCTTGATGGCGTGCTCGCTGTAGTCGATAAAGGTAAAGCGATCCATCTTCTGGCCGTGGATGGCGTTGAAGAAGGCGTCGATGGGGCCGTTGCCGGAGCCCTGCACCTGGAACACGGTGTCGGTGTGGCGGAGGGTGCCGGCAAAGGTGACGTGGGAGTGGCCCTCCTCGTCGGTGAACTCGGCGAAGGAGTGGCGCACCAGCTCGTAGGGCTTCACCGCGTCAATATAGTGGGTCTTGAACAGGTCGTAGATGGCCTCGGGCTTGAGCTCCTTGCCCACCCGGTCGGTCTCCACCTGGACGATGTGGCCGAACTCGGGGTGCATGGCCTTGGGCAGGTCGAAGCCGAAGGAGTGCTGCATGACGAAGGCCGCGCCGCCCTTGCCCGACTGGGAGTTGATGCGGATGATGGGCTCATACTGCCGCCCCACGTCCGCCGGGTCGATGGGCAGGTAGGGCACCTCCCAGTAGTCGCTGCCGCTCTCCTCCATGTAGCGCACGCCCTTGTTGATGGCGTCCTGGTGGGAGCCGGAGAAGGCGGTGAACACCAGCTCGCCCACGTAGGGCTGCCGCTCGCCGATCTTCATCTTGGTGACCTTCTCGTACACGTCCCGGATCTTGTTGATGTTGGAGAAGTCCAGCTTGGGGTCCACGCCCTGGGTGTACAGGTTGAGGGCCAGGGTCACCATGTCCACGTTGCCGGTGCGCTCCCCGTTGCCGAAGAGGGTGGCCTCCACCCGCTCCGCCCCGGCCAGCTGGCCCAGCTCGGCGGTGGCCACGCCCTCCCCTCGGTCGTTGTGGGGGTGCAGGGAGATGATGGCGCTGTCCCGGGAGGGCAGCTTGCGGATGAAGTACTCGATCTCGTCGGCAAAGTAGTTGGGCATGCAGTTTTCCACCGTGGTGGGCAGGTTGAGGATGATCTTCTTCTCCGGCGTGGCCCGGATGGCCTCGATCACCGCCTGGCAGATCTCCACCGCCGCGTCCATCTCCGTGCCCATAAAGGACTCGGGGGAGTACTCGTACCGCAGGTCCATGCCCGCGTCGATGGCGGGCTGGCTCAGCTCCCGGATCAGGTTGGCCGCGTCCACGGCGATCTTCTTCACCCCCTCCACGTCGGTGTGGAACACCACCTTGCGCTGGAGGGTGGAGGTGGAGTTGTAGAAGTGGAAGATCACGTGCTTGGCCCCGTCGATGGCCTCGAAGGTGCGGCGGATCAGGTGCTCCCGGGCCTGGACCAGCACCTGGATGGTCACGTCGTCGGGGATGTGTCCCCCGTCGATCAGGGCCCGGAGGAACTCGTACTCGGTCTCCGACGCGGAGGGGAAGCCCACCTCGATCTCCTTTACCCCGATGTCCACCAGGGTGTGGAAGAGCTCCAGCTTTTCCTGCACGTTCATGGGGTCGATGAGGGCCTGGTTGCCGTCCCGCAGGTCCACCGAGCACCAGATGGGGGGCGCGGTGAGCTGCTTGTCCGGCCAGGTGCGGTCGGGCAGGGAGAGGGGGACCAAGGGGATGTACTTTTCCTGTGCGGGCTTCATAAAAACTCCTCCTGTTCGGGGTCAGGGGACGAAAAACGCCCCTGACCAAAGATTTGGTCAGGGGCGTAAAACTTACGCGGTACCACCCTGCTTCCGCCGCCGGTCTCCCGGGCGGCGCTCATGGCCTCCAACAAGGCCGCGGCCGGTAACGTGGCCGTGACGGCCCGCCTTACTGTCGGTTCAGGCGGACGGCTCCGGGCTCAGTATCCGCGCGCGTTCCCGTGCCGGCTCGCACCAGCCGCCGGCTCTCTGAACGGGAGGGGGCGCGCCTTCTTCCCATCATCGCCTGTCTCAGGATCTGATTAGGGCCATTGTAGCCGAACCGCCCGGTTTTGTCAAGGGGAAGTTTCCGGCGGCGTGCCGATGTGGGCATCGGCCCCTACGTTTGCGTCCAGCGCACCATGGGTTCGCTCCAGTCCATGGGGAGCTGGCAGTAGCCGTACCGCCCAGCTTCGGCATAGGCCTGGGGGAAGAGGGAGCAGTCGTACTCCCCCAGGTAGGCCAGGCCGTCGGCGGTGTACACCGCAACGGTAAAGGTCCCAGTGTAATAGCCGCTGTATCGGTTCCCGGTGTCCCGGACGGCCAGGCGCTTTCCGTCGAAGGCCATGGACAGCTCGGAGCCGTAGCCCCACGTCCGGGAGAAGCCCCCGTAATCCAGCGCCTCCGCGACCCCGTCGTCGCCGGTGAAGGCCAGGGCCCAGCCCTCCTCTGTCCGCTCCAGCACTGCGAAGTGATAGCGGGCGGTGCGGTCCTCCTCCGGGTTCAGGAAGGTATACCCCATGGGCACCAGAAAGTCCTCCCCCCTGTAGGTCTGTTCATAGCTGGAACTGGCAGAGAAGGGGAGCAGGTCGATGGTCTGCCGCAGGGCCATATCCCCGCCGAACACCCGCATACGGAGCGTATCCTCCTCCGCCGTCAGCAGGCAGAACTCGTTCCGCGCCTCGTCCCCCCAGAAGTCCAGGACGGCGCTGCCCGCCGGCAGGGACCAGACGGTCTCCAGAGTACCGCCGGTCCGATCCTCGCCGTTGAAGCTGAGGCGGTAGATCCCCCAGCCCCCGGGGATGTGGCTGCCGTCCAGCAGGCCGGTCTCGTCGGTGTCCTGATTCACATAGGTGTTGCCGACGGTGAAGAGTAGGCTGTCCCCGTCGGGAGCCGACCAGTAATTGTTGTCCAGATACCAGGGGCCGCTGAACTCCACTCCCACGTCGGAATACCCCCCGGACCCCGACTTTTCCACTGAGAGGGTCACGGAGACGCCCGGCAGCACGGGGACGGCAAAGTAGTCCTTCAGCAGCGTCTCCGGCCAGCGCTCATCCTCCAACCTGGAGTAGGAAAAGCCAATGCTCGCCTCCACCGGGTAAAACTCCGTCAGCTCCTCCAGGGCGTAGGTCCGGCTGCGGGTCTCACCGTCGGGGGTGTTGGCCGCCAGGGCCTGGATGGCGTCCAGGCAGAAATACAGCTCGCCCCAGTAGTCCGGGTCGTCCTGAGCTTCCGAATCGACGCTGAGGTAATGGTGGCCGCCGCCGTCCCCGGTGAATCTGACGCCGACAGAATCGGCGGCGGAGCGGTAACGGATGCTCCGGCGGGCGAGAAAGGTGCAAAAGTCGGTCTCCGCCTGCTCCGGCGCCCCCGCGGAGAAGACGGAGGTCCAGAAGAGCTGCTCCTCGGCCTCCAGGGGGAGGGTGACCTCCAGCCCATCCAGGGCCGCCGGATCCCCGTACAGGTCGGTTTTCCAGACCTCCACCTGGTCCGCCGCGGTCCCGATGGACAGGGAGGCCCCCGCCATCAGCCCTGCGGAGAGCAGGGCCAGGGCAATCAGCAGGATACGGATGGCGCGCATGGCTCACTCCTCCTTGTCCGTCAGGTCGTTCAGGGCCCGGATCACCCGGTCGGCCCGGTATTGGTAGGTCTCCTTCACGAAGTCCATCAGGCTCCGGCCCTGCTCCTCCAGCTCCAGGGTGGTCACGTCCCCCGCCACCCGGCCCCGGTGGAGGAGTACCGCCCGGCCGATGAAGTGCTGCACCTCCTCCAGCAGGTGGGTGGAGAGGAGCACGGTCTCCGTGGGCTCCAGAATGCCCAGCAGCACCTTGTAGAAGTCCTCCCGGTTGAACACGTCGTTGCCGGCGAAGGGCTCGTCCATGAGGATATAGTCCGCCCCCTGGCTCAGGGCCAGGATCACCTCGAACTGGTTGCGCTGCCCGGTGGAGAAGCTCCGCACGGCCTTGTTCATGGGCAGCTGGAAGAAGTCCATCAGGGCGTGGAAGCGCTTCTCCCGGAATTTGGGGAAGTGGTCCCGGTAGAAGCCCCGGTGGGCCCCGGCGGTGAGGGCGGGGAAGTAGGAGTGCTCGCAGGTGGCGAAGGAGAGCCGGGCGATGTTTTTCGGCGTGACGGGCTCCCCGTCCAGGGTGACGGCGCCGCCGTGGCGCAGCAGGCCCAGGATGCACTTCATCAGGGTGGTCTTGCCCGCCCCGTTCTCCCCGAACAGGCCCACGATCTCCCCCGGACCCACCGACAGGTCCACCCAGTCCAGGGCCTTGGAACCCGTGAGATAAGTTTTGCTTACCGCTTTACATTCCAGCATTTCCGTATCCTCCCGTCATCGCCCACACGTCCGGCGGGAAGTGCCCCGCCGGGGTGGCCGTCTGATACCACAGGAAAAGCAGACCAAACAGGATCCCTGCCGCCAGCAGGGTGCAGGCCAGCAGCAGGACGGGCCCCGCCAGGCACCGCCGGGCCAGCTCCCACCGCTGGGGCAGCCGCCGCATGAGATAGTCGCTGCGGCTCTCCCGCCGGTGGTACAGCCACAGCAGCACGGGCAGCAGCACCCAGCACAGAGCCGCGGGCCCGAAGGCCAGCAGGGTGGGCCCCAGCACCTCCGGGAAGGGGGGCACCAGGGCGCCGGGGATGAGCACCCGTTCCGTGATGGAATCGTTCCACTGGTAAAGGGCGTCCAGGGCCCTGCCGTACCGAGTGGCAAAGAGGGCGAAGGCCGCCAGGATGGACACGCCCAGCCCGAGCCCGGCGTAGGTCAGGGTGTCGGACCAGGGCCAGCCCACGGGGAACAGCCGGGAGAGCGGGCTGAGATCCGGCTTATTAATCTTCATCCCAAGACCCCCTCCATACGTTGGCCGCCGTCAGCGCCAGGGCCGAGCCATAGATAATCAGGGCGAAGGTGGAGCCCACCGCGGCGTCCATGCCGCAGGGGAAGCACCAGGCCGCCAGCACCGCCAGGGGGAACAGGACCCAGCTCTTCCGCCCGTGCCGCCAGTGGAAGGGCAGGGCGGCGGCGGACAGGCCCAGGGCGGCGCAGGCCACCAGGTTGCGCAGCAGCAGGGGCCAGTCCCACAGGGGGAGCAGGGCGTGGAGGTAAGGGGCCCTGGAGAAGGCCAGGAACAGGGTCTGCGCCCCCGCGATCTCCGCCCCCAGGGTGGCCATATACTGCCGGGCCAGCAGCAGTGCGGCCCCGGCCTGGCTGCCCCAGAAGATGAGCAGCAGCAGGGCGTTCTGCCCGCCCCAGGCCAGGGTGAGGGCCCGCTCGCCCACCGCCAGCCGGCGGAGGGTGTACCCGGTTTTGGCCCCCCGGTCCAGGCCGGGCAGCACCAGCGCGGCGCACACCAGCAACAGCCCCGCCCCGAAGATCCAGTTCAGCCGGGCCGCGTCCGCCACCCCCTCCAGCAGGGGATAGATAAGCTCGCCCTCCGGCCCGTAGGGCTCCGGCTCCCACCCCAGCAGCAGGGAGCGGAACACCGCCCACTGCCCCGCGGCGCAGGCCAGCGAAATGGCCAGCACCTTCCACACGGTGAGCCGGGCGGCGGGGCCCAGGGCGGTCCATGCGCGCTTCATGTTCCTTCCTCCTTCTCCGTCTCGTCCCACAGCCGCTCCAGCAGGGCCAGGGCGGCGGCCTTGTCCAGCCCCGCCTGCCGCAGGGCCCGCACCAGGGACCCGGCCTCCTGCTCCAGCAGCTGCCGGCGGACGGCCTCCACAGTCTCCGGGGTAAGGGTGACCTCGCTCTTGGCCCCTGAGCGGGAGGCGATGACTCCCTCCTCTTCCAGGGTGCGGTAGGCCTTCTGCACCGTGTTGGGGTTCACCCCCAGCCGGGCGGAGAGCACCCGGCGGGAGGGCAGCTCCTCCCCGTCGGCGATGCTCCCGGCGGCCACCCCCCGCTTCACATAGCGGATGATCTGTAAGTAGATGGGCAGCCCGTCCTCCGCGGTAAAGTTCTCAAAGGTGACCAAAGGCCTCACCCCCTAAAAGTGTACTATGGGACTAATACAGTTCCTGACTGTATTATACGAGTAATACGGTTGCATGTCAAGAGGGAAATTCGCGAGGGGATAGGGCGGCCACATGGGGCCGCCCCTACAAATAAAAATGGAAACGCCGCGCCCCGTCCGCACAGCACCCCGCCCCGCCCCCCTGAAATTGGCCCTTCCCATTTTCGACGCCATCCGCTATACTGTGGGGAAGGGGGGAGGCATTTCCCGGGAACTTTTTCC
Source organism: uncultured Flavonifractor sp. (assembly GCA_944387215.1). Taxonomy (GTDB): domain Bacteria; phylum Bacillota; class Clostridia; order Oscillospirales; family Oscillospiraceae; genus Flavonifractor. Next base: position 3,185 of record CALXEB010000012.1, on the reverse strand, counting down.
CGCCCGCCCCCGTCTGGAACACAGAGCGACATTTTTCCCCAAAGGAGACCCCATGATGAGACACTGGAAACCCATCCTGGCGCTGGCCCTGGCCGCCGCCCTGGCCCTGGCGGGGCTGGGCCGGCTGTCCCAGCCCCATGCTTCCGCCGCCTCACCCACCGGGAAGAAGGATTTCCGGGCCGTGTGGGTGGCCACGGTGTACCGGCTGGACTACCCCAGCCAGGCCACTACAGACCCGGCGGTGCTGATGGCCGACGCCGACCGCATCCTGGCCGACTGCGCCGCCATGGGCATGACCGCTGTGATCCTGCAGGTCCGCCCCACCTCCGACGCCTTCTACCCCTCGGAGTACTACCCCTGGAGCCGCTACCTGACCGGCGCCTCCGGCCAGGCCCCGGCGGAGGGCTTCGACCCGCTGGCGTACTGGGTGGAGCGGGCCCACGCGCTGGGGCTGGAGCTCCACGCGTGGCTCAACCCCTACCGCATCACCCGGGGGGGACAATCGGACTTCGACTCCCTGGCCGCCGACCATCCCGCCGTCCTCCACCCGGACTGGGTGGTGGAGCATGAGGGCAACTACTACTTCGACCCCGGCCTGCCGGAGGTGCGGGAGTACATCATCCAGGGCGCGGAGGAGATCGCCCGCAACTACGACGTGGACGGCGTCCACCTGGACGACTACTTCTATCCCGGCAGCGACTTTGACGACGGAGACACCTACGCCCGTTACGGCGGCGATTTTGCCGACGTTGGCGACTGGCGGCGGGACAACGTCAACCGCCTGGTGGAGGAGCTGGGGGAGCGGCTCCACGCCATCGATGCGGACCTGTCCTACGGCATCAGCCCCTCTGGGGTGTGGGCCGACCGCTCCAGCCTGCCCCAGGGCTCCGACACCACCGGCGGCTATGAGAGCTATTACGCCTCCTACGCCGACAGCCGCAAGTGGGTGAAGGAGGGGTGGATCGACTACATCTGCCCCCAGGTGTACTGGTACATCGGCCACAGCTCCATGGACTACGAGACCATTGTCCGCTGGTGGGCGGACACGGTGGAGGGTACAGGGGTTTCCCTTTACATCGGCATGGCGGACTACCAGGCCGGGAATACCGACGAGACCAGCCCCTGGTACGGCACCCGGGCCATCGAGGCTCAGCTGGCCCTGAACCAGTACATCCCCCAGGTCACCGGGGAGGTCCACTTCCGCTACGCCTTCCTGGCGGAGGGCACCGCCCTCAACGATCTGTACCGCCGGGCCTACAACCAGGCCGGGCCGGAGCCCACCCAAACCCCTGAGGCGGAGCCCACGCCCATCCCCACCCCGGAGCCCACCCCCGCCCCGGCGGATACCGTGGCCCTGGACACCGTGCGGCACGGCGCCTACATCCAGGGCTCCGACGGGCTCTTCCGCCCGGAGGCCACTATGAGCCGGGCGGAGGCGGTGGCCATGCTGGCCCGTTTGGCGGTGGATGGGGAAGGGAATTCCATTTACGCTGGCGGGGAGACAAACACCCCCTTCACCGACGTAGACCCCGCCGCATGGTATGCCCCCTATGTGGCCTTCGCGGCGGAGTACGGCCTGGTGGACGGCTATGCCGACGGCACCTTTCGGCCGGAAAACCCGGTGGGCCGGGCGGAGCTGGTGCAGCTGGTGGCCAACTTCTTCCCCGCGGCGGCGGGGGAGAGCGCCTTCCCCGACGTGCCCGCCGGCCACTGGGCCGCCGGGGTCATCGGCTGGGCGGTGGAGCAGGGCTGGGTGTCCGGCTACCCCGACGGCACCTTCCAGCCGGCGCGCAGCGTCAGCCGGTGCGAGGCGGTGCGCCTGGTGAACCTGGCCCTGGACCGCCGGGCCGGGGAGCGGGAGGCGGAGCTCCCCTTCGCCGACGTGGCGGCCGGCCACTGGGCGTACTGGGAGATCCTGGAGGCCTCCGTTTCTCACGACTATGAAAAGACCGCCGGCGGCGAGTCCTGGCGGTAAAGACGGCAAAGCCCCCGGGGATCTGTCCGGCCATGGCAGACAGGCCTCCGGGGGCTTTCATGCCGGCGGGCGCGGCTCAGATCCGCCGCAGGCCTTCCCAGCAGGCCATGATGAGGCAGTGGGGGAGGAACTTGCTGGCCACCCGCTGCACCAGGGCGGGCAGGCCGCAGGTGGTGACGGCCAGGACATGGCTGTCCCGCAGGGCCCGGCGGGCCACGGTCTCCGGCCGCAGGGCAAAGGGGAAGAAGCGGACGGTCTTGCCGTTTTTCGTGTCCTGGGCCACGGAGATGAACTCGGTCCTGATCCACCCGGGGCACACGGCGGTGACCCGGATGCCCCGGGGGGCTACCTCCCACCGCAGGGCCCGGCTGTACCGCAGCAGGAAAGCCTTGGTGGCGGCGTAAACGTTGAAGGCGGGCAGGGGCTGGAAGGCGGCGGAGGAGCAGATCTCCAGGATGCGCCCGCCCCGGCCCATGTGGGGGATGGCCGCGGCGGTGAGGGCCACGGCGGCCTTGCAGTTGAGGTCGATCATGTCCCCCGTCTCCTGGAGAGTCATGTCGGCATAGGTGCCGAACTTGCCGAAGCCGGCGCAGTTCACCAGCACCCGCACGTCGGCCCCCGTCTCCTTCAGCATGGCCCGCAGCTGCTCTATGCTCTCCGATTTCGTCAGGTCCAGCCCCACGGCGCGCATGGGGGTGGACAGCTCCCTGGCCAGCGCCTCCATCCGCCCCTCCCGCCGGGCCACGCCCCAGATCTCGTCCAGGCCCCCCAGCGCGTCCAGCCGGCGGACAAAGGCCGCCCCCAGGCCGGAGGAGGCGCCGGTGACGATGGCGATCTTCATACCCATCCCTCCAGAAATACAGATCTTTCCTCTAGTATCCCACAAAGGGGCGGGGGATTGCAAGGAGAAAAGTTCCGCCCCTGCCGTTGACGGGGGCGGCCCGGGCGGGTAAAATAATGTCTGCTGAATCAACCGCAGCGCGGTTTATTCCCGCGGCAGCTGCCGCGCAATTTCATCAAAACGGTCTTTTTGAGCCGTTTTGACGAAATTCAGTATGTATTAAACTAGGAGCATGACAAGAAAAGAGGGAATACGATGAACCATCCCATGGTGCTGCTCTACAATCTGGACGACCCCAAGGGGGCCAAGATCCGCCGCATGGCCCTGCCCCTGGGCCTGCGGACCCGGCTGGTGGCCCCTGAACAGTAC
>CALXEB010000011.1 GCA_944387215.1 uncultured Flavonifractor sp. | reverse complement strand
GACTTGAACCCGCACGTGCGTAATGCACACTAGAACCTGAATCTAGCGAGTCTGCCAATTCCACCACTCGCGCATATCTCTGCGCCCCTGCGGGGCACGCATCATATATTACCATGGCGGAGGCCGCTTGTCAACTCTTTTTTCACCTCTGCGGCGAACTTTTCTCTTCCCCGTCAGAATGGAGTTGACAAACTGCCCGGGCACCGCTATAATAATCAAGCAGCCTTTGAACGGGCTGCAGCTGCGCGGATGTGCTGGAACTGGTAGACTGGCTAGCTTGAGGTGCTAGTGGCCCACGGCCGTACGGGTTCGAGTCCCGTCATCCGCACCACGGGAAAAGGCAACTGCGAAAGCAGTTGCCTTTTTTGAAAAAACGGGCCTTGGGGCGCGAAGGGAAGGCGACGGCATGGCCGGCGGGATCTTCAACCCGGACAACTGGTTTTATCGCAGCACGGAAAAGCTGGTGGACCTGGTGTTCCTCAGCGTGTTCTGGCTGGCGTGCTCGCTCCCTGTGGTGACCGTGGGGCCGGCCACGGCGGCGCTGTACAACGCGGCGGTGCGCTGTATCCGGGGGGACGAGCGGAACAGCTGGGGGGTGTTCCTGCGCACCTTCCGCGCGGAGCTGAAGGTGGGGGTGCTGGCCACCCTGGCCGTCCTGCCTGCGGCGGCGGCGCTGCTCTTCCTCCAGGGCCTGCTCTATCAGACGGCGTCCGCGCCGGCTGGGGTCGCGCTCTACGCGGGATACCAGCTCTTTCTGCTGCTCCCCCTGGGGGCGGCCTGCTACCTGTTTCCCGTGCTCTCCCGCTTCACCTTCCGCACGGGGGGGCTGTTGCTCAACTGCGCCAAGCTGGCGGTGGCCCATCTGCCCTCTACGGCGGCCATGGGGCTGATGCTGGCCCTGGCCATCTGGGTGTGCTCCTTCCTGCCCCTGCTGGCGGTGGTGCTCCCCACCGTTATGGCCCTGGTCCAGTCCCTCTTTCTGGAGCGGATCTTCCGCCCCTACCTCCGCCGGGAGCAGGACGGGGAGGGACCCTGAGGATCGGAGCGCCTCTGTGAAAACCGCCCCCAAAGGGATAAAAGGCCCGGGACATGCGGCCAGCGCGAGAAGTTTTTCATGGAATGTCCGGGCCTTTCGCCGGGTGTGCTCATGCCGGACATACGCATTTTTCATCTCTGAGGTATGAACGCCCCCTGTATAGGACGATAGACCTATACAGGGGGCGTTTTGAGGAGGGCGTCTGGATCTCAAAGAAGGGGGATGGAGCGGTCAGCCGTTCTGGGGGCCTGCGCTGTGGTGCAGGGCCATGGGCTTGACGTTGAAGTTGGAGCGGTACTCGGTCTCATGCCAGAAGATGTCCTCGGCCACCAGGCACTCGGGGTTGAGCTTCACCCCGTCCAGGATGATCTCCTTGAACTTCTTGTAGCCGGCCCGGTCGATCAGGTGGCCGCCGTGGAGGTATTCGGGCTTGTAGTCCATGACCCAGGCGGAGAACTTCTGCCAGTTCTTCAACACGCCCAGGATCACGTCCTCGGTGGCCCAGTTGAGGAACATCTTGCCGGTGCGGGGGGTCTGCCGGCCGGTGCGGCCGCCCAGGATCACCCGGTAGAACTTGGTCTCCTGGCGGGTCCAGGCGCTGGCGGGGCAGGCTTTGACGCACTCGCCGCAGCCCACGCAGCAGCAGGGATCCTTTTCGATCTTTCCGGTGGCCTCGTTGAGGGAGAGCACCCGGGTGGCCCCGTGCTCACAGGCCCGGACGCAGGCGCCGCAGCCGATGCACCGCTCGGGATGATAGGTCATGCGGGCCACGCCGATGATGCCGAAGTCGCACAGGTGGGCCTTGTTGCAGTCGTTGGGGCAGCCGGCGATGTTGATCTTGATGTGATAGTGGCTGGGGAAGATGATGGGCTCGATCTTCCGGGCCAGCTCGAAGGTGTTGCAGTTGCCGCAGATGCAGTGGTAGTTGCCCACGCAGGCGGTGATGTTGCGTGCGCCGATGGTGGGGTAGCCCGCCTTGGGGTCCCAGGGCTGGGGTTCGTGGGCCACGGTGTCCATATTGACGCCGCACAGCTCCGCGTCCACTTCCTTGATGTACTGCTCCAGGTAGGCGTTCACTGCGGGGATGTTCTCGTACTTGATGCCGGTGATGTCGAAGGTCTGGCGGGTACCGAAGTGGAAATTGCCGTCGCCCCAGGTGTTGGCGATGTGCTCCACGTAGGAGAGGTATTTGGCGTCCACCATGCCGCCGGGCACCCGCATCTGGAGCATGAACTCGCCGGGCACCTTGGACTGCCGGAAGCAGTTCAGGCGCATCTTCTTGACGTTGATATCATGGTTCATCTGTACACCCTCCTTCCTCTCAGTCCACCAGGTCCCGGGCCACCGTATAGGGGAACACCGGGCCGTCCAGGCATACGTACACCTCGTCGATGCGGCAGTGGCCGCACTTGCCCACGGCGCAGGACATCTTGCGCTCGAAGCTCATCCAAACCTTCTCGGCGTCCACGCCGTTTTTCATCAGCTCCAGGCCGGTGAACTTCATCATGGGCGGGGGGCCCACCACCACCACGGCGTAGTTGCCGCCGAAGGAGTCGAAGGGGATCTCCTTGACAAAGGTGGTGACCAGGCCGGTGCGCCAGCCCTCCTTGGCGTCGTTGTCCAGGGCGTAGATGGTGGAGAACTTCTCCTTCCAGGCCTCCAGCTCATTGTGGAAGACGATGCCCTCCTCGTTCTTGAAGCCGGAGATCAGGTGGACGGACTTGACATAGTCCGGGTCGTCCGCCAGCATGTTCAGCATGGAGCGGACGGGGGCCAGGCCGGTTCCGCCGGTGATGACCACCAGGTGCTTGCCCTTGAACTGCTCCACGGGCCAGCCCTTGCCGTAGGGGCCGCGCAGGAAGAGGGTGTCGCCGGCCTGCTTTTCAAAGATCACGTTGGTGACCTTGCCCACGGAGCGGATGGTGAACTCCAGCCAGCCCTCCCCCTGGGCGGAGACGGAAATGGGGGCCTCCCCGATCATGGGGATGGACAGCTGCATGAACTGGCCGTGGGCGGGCTTGGCGTCGGTGGCCACCCGGAAGGTCCACTCATGGACGCTCTCTTTCTTGACGCTCAGGATGGTACAGGCCTGAGGCTGCACGGGATTCATCATATTGCTGCCCTCCCTTACTGCTGGGCCATGGAAGCCTTGATCTCTTCCACGGCGGCGCTGACCTTGCTGACGGTGGCGGAAATGGAGATGAGCTCCGGGCAGCGGTGGGTGCAGCGGCCGCAGCCCACGCACATGTGCCGCTCGCCGAAGCGGGCCTTGTAGTCATGGAACTTGTGGAGCACCTTGTAGCGCATCCGGTCCCCGGCGGTGGAGCGGAACTCCTTCTGGCCGGCCATCTGGTCGAACCCGGCGATCTGGCAGGAGGCGGAGACCCGCCGGCGCTCGCCCACCTCCGGGTTGTCGCCGTAGATCACGTCCCGGGTGGTAAAGCAGGTGCAGGTGGAGCAGGCCACGGTGCACGCCCCGCAGGACACGCAGCGGCTGTTGAATTCCTTCCACATGGGATGGCTCTTCAGGGCCAGGCGCACGGCCTTGTCGTCCAGGTCGGGCACGGTGACCTTCAGCTGGTTCTCCTCCACAAAGGCGGGGGCATAGTCGGCCTCGGCCATGCCGGCGAAGTAGGGGGCAAAAGCGTCGTCGGTGACCTGCACCTGTACGCCGTCGGCGGAGAACTTCAGGGCCAGGGAGTAGTCGTCGGTCCTGTTGGAGCCCATGGACACGCAGAAGCAGGTGTCGTCTCCGCCGTTGCACTCCATCATGGCGAACTTCACCAGGTCCCGGACCCGCTTGTAGTACAGGTCCTCATAGCCGCCGTTGCCGGCGTAGATCTTGGCCTGGATGTGCTGGGCGTTGATGTCGCAGGGGCGGGCCAGAATGAGGATGGGCTTGGTCTTGGCCTTGCTGGCGCGGTACTCATCCTCCGTGAAGTAGAAAATGGCCTGCTGGATGGGGGTGATGACTTCCTTGGCAGGGTAGTCGGACTTCACGTCCCACACGATGTCGGAAAACCGCTCCACCTCGGCGTAACGGATCACGTCGGTGTCGGAGTAGCGGCCCTGCTTGGGGAAGCGCTTGGGGGCGTACACACGGTAGTCCTGTTTCAGTGCGCTCAGCACGGCGTCCGCCTGAGCGGGAGTGAGGGAAAAGCCCATGCGCGGGTCCTCCTTTTTATCAGATTTGATACTGTTAATAAAATAACATTGTTGGCGCCCCAAAGAAAACTTTTGATTTGTTATGCAGCCATAAGGGTTTGTGATAGACGGGGCAAAAAGGGGCCTATTCTGCCGGAAAAGGCAGAATAGGCCCCAAAATGTTCTTTTTGGCAAAAAACGTTAATTGCTGGACAGCTCAAGGAAGATCTGCCGGAATTCCGCTTCAAACACGCTGCCCTTCCTCCACAGGAAATTGAACTCGTGGGAGACCTGGAAATCCGCCAGTTCCACCTGCCGCACAGAGCCGTCTGCCAGTTCCTGCTCCACCGCCTTGCGGTAGAGAAAGGTCAGGCCGCAGCCCCGCTTGACCAGCTCCTTGATGGCGAACAGGTCGCTGACCTCGATGATGTGCTGAAAGTCGGACAGGTGGTGGTTCATCCCCTCCAGGGACTTTACCAGCACGTCCCGGGTGCCGGAGCCGTCGTTTCGGAGGATGAGCCGGTGGGAAAACAGGTCCCGCAGGTGGAGCGGGCCGGCGGGCAGCAGGTAGCCGGGGCCGCAGACACAGATGTACGGCTCATGGGACCAGAGGATGTGGTCGTATTCGCTCTTGTGGAAGTAGCCCTCCACCACGGCGAAGTCCAGCAGCCCGTCGTTGAGCATGTGCAGCAGGGTCTTGGTATCGTGCACCACCATCTGGATGCTGACGGACGGGTTGCGCATCATGTAGTTGGCGACCCGGGCCGGCAGAAGGTATTCGCCGATGGTAAGCGTGGCGCCGAAGCGGACGGACCGCCGGCCGGCCTTCAGGTCCTGCATGTCCCGCTTGAGCTTCTCCTCGTCGTGGCGCATGGTGAGGGCGGTGCGGCGCAGCAGCTCTCCCTCGGCGGTGAGGGTGAGCTGCTTGTTTTTGTAGATGAACAGACGCACGCCATAGTAATTCTGGAGGTACTGGATATGCTGGGTCACCGCCGGCTGGGTGATGTTCAGCTTCTCCGCCGCCCGGGTGTAGTTGCCGCAGCGGCACACCTCCAGAAACGTATCCATCCTGAAATCCAGCAACCGACGCGACCTCCTCCCCGTCCATTCCCGCTTTCCGGCCGCCGGATGCTGCCGCAGGGCCGCTTCGCGGGCTGCCAAACTGATCATATCTAATATACTACGCCCGGGATAAAATCTCAATAGTCCAGGGCGGGGCTTTTGTGTGCGCACCGTGACCTGGGAGAGGGAATTGTAAAATATGCCGAAAATAAACTTGATATAGGGAATTATGTAGACTATAATGACAGTGAAAGGACGGTTTTCGCAGCAATGGGGCGATGGATGGAGCGGCAGGGCGAAGAGCGCGGCGCCGTCCCGCATCAGGCTTCTGGAGAAAGGAGAGGCAATGCAAAAGAAGGTCCGGCTCGTTCTGTTTGCTGCCGCTGGGCTCCTGCTTGTCCTTTTCCTAACGATGTTCGCCGGGCGGCTTCGCAGCGGGGAAGACCCGGTCTGCTATTCCTACGACGACGGCGCCGGGACATTTGAATTTCTGGCCTCTCCCGGCTATTCGATCTGTGATATCAGCATCCAAAACGTCAGCGGGGGATCGGCGGTCCGATCGGAAATGCCGTCTGAGTTTTCTGTGAAGGTCGCCGGCCAGGGGACGGCATATGTCACGGTTTATTATACGGACGCTGAACGCGCCGGGCACACGGTGACTTTTGAACTGGTGATCTCCTATTCCGGGCCCAGCATGGTCCACATACAGGATGAAACAGGGAAAAGGATCGGGACGGATGTTTTGATCGTTGCGGCTCAGGCAGAGGGAGGGACATAGGGGCGGCCGCGGGACGAGGCCGGAGGCGCGGACGCGATGTCCTGAGGGACCTGACAGCGAACTGCACACAGAGAGACCCCCGCCGTGCTTTCGGACATCGTAAGCACGGCGGGGATCTTTACGCGCCGGGCATGGAAGGACCATTCCCGGCCGATATTTAGCGGAGAAAAGCAGAAGTGCGCGGAAAGCGGGCCCGTAAAGCAGCGTTTGCGCACATCAGCGTGTGGAATCCGCCCTTTACTACATTTTGACACACTGCTAGAATCAATGCAAAGGGGACAGGCGCCCGTCGGCGGAAATGACTCCGAAGCTTTTATGAAAGGATGTTTTGCCATGAAATTGCTGACCTACCAGTACAAATTCTTCGGGCCGAGGGCCGGTTTGAAACAGGATGAGAATGTGCTGGACCTCACGGTCCTGCTGGGCTGCGACGAAAGTCCCATCCCGGACATCGGCGAGCTGCTCCGCCGGTTCGGGGACCCGGTCGCCGCCATTCAGGCGGCCCTGGACGGCGGGGCCCGGCGGGAGGTCCTGCCCCTGGAGGAGGTGACCCTCTGCCCGCCCATCCTGCACCCGGCCTCCCTGCGGGACTCCAGCCTGTTCGAGGCCCACTCCAACGGCACCAGCCGGAGCAACGGACACACCACCCCGCCCATCTGGTACGAGCGGCCCATCTACTTCTATGAAAATCCCAACGGTCTCACCGGGCCGGAGGCGTCCATCTCCCGGAAGGCCGGCTCCGTGACCCTGGACTACGAGGCAGAGCTGGCGCTGGTGGTGGGCAAGGCCGGCCGCGACGTGCCCCCGGAGCGCGCCCTGGAGCACCTGCTGGGCGTCACCATCTACAACGACTGGACGGACCGGGCCACAGGCGGCAAGGAGGTCGGTTTCCTGGGCATGCACAAGAGCAAGGACTTTGCCGGCGGCATGGGACCCTGGATCGTCACCATGAACGAGATCATGGACCGCTGGAACGGCGGCCGGCTGGATCTGAAGGTGGAGGCCTTCGTCAACGGGAAGCAGACCACCGACGCCTCCACCGGCGAGATGTACTGGACCATCCCCCAGCTGCTCGAGGTGGTCACCCAGGACTGCACGGTGGTGCCCGGCGACGTGATCGGGCTGGGCACCGTGGGGGGCGGCTGCCTGGCCGAGCGGGGCGGGGCGCTGCCCTTCCTCTCCGACGGGGACACGGTGGAGATCCGGGTGGAGCGCATCGGCACCCTGCGGCAGCACGTCAAAAAGGCGTAAAGGACCGCCGGCACAGCGTGGCTGTGCCGGCGGCCTTTTTTTGATCAGCGCCGGGGCGCGGGGCGGTATTTGAAATTCGACGCCGCCAGCAGCACGAAGCTGAAGGCCGAAATGATCCCCCAGAAGAGGTAGACCCGGGCGTAAGTCCCGGACAGGGAGGCGATAGATCCGATGAGCAGATAGCACAGGTTGCGGATCAGGCTGGCGCCGGTGAACAGGACGGACCACACGCTGGCGTAGTTGGCCCGCCCGTATTGGCTGACCAGGGCGGAGGCCATCAGGTTGGCGTTGGCCCCGCCGCTGGCCATGGCCAGCCAGAGGGGCAGCAGGAACAGCTTGTCCGTGCCGGTCAGGGCAAAGGCGCCGCAGTAGCCGATAACGTAGAGGGCGGCGTAGATCAGGCTGGCCGTCTTGGTGCCCAGCCGGGTGTCCAGCACGCCGATGACAAAGCTGCCGATGAGGGAGAACAGGCTGGTCAGCGACATCAGGCCCACGGCGTCCACCTGGGAGTATCCCCGCTCCACCATATAGGGCACAAAGGCGGTGATGCCGCCGGTGGTGGCGATGAAGAGCAGGCCGAAGCCGATGATGTAGCACATCCCGTCCCGGGACAGGATCAGCTCCCGCGCCGTCCAGTCCTGCCGGGCGGCGCCGCCGCCGAAGGCCTGCCGCTCCTGCTCGGTCAGCGGCAGGTTGTCGGGCAGCAGGCCGCACTGCTCCGGCGTGTCCACGATCCACTTCAGGGACACCAGTCCCAGGGCGGCGATGACGGCGGCCAGGATGTAGCACACGTTGGTAAAGCCGATCCTGGGGCTGAACACCGAGATGAACATGACGGAGGTAAAGGAGGCGGCCATCATGCCGGCGGTGGTGATCCCCATGACCCAGCCCTTTTTCCGGGGGAACCAGTTGGCGATGAGGGCGTTGGTGGCGGTGAAGCTGTACCCGTTGTACAGGCCCTGGCTGATGACGGACCAGAGGACGTAGATCCCCAGGCCGTCGCCGTTGCCCAGAATACACAGGCCCGCCGCCGTGCCCACGCAGCTGAAGGCGGTGATGCCCCGCACGCCCCGGGTCATGACCCACCGGCCGATCAGGAAGGTCATCACCACGGAGAGGAAGCCCCCCACCGTATTGACCGACGTGACCAGATTGGAATCCAGCCCGGTCATGCCGCAGTACTGCGCCACGATGACGCTCAATCCGCCGCCGATCAGGGTGCCGTAGATCCAGTACATCAAGAAGGAGTGGAGCACCATGGAGTAGCCGCGGAGAAATGACTTTTTCTGAGCCATAAACAGCATCCTTCCAAAGACGCGCCGGGCGGCAGGGGCCTCGCCCCTGCCGCGGGCGCTTGATTCAGCCGGCGATCTTCTCGGTCCCCTTCAGCTTCTGCGTGGCAATGGCAAAGACGGACAGGCCCGCGCAGATCACCGCGCTCAGGATATAGCGGGTGTAGATGGTGCCGCCCATCTGGGTCACGGTGGAAGTGATCAGGTAGGGGGTGAGGAAGTTGCCCAGCACGTTGGCCGCGTTGAAGTAGGAGAAGCCCTTGGCGGCGGCCCCCTTGTCCAGGGTGATGGGCAGGAAGACAAAGCTGGCGGACTTGAAAATGCCGAAGCCGAAACCGATGATCGCGGTGGCCACAAAGATCAGCCACAGCATGGCCGTGCTGCTGCAGGCGGCCAGCATGAACAGGCCGATGGCCATGAGTACGATGCCGCCGGTCATACAGGGTTTGCCGAACTTGCGGCAGAAGAACTTCAGGGTAGTGGCGGCGATCACGTTCATGCCGGCAAAGAGGAAGGAGCCATAGCTGGCCATCTGGGCGTAGTTGGCAAAGCCCAGGCCCTGGAACAGGGAGGAGGCGTTGCTCTGATATACCATCCAGCACAGGCCGGCGAAGAAGGACTCGATGACCCAGCAGATCAGCGCCGGGGACCAGACCTTCACCTTGGCGGGGGCGCCGCCCTCCACCCTGGGGGCGCGCTGCAGCTCCTCCCGGGGCTGGACGATGATGGTAATGATCATGACGGGGATGGACAGGAAGAAGATCCAGTAGACGCAGGGCCAGTCGATGACCACCAGCAGCCCGCCGATCAGGGGGAACACCACGCTGCCCACCGTGGCGGCCACGGAGTTCTGGGCGTTCATCTTGACCAGGTCGGCGCCCTCGAAGTGGTTGGCGATATTGATGCCGTTGAGGGGGGTGATGAGGCCCATGCCGATGCCGATGAGGATGCTGGACAGGAAGAGCATCGGCACGCTGGTCTTGGCAAAGATCAGCCCGAGGGCGCCTCCGATGAGGATGCTGGCCAGGGTGAGCATGGACATGCTCTTGAGGGTCATGCGCTTTTCCAGCCAGATGCACAGCAGGGAGCCCACCACCGCCATGCCGGTGGTGGTGGAAAAGATCAGCTGGATGGTGGAGACGGGGTACTCCGGATAGGTCTGGATCAGGTCCGCGATGATGAGGGAGATGACATTCTTCGACAGGGCCAGCGCGTTCAGGGAGAGGATCGCAATGGCGATCCGGACCTGGAGGGCGGTCCACTTGTTGGCGGTTTGCATGCTTTGATTCCTCCTCTTACCGTTTCTCTTAACCCGCTTACAGCTTACAGCACGGCGATGGGACGGACCCAGCCCGCGCTTCCGCCCTTGATCTTGATGGGGAAGCAGATCACCTGGAACCCGGTGGCGGGCAGCAGGTCCAGGTTGGCCATCTTCTCCATCTGGTAGTACTCCTTTTCCATGCCGGCCAGGTGGCCCTCCCAGATGATGGCGGGGTCCTTGGTTTTGGCAAACTCCTTGGCTACCAGGGGCAGGGGCACGTCCCAGCTCCAGGCGTCGGTGCCCACCACCTTGACGCCCTGGTTCAGCAGCCAGAGGGTGGCCTCCCGGCCCATGCCGCAGCCGGTGACCCCGTACTCCGGCCGGCCGTAGTTTTTCTGCGCGCCGGTGTGCAGGAGCACGATGTCCAGCGGCTGGATTTGGTAGCCGATCTGTTTGAAGTACTGCTCCAGGTCCGCGGCGGTCACCTTATAGCCGTCCGGCTTGTCCTGGAAGTGGATGCACACGCCGTTGCCCATGCACCACTCCATGGGCATCTCGTCGATGGTGCGGGAGCGCTCGCCGCCGTTCATGGTGGGCGCATAGTGCCAGGGGGCGTCCATGTGGGTTCCGCTGTGGTCCGCGCAGGAGATCCGGGTGTCGGCGCAGCAGCCGCCGGCGGGCAGATCCTCCCGCCTGCAGCCGTAGGTTTTCATCATTTCGCCCGCACCCGTCTCATGGTCGGAATACTGGAAATGCGGGCGCATGATAGGAATGTCGGAGAGCGTGTCGGGCTCGAAGAGGACGGACAGGTCGATGAAGCTCATAGTAGGTCGTCTGCTCCTTCCGTTTGCTGCATTTTTCTGCAAATCGTCCGTGCGCACGAGGGTGATCTGCCGGTTTCACGTACATCCTACCAGCAGTTTGCTGCAAAATAAAGGAGCAATTCCGCACGCGTCTGTGCATTCGGCGCACATTGTGAGCAAAATTGACATGAGCAATCGCTTGGGCTATAATAAACAAAATCAGGCCGGAAGCAAGGGAGATGACTGTGCAATGACGCTGGAACAGCTGGCTTTTATTTCCGAGGTGGAGGCCACAGGTACCATTGTCGCCGCCGCCAGGAAGCTATACGTCTCCCATACCACGGTCAGCCGCGCCATCTCCAGCCTGGAGGATGAGCTGGGATTTGCCATTTTTGACCGCTCCAGAAAGGGATCCACCCTGACAGAAAAGGGCGCGGAGGCTATCCGGCTGGCCAGGATCGTCCTGGAGAACGTGGAAAGCCTCAAGCAGCTGGGCGAGAGCGAAGAGGCCGGCACCCTGCGCATCGGCGCCTACCCTGTCGGCACCACGTCCTTTTTGCAGGATGTGGTGTCCAGATTCAACCATATCTACCCGGAGTACACGATCTTTCTCAATCACACGGGCGTAAAGAATATCATTGCGGCCGTACGGGATCTGGAGCTGGATTTCGGCCTTATTTGCTGCCTGCCAGAGCTGTGCGGCACCATCCGCACCTCCGTGCAGGTTACGGAGCTGTATGAGTCAGAGCTGGTCGTCATCTGCAGTCCGGACGCGCCGCTGGCCAAAAAGCCCTACGTCACCCCCGACGATCTCAAACGCGAGACCTTTATCCTCCAGAGCGAGGAGCAGGTGCTGTACATGATGCAGCATATCTTTTTCCCCGAAGGGATGCCGCCCATCTCCATGTTTTCCAATAATGCCGATATGATCAAGACCACGGTGCGCTCCAGCCGCATGGTCGCCACATATGTGAAAATGGTCGTGGCGGACGACCCGCTGGTAAAGTCCGGCCAGCTGGCCTTCGTCCCCATCAAGCTGGGGGAGGAGCTGTACAAGCTGAAGTATCTCTATATCCGCCCGATGAAAAAGCGCGTCAGCGCCGCAGAGCGCACCTTTATCCGCCTGCTGCCCTTCTGAAAAGTACCGCCTGCCCCGAGGGGGCGGAAAGCGGCCGCCATTTGCGGACAAAACGGAAAAACGCCCGATCTCAGCTGAGATCGGGCGTTTTCGGCTGTGATCGGGGCCTGAGCCGCCGGGGGGACACAGCTGCGTCCGGCTCCCGGCGCCGCTTTGCCGTATGGCGCGCCGCCGGGAAAGCGGGGACGGAAGGCGCGCGATCAGGCCGCACGCAGAGCCGCGCCGGAGTTTACCCGGCCTGATCGCGGCCAGCGGTCAGGGCGCAGGGGCTGTGCCCCGTCTCGAGCACATCGATCAGATTCCGGGCCGCCATCATGCTCATTTTGTGGACAGCGTCGTAGGTGGTGGCGCCGAAGTGGGAGGTGGCGGTGAAGTTGTCCAAAGTGAGCAGGGGGCTCTCCACCGGCGGCTCGTATACCATGGCGTCCAGGCCGGCGGCGGCGATGGTGCGGCTCTTCAGCGCCGCATAGAGGGCGTCCTCGTCCACGATGCCGCCCCGGGCGGTGTTGACCAGCACGGCGGTGGGCTTCATCAGCGCCAGCTCCCGGGCGCCGATCAGATTGCGGGTCTCAGGGGTGAGCGGGGTGTGGAGGGAGATAAAATCCGCCTCTTTCAGCAGGGCGTCCAGGGGCACATACTCCGCCCCCTGCTCCCTGGCAAAGGCCTCGTCGGGGTACACGTCGTAGCACAGCACCTTCATCTCGAACCCCTTGGCGCGGCGGACCACGCCCTTGCCGATGCGGCCGGTACCCACCACGCCGATGGTCTTGCGCCACATCTCCAGGCCCATGGGCCGCCTTTCCTCGCCGGCGCGGAGGCTGCGGTCGGAATAGGCCACGTTGCGGCAGGCGCTGAGCATAAGGGCGTAGGCCAGGTCGGCCACCGAGTCCTCATTGGCGCCCGGGGTGATGGTGACGGCGACGCCCAGCTCGCGGGCGGCCTGCACGTCCACCTTGTCGTATCCCACGCCGTAGCGGGAGATCACCTTCAGCTTTTTGCACTGCTCCAGCAGGTCCCTGGGATAGGGCTCCAGGCCGGCCACCACGCCCACGGCATGGGGCAGGCGCTCCCGGACCTGCTCCTCCACGGACTTTTCTCCGGCCACGATGCGCTCCACGGCGAACCCGTGCTCCTCCAGCAGCCGGACAGGCCGGGGATCGTGGCTGGCGAAGGAGCGGGATGTGACAAGTACGATGGGGCGATCCATGCAGATTCCCTCTTTCTGTTATCAAATTTCCGGCGGGACAAGGCGCTGATACCAGTCCAGATACTCCTCAAAGGCCCGGAGATATCGCTGATGGGCCTCCGGCCGGAAGGCGACAGTGCGGGCGGCGCTCTGGGGCAGGTCCTGGCTGGAGGCCAGCTCGCCGCCGGCCTCCAGCGCCAGGGCGGCGGCCCCCATCATGGAGGCCTGCTCCATGTCGGGGCAGGACATATCCCGCCCGAACACGTCGCAGCACATCTGGGTCCACAGGGGGGAGCGGAGGATGCCGCCGGAGAGCTGGATGGTCCCCGGCTCCCCGCCGTTGAGGCCGCACAGGATGCGGTAGCACTGGTACAGGTTGAACAGCACCCCCTGCATCACGCCGTAATAGATGTCCTGGCCGGTGTGGGCGCCGGTGAGGTCGGGCAGGGCCGCCGGCCGGTCGTCCCGCCAGCCGGGGCAGCGCTCCCCGTACAGGAAGGGGAGAAATACCGGCAGGCGCTCCGGCAGCGGGGCCTGCTGGGCCGCGGCATGCTTGGTCCCGGCGGGGAAACAGCGCTCCAGCGCCCAGTCCAGGCAGTTGCAGGCCCCGGCGGTGGCCGCCCCGGTGATCCACCAGGGGGTG
The DNA here is from genome assembly GCA_944387215.1 of uncultured Flavonifractor sp. Taxonomy (GTDB): domain Bacteria; phylum Bacillota; class Clostridia; order Oscillospirales; family Oscillospiraceae; genus Flavonifractor. The sequence continues at coordinate 13,531 of CALXEB010000011.1, read as the reverse complement.
GGGGCCAGGTAGCACCAGGTCCCCGGCGGGTCGGACAGCAGGGGGCTGGGCGTGGACAGGCGCAGGGCGCCGCTGGTGCCCACCGACAGGGTCATGGGCCCGCCGGGCGCCAGGGCCGCCGCCCCCACCTGGTTGAGCGCGCCGTCGGGCAGGGGGGGCATCACGGGGATGCCCGCCTTCAGGCCCAGCAGCTCCGCCCCCGCCTTGCTCAGCGGGGCGCTCTCCCGATAGGTGCGCAGCAGGGGCAGCTGGTCCCGCGTGATGCCGATCTCCTCCAGGGTCTGGGGGTCGTAATCGGCAGTACCCAGGCGGATCAGCCCGCCGCCAGAGGCGGTGGAGGCGGTGGTGGCCGCCGTCCCCGTCAGGTGGAAATAGTTGTAGGCGCTCTGCTCCCAGCACTGCTTGCCCTTCAGGTCCAGCCCCTCCGCCTGCCGCAGGTAGCGCAGCTTGAAAGGCGTATAGGTCACGTGGGGCACGCAGCCGCTGCGTCGGTAGTAGTCCAGGGTATAGGCCCGGTCCCGGCGCAGCTGCCGGGTATAGGCCGCCGCGCCGGTATAGGACCAGGAGTAGACCGGGGTCACCGCGCGGCCGGCTTTGTCGCAGCACACCACGCTGTGCCACACGCCGCCCACGGTGATATAGTCTACCGCTTCACCATCAGCCGCCTGCCGGCCCATGCGGAAGGTCTCCCCCATCACATAGTCGGCGTCCTGCATGCCGTCGTGGTTGTGCCGGGGATCGTAGGGCTGGGCGCACACCCGCACCGCGCCGGCTTTGCTGTCATAGAGCATCGCCTTGGCGGAGGTGGTGCTGGATTCCAGAACGAGCACCCGCATATCCGTTCACCTGCCTGTCATAAATGCTCAGCGGCTGAGATAGCCGCCGTCCACGGGGATGATGGCGCCATGGAGGTAAGAGGACGCGTCGGAGGCCAGGAACACCGTGGGCCCCTTCATGTCGTCGGGGGTGCCCCAGTCGCCGGCGGGGATGCGGCTGAGGATCTCGGTGTTGCGGCCGGGATCGTTCATCAGGGCGGTATTCATGGTTGTGGCCATATAGCCGGGCGCCAGAGCGTTGACGTTGATGCCCTTGGAGGCCCACTCGTTGGCGAAGGCCTTGGTGATCTGGGCCACGCCGCCCTTGCTGGCGGCATAGGCAGGCACGGTGAAGCCGCCGAAGTAGCTGAGCATGGAGGCGATGTTGATGATCTTGCCGCCCCCGTGGGCCAGGTAATGCCTGGCCGCCAGCTGGCACAGGTGGAAGACAGAGGTCAGGTTCACGTTGAGGACGAACTCCCAGTCGCTCAGGGGGAACTCCTCGCTCTTGTGGCGCTTCTGCACCCCGGCGGCGTTCACCAGGATGTCCAGGCCGCCCATGGCGGAGACCGCCTCGTTGAACGCCCTTTCCCGCTGCTCCACATCGCCCAGGTCCGCCTGGACGCCGTGGCATCGGAAGCCCCGGGCGCAGAAGGCTCCGGCCACCTCGCCGATTTTGGCGGACAGGTCGATGATGGCCACCTCGGCGCCGGCCTCCATCAGGCCCTCGGCCATGCCGTGGGCCAGGCCCTGGGCCGCGCCGGTGACGATGGCCTTTTTGCCGGTGAGATCGAACATATTCTTCATGGTGTTCTCCTCCTTCTGTTCCTCGTCAGGTCCCGACATAGCAGGGGTCCTCCACCGCCAGGTCATAGCGCCGGCTGGCGTGGGAGTGGGCCGCCATCACCCACAGGTAGGTATTCCGGGTGCCGGGGGAGGCCACGGTGGGGTGATAGCCCACGGGAGCCAGGATCATGCTGCCGCTGCGGACCGTGTGGGCCACCACGTCCTCCACCTGGCCGCTCTTCAGGTAGCTCAGATGCAGGCCGAACTGAGGGGCGTCCATGTCGAAGTAGCAGTAGACCTCCTCCAGGTCCTTCTCATGCTGGTGGGGGGGCCAGCTGGTCCAGGAGCCGTTGCCGCCCCAGGTCAGGCCGCACAGCAGCCGGGAGGAGGGCATCTCAGGATTGAGGGTGAAGAAGACCTCCCGCTGGCCCACGCCGTGGCCGTGGATCTGGTGGATCTCCCCCAGGGGCAGGGACAGGTCAAACTTGCGGAAGAAGGGCGCGCCGTAGCCCTCGCACACCGCCGCGCCGATATAGAACACCGCGTCCTCCACCGCCTCGATCTCCACGGCGGTCCTGCCGGGGATATAGAAGCTGTCCTTGGCCTCCATCTCTTCCCGGAAGGCGGGGCAGGATACCCTGGCCCTGCCCTTGATGAGCACCGGGTTCATCTCCAGCTCGCCGGACTCCAGGGTGAAGCGCTTCCCCGCGGGCATGTTCAGCCGGTAGATATGTACGCTCCTGCAGTCCTGGATGCCGGGCTCGATGCAGGCGTGAAAGCCCTCAGACTCCGGGGAAGTGATGTCCCAGCCCCGCATCCGTTCCACATTATTTGGATTGGAAATCATATGATACCCCTTTCAGACTTTTGTGTCAATTCGGCCCGCAGGGCCGCAACGGCCGCCTTCTCTTCCGCCGCGTCCAGGTACACCTTGGGAAGCTGATCGCTGAAGGGACCGCCCCAGGACGGGGTATCCTCCCGCTTGGGCACGACATGGACGTGGAGGTGGGGCACGCCGTCGCCGTAGGTGGCATAGTTGATCTTCTGAGGCTGGTACAGCTTCCAGATGGCCTCGGCCACCGCCGCCACGTCATCCATAAAGGCTGCTCTCTCCTCGCTCGTCAACTGGAAAAGCTCGGTTTTGTGCTCTTTATACTGCACCACGCACCGCCCGGGATTTTTCTGGTCCCGGAACAGGAACACGCGGGAGGCTTTCAGCGTGCAGATCTCCGTCATCAGCGAGAACAGCGGCTCACAGTTGTCACAGTAAAAACATCCGGTTTTGGATTCCATTGTCGATTCCTTTCCGCCGCGCCGGCGGCCGAAATTTGAGCCGCCCCGCAGATGTTGCCAAGCATCTGCGGGGCGCTCCGCCTTTTAAGCCTTGAGGCGAGAGAGGACCTCCGGGTTGACGATGTTGGGCGTCTCACCCCGCTCCAGATAATCTATGATGTTGCGGCCGGCGGCCTGCACCATGAGGGCCTTGTCCTCATAGGTGGCGGTGGCCATATGGGCGGTGACCACCACGTTGCGCATGGCCAGCAGCTCGGGGTTGATGTTGGGCTCGGTCTCAAACACGTCCAGACCGGCGCCGGCCAGCTTGCCGGCCTTCAGGTGGGCGATGAGGGCGGCCTCGTCAATGATCTGGCCGCGGCCCTGGTTGAACAGATAGGCGTCCGGCTTCATCATGTTCAGCTGCTCGGTGCTGATCATGTGATAGGATTCGTCGTTGAGGGGGGCATTGATGAACACGGCGTCGGAGGTGCGCAGCAGCTCCTCCAGGGGGACCCTCTTGGCGTGGCCCAGGAAGCCCTCCAGCTCCTCGCCCACGCTGTGGCGGTTGTAGTAGATGATGTTCATCTCAAAGGCCAGGGCCCGCTTGGCCACGCCCCGGCCGATACGGCCCATGCCGATGATGCCCAGGGTCTTGCCGCGCAGGCTGTGGCCCAGGTTGGCCACGGGACCCCAGGGCAGGTTGGGGATGGTGCGCAGGTTGTGATTGGTCTGGGCGATGTTGCGCATGGTGCTGACGATGAGGGAGATGCCGAACTCGGCGGTCACCTCGTCCACCGCGTGCTGGTTGGCCACCACGATGCCCTTCTCGGTGGCGTACTTGGTATCCACGTTGTCGAAGCCCTTGCCGAAGGTGGCGATGATCTTCAGATTGGGCATGGCGTCGATGCACTCTTTGTCCACCTTGAAGTTGGGGCAGACGATGGCGTCATAACCGCCGCAGATATCCAGGATCTCCTGGCGGGTCTTTTTCTCCTTGGGGCAGTAGACCTCATATCCGCTGTCCAGCAGCTCCTGCAGGCCGCTCTCGATCATAGGATGGGTGAACAGGACCTTTGCCTTAGCCATGGAAATCAAATCCTCCTTATCAAATGTGAAACCAGAGTATGTCAGTTGTTGACGGTGTAGCCTACTTCCTCATAGTACTTGACGGCGCCGGGGTGGATGGGCAGGTTGTTGCGGGAGGTCTCGCCGGAATACTCCACCTGGTACTGCTCCATGACAGGCACCTGGGCCACAAGCTCGTCCTTGTGCTCGCAGACCGCCTTGACCATGGCATAGGCGACGTCGTCGGGGATGTCCTTGCTGATGACGATGTTGGCGGAGTTGGTGCCGGTGAGGATGTCCTCATCCTGGCCGCCCCAGCTGCCGGCGGGCATGGTCTGGATCACGTAGCCCAGCTCAGCCAGGCCGTCCAGGGTCTCCTGCTCCAGCTGGGGGAAGTACATGGTGGAGGTCATGGTCAGCTCGCTCATGGAGGCCTGGCCCAGGCCCACCACGTCCACCAGCACGTCGGCGCGGCCCTCCTTCAGCAGGTCCACCATCTCGGCGGGAGCCACGTTGATCACGTCGCCGCCGTCGGCCCTGATGTCGTCATAGCCGGTGCCCAGCACTTCCAGCAGCTGGCGGCAGCCCAGGTCGCCCGCGGTGCCGGCGGCCTTGGTCACCAGACGGAAGGGCTCATTGGAGGCCACGACCTCCTCCAGGGTGGTGAAGCCGGTGCGCTGCTGGAAATCGGAGGTGAACATGATCAGGAAGTAGGCGTAGTCGGTGCCGCCCAGCAGGCAGTAGCAGTTCTCCAGCGGGGGATACTGCTCGTCATAGGTGCCATCGGCCAGCAGCTTGTTGGAGATGTTGATGCCCTCGCCCATGTCGGTTTCCCCGCTCTCCACCAGCAGGGTGCCGGCGGCGCCGCCGGTGGACACGGGAGAGACCTCCACAGACCAGCCGTCGGGCAGGTACTCGTTCATAACGGAGGCGATGGCGGAGCAGCGGGCGTAGGCGGTGGAGTCCACGGACTGGGACGCCAGGGTCAGCACGCGGGGCTGCATTTCGCCGCCGGTGCCCGTCTCGGTGCCGGGATCATTTCCGCCGCTGACCGTGCCCTCGCCGGAAGGGGTGGCGCAGGACGCCAGCATCGAAAAGGTGCAGGCGGCCGCCATGGCCAAAGCAAGAATGCGTTTCTTCATTTTTGTTTCCTCCTGTCAGTTTTGATATATGTGTTTTGGAGCTTGCTCACTGTTCAAAGGTATGGCAAAGGGCGTCTATACCCAGTAGATAGCAATCGATGCCGAAGCCGCAGATGACGCCGGTGCAGTTTTTCCCCGGAATGGAGGGCTCCCCGGTCTTGAAGATGTTGACGAGATGGACTTCCACAGAGGGAATATTTACCGAACCCAGGGTCACCCGGATGGCGTGGCTGTACTGGGTGAAGGGGCCCGGGTTGATGATGATGCCGTCATAGACCCCCTCCGCCTCCTGGATCTTGTCCACGATGGCCCCTTCATAGTTGCTCTGGAAGTCATCCACCGCTACATCCTTGGTCTTTCCATAGGCCTTGACCTTTTCCACAATGTAGTCCAGGCCCTTTCCGCCGTACAGGGCGGGATCCCGGGCGCCGATCCGATTGAGGTTGGCGCCGTTGATGAGCAGGATCCGTTTCATATACATCCTCCTTTTTGTTTTTCAGTGGTCCTGATATCAGCGATTGACAAAAATCGTATTCAGATCTGCAAGGAAGGGGTGCAGTACGCCGCACAGGTCGGAAGTGGGCAGGACTTCGTCGGCCACCTGGATGCCCAGCACATTGCGCATGAATTCCCTGCGGGCCACCATGCGCCGGTAGGAGCCCGGCGCCAGCGCCTCCAGACGGGCCCTGGCGGCGGGACCCAGCAGCGCCACGCCGTCCTCGATGTGGACCCCTACGCCCCCCCAGGCGGCGGGACGGGCGGTAAAGTCGCACTGGACCAGCATGCCGGAGGCCAGGGGGATCTGGTTTCCCGCCTGGAACGGGCTGCCGAGCCATTCTTCCGAGGCGATCAAATGGCCGGGGTTGAGGGCGATCCCGAAGCTCTCGTAACTTCCGATCACCCGGCGCACCGCCTCCCAGACCTCCCCGCCGGTGGCGCCCAGCCGCAAATGCTCAAACCAGGCGGTCACGGCGGCGAAATACCGCTGGTAGACGTGTTCATACACGCCGGGATAGGCCGCCTCAAAGCTCTGCCGGCTGCGGGTGTAGATGCCTACCCGGTGGATCTGCGCGTAGCGGTAGCCCATACCGAAGGCAATGGGGGCGTTCTCCTCCAGCCGCCGGTGGTAATCGGGGCTGAGGATCCCCCGGCCTGCGAAGCAGATGTTGGGATAGGTGGGGCAGGGCTCCCCGTCGATGTTCAGCAGCTGGGAGGCCTCCAGCTCCGTCATGCCCGGGCGGAGCCCCTGCATGAAGGCCCATACTTTGCGGCTTGCCTTGGTGGCGGCCAGCTCGGAGAGAACGATGGTCTTGTCATCCTGTACCGCCCGCAGCCCGCTGCCGCAGTCCATCAGCAGACGGTTGGCGTTTTCCGCCTCCGCGCCGATCCGCTCCAAGGCAGAGATCAGATAAGCGGGCACTTCAAAGCTGTGAAGACCATCGGCAAACTCGCCGCCGTCAAAGGACTTCCAGCCCAATACCCCCACTCTGGAGCGGCCGCTGATGCCCAGCCCCCGGAGGATCTCATCCAGAGGACGGCTGCCCACCCGGGACTGGCCCAGAGGGCTGAGGGCCTGGAACAGGACCTTTTTATGGGGCACGGTGACGCACAGAGACTGCCCCATGCCCTCGTTGCCAAGCAGGAGGGCGGGGACCTCTCCCTGTTGGAGCACCAGGATGCACTCTTCATACCTGGGGTCGTAGCCGATCAGGTAATCCAGGTTGGAAAAGTGTTCCTTATCGGCGTAAACGACCAGGTGGGAGTACGTTTTCCCCTGCTCCAGCAGCGCCAGGATGCGCCCCAGATAGTCCTGGGCGGTGAGTTCGGGTGCGTCGTCGTAGCGCAGCGGGATGCCGTCATTGACAAGACCGCTCTGAGCCGCGCAGACGACCTGCCTTGCCGCGCTCACAGGCGGGCCCGCACCACGTCGCGGTGCTCCCAGGCGGGGGGATTGTGGTCGTTGCGCTCCTCGATGTGGACGGCGAAGCCGGCCAGCAGCTCCTTCAGGTAGATGACGTACATCTTGCCCTTATAGGGCTTCACGCTGTCATAGTTGAACTCGATGCCCTTCTTCTCAAAGTAGAAGATCACCCGCTCCAGGTTGTCGGCGAAGTAGCCCAGGTGGCCGTGGGGGCCGCGGACCTTGAAGGGCTGCTTGGTGATCTCCACCTCATGGCCTACATAGGAGGAGCTGGGCGTGTCGCCCAGGATCAGGTTGAACATGTCGGCCAGCTTGAAGATGTTCTTGTTGCCCTCGTCGGCGGTGTCGCAGTTGATGCCCACATGGGCAAAGCTGAAGTTGAGCACGGCGAACACAGCGTCCCGGGCCAGGTTTTTGATCTCGTCGAACCGCCCCTCGGAGATCAGGTTGGCCGGGGCGATCCAGGTGCCGCCGCAGGCGGCTACGTGGGGGTTGCGGAGATAGGCGCTGATGTTGCCGGCGTTCACGCCGCCGGTGGGCATAAAGCGCATGCCGGGGAACACGCTGGCCATGGCATTGATGACGTCCAAGCCGTTGAAGGCGCCGGAGGGGAAGAACTTCACCAGGCTCAGGCCGCGGGAGGCGGCCTGCTGCACCTCGCTGGGGGTGATGCAGCCGGGCACCACGGGGATGTCGTGCTCCACGCAGTAGACGACGACCTCCTCTACATAGCAGGGGGAGACGATGAACTTGGCGCCCGCCTCCACGGCGGCTTTCACCTGGTCCACGGTGGTCACGGTGCCGGCGCCCACCAGCATGTCGGGGCGGACGCGGAGCATCTCGGCAATGGCCTGGGCGGCGCAGCCGGTGCGGAAGGTGACCTCCGCCAGCTCCAGTTCGCCGGCGCACAGGGCCTCGGCCAGAGGGGCGGCCTTGGCCGCGTCCTCGATCTTGATGACGGGCACCACACCGTACTTTTCGATGCGGTCAAAGATCTCATGATTCATGGTATAAAACTCCTTTTGGTATTATTAAAGGATAGCGACGCCTTCCGCCTTCAGCTTGGCCCGCTTGCGGCGGTTGAGCACGATCACGCAGGCCAGCAGGGCGATAGCGATAACGGCGTTGATGTTGCCGGGGAAGATGAGCATCAGGGCAGCGGCGAGCAGCACGAGCCGGTAGCCCCAGTTGAGGGGGGCCCACATAAAGCCTGCCACGGTGCCCGCCAGGGCGAACACGCCGATAAACATGGTAACGGCGCCGATGGCGATCTCGACAGGGGTGCCCTGGAGCAGGATGGCGGGCTGATACACGAATACGAAGGGGCACAGGAAGGCCACGAAAGCGTAGCAGAACGCGGTCCAGCCGGTCTTCCAGGAGTTTGCCTCTGCAATACCCGCGGCGGTGAAGGAGGCCAGGCACACAGGAGGAGTGATCTGGGCCATGACGCCGAAGTAGAAGCAGAACATGTGGGCCACCAGCAGGGAGACGCCCAGCTGGGTGAGCACGGGGACAAAGAGGGTGACGGCGATGAGGTAGGCGGCCACGGCGGGCACGGCCATGCCCAGGATCAGGCAGCCCAGCATGGTGATGATGAGGGCCAGGAGCAGGAAGTTCCCGCCCACGGCGGCGATGACGCCGGAGAACTTGTTGGCCAGGCCGGACTGCACCACGGCGGCGATGATGATGCCGCAGGCGGCGGTGGGCAGGGCGATGTTGGCGGACTGCTTCGTGCTGTCGATCAGCGCGTCATACAGACCCTTCAGCCCCACGCGGTTGGAGGGCACCAGGTTGAGCACCAGAACGGCCACGGTGGCGATCATGGCGGAGCGGCGGAGGGACTGGCCGGTCATGACCATGATGACCAGGATGACGGCGGGGATGAGCAGGTACAGGCGGGGGAGGATGGGCTTGACGTTGAAGATCAGCTCCTCACGGTTTACGGTGGGCCCATGGCGCTCGAAGGTGTTCCGCTTAGCCAGGAAGTGGACCAGGAAGAATACGGAGGCGTAGTAGGCGATGGCGGGGATCACGGCGTCCAGCGCGATCTGCCCGTATCCGATGCCCAGCAGCTCGGCCATAATGAAGGCGCCCACGCCCATGATGGGGGGCATGATCTGCCCGCCGGTGGAGGCCACGGACTCGACGGCGGCCGCCTGCTCAGGCTTGTAGCCGGCCTTTTTCATCATGGGGATGGTCATAACGCCGGTGGTGGTCACGTTGGCCACGGCGGAGCCGGAGACCATGCCCATCAGGCCGGAGCTGACCACGGCAGCCTTGGCCGGTCCGCCGGTGTCCGGGTTGCTGAACTTCATGCCGATATCAATGAGCAGCTGGCCGCCGCCGCACGCGGCGAAGAAGGAACCAAAGACGATGAACCAGAAGATGTAGGAGGCGGAGGTGGACAGCGGCGTTCCGAAGATGCCGTTGGTGGTCAGGGTGAAGATCTCCGCCACGCCGGCGATATCGAAGCCCTCAAACTTCATGAAGCCGGGGAAGTAGTTGCCGAAGAAGCAGTAGGCGATGAACACCAGCACAAAGCCCAGCAGGCTCCAGCCCAGGGTGCGGCGCACCGCCTCCAGCAGGAACACTACAAGCAGCACCATGGCGACGATATCCACGGTGTACACGGGGCTGACATGGGGGATGCGCACCACCATGCGCTCGGAGTTGACCGCAAAGTAGTACACGATCCAGATCAGCGCCAGAATGGAGATCAAATCGAATACGCGCAGGAAGGGAAGCTTTTTGCTGAACGGGAACGGCTTGACCACAAAGGTGATCGCGATGGCAAAGGCCAGGAACAGGGGACAGAGCATCATCGGATGCAGGGATTCGATGAGGCTGAAGTACAGCATCACCAGCATCCAGCCGACGCACAGGACACCCAGAGCTATGGTGTCGATTTTTTGGTACCATTTCTTCTCCATGTTGATCCTCCCTCATTCAGAGTGACAAAATTTTATGTAAGTCAAATAAAATTTTGTTGACTACATACTATATCTGTTTGACACCAATGTCAACAATAAAATTTGATTTGAGGCGTAAAAAATTTTACGAATCGGACAAGAAAATATTTTATTTAACTATTGAGATTTTATTTTAAGTGTAGTATATTAAGCATAGCAGTAAAATTTCGGAACCTTTCCCGTGTCAAACACGGGGGAAAAAGGAGGGTGTCTCATGGCGTTTCAACAAGTCCCCTTTTCCCAACTCCGGCCCGATTTTGTCCGCTCCCTTCGGGAGGACTGGATGCTGGTCACAGCCGGTACGCCGGAGCGGCTGGGCACCATGACCATCAGCTGGGGGTTTTGCGGTTTTGTATGGGATATGGACGCGGTGCTCGTTTTGATCCGGGCGTCACGCAATACCCTGCCCTATCTGCTGGAGAATCCCCGGTTCACCCTGGCGTCCTTCCCGGCGGAATACCGGGACAAGCTCTATTATTGCGGCCGCCACTCGGGGCGGGACGTGGATAAGGCCGCTGTGTGCGGCTTTACCGCTGTGGAAGAGGCTGATCTGCCCGGGGCGCCCTATTTTTCTCAGGCGGAAAAGGTCTATATCTGCCGCAAGCTCTATGTGGGAGATATCCATGAGGCGGGCTTTGCAGACGCTTTGCCTTCCCCTGTTTTTCATCAGTGGTATGAGCTTGGGGAACACGCCGGCGACATGCACCGGCTGTTTGTGGCCCAGGTGGAGCGCGCGCTGGTCAAGTCCTAGAAAAGTAAGGAATGGTCGAATTATGGCAGTAACAAGACAGCAGAAAAACGGCGACCCCATGACGCTGGTCGATAAAGCCTACGAGCGGATCAAAGCGGACTTTGCCCGCGGTGCGCTGGCGCCCGGGGAAAAGATCATTTTCCGCGACCTGGTGGAACGTTACGGTATCAGTGAAACGCCGATCAAGCAGGCGCTGAACCGCATGGTGACGGAGGGGCTGGTGGAGTCGATCCCCCATAAGGGAATGTGGGTGGCGACCCTCAATGTGCGGGACTTTTGTGAAGTGCTGGATATCCGCTATGCGCTGGAGAGCTTTTTGGCGCCCACGGTGCTTCAGGCGGTTTCCTACCACCCGGAATATCTTCAGCAGCTGGAGGACAACATCAAGCGCCATTATGCCGCCATCGAACGCGGCACAAAGAACATCGACGATTTTATTGAGATCTACAATGTGGACCACGCCTTTCACATCCTGTTCATCGGCTTTGCCAACCACAAGCACGCCCTGAAGGTCTATGAGAGCATCGGCGCCCACTCCTTCTCGCTGTTTCTCTATAACCGCAAGCCCAAGGCGAAGCTGCTGGATGGCGTCGCGGAGCACCAGGCTATTCTCGACGCGTTGAAAGCCCAGGATCTGGATGCGCTTCAGCAGGCCATCCGCGTCCACATGGAAAACGCCAAGGCAAGCGTCAACTTTATGCTGGTCCCGCCGGCCCCTTAACCGGCGGCCCTGCTAAAAAGGGAGGGCGCAGCGGCGGTTCCGTCTGCCGGAGACCAGAAAAAGCCCCGCGCTGCCGCGGCCGTATGGCCGCAGCAGCGCGGGGCTTCCTGTCCTGTTTCAGCACAGCAGCTCTGCTTATATGGCGATGTTGGGCGCCCCCATATACTTGCCGGCGTGTTTCGGACAGCCTGAGCCTTCATGGGATCAGGCGTTTTCCGACCGGCGGGGACTTGCGGGGAGCCGCTTGACGGCCCGGAGCGCCGGACTGAGCCGCAGCGGGCGGGAAGCGGAGGCAGGTCCTGCTGCCGGCTGGCGTTACGCACCCAGGCCGAAACGGACGGTACTGGTAAAAGAATGGGCCGGGCGGCCCAGCATCTTCTCCAGGTTGCGCCCCAGGGCGTAGAGCTTCTCCTGGTTCACGCCGGTGCGGACGCCCATGCCGCGGATGTCACGGATGTGGAAGAAGTGCTGGGCGGGGCCGGGGTGCCGGTCCGGGATGACCTGGAAGTAGTCCACGATGTCCCTGGGGGTGAGAGCGGGGAAGCGGCCGCGGAGAGCCATCAGCCTACGCCCTTCGCGCCTTTTTCCTATGGACGGCTTCAGCTATAATGCCGGCAATAAGAAAAGCGGCAAATATGATGACCCAGATCGCAAATCCGTAGTGAGTGTCCAGATGGTGGATCTGCCCAGGCGTCATATCAGGGGTCATCAATGCCTGGCTCCGCTCCAGCAGTTCGTCCCCGATCCACTGACCCAGCACCGTCCCAACGATATGTCCGATGGTGATCAAAACGGCGGGGATGATCTGTTTCATCAGGATCAAGATCAGTACGATGACCCAGAGGAAAAGGGGCACCTTCCAATTGTGCGCCATCCATCCAAACAGGTACAGATCGCGGAGCCACAGGCCGGAGACGACAAAAAGCAGGCCGAATGCCGCGGTGGTAATGGCGAGATACGCTGCCCTTTTTTTCATGGTTTTATCCCTCATATCCGGCGCCATGCCGTTGACGCTGCCCATGGGGCAGCGCCCGCTTTATCAAATGCGTCTGGTTTCGGGCGTCGGCTCCCGAAAGAATAGACAGAATGGACCTGCTGTCAATGCAGCAAAAAAATGATCACATAAATCATGTGCGGCCATGCGAGCATCCCTACCAGTTTGAAGCGGAAGGAATTGCGAATAGGGGGCACCGCGTCGGACACCATGGCCTCATGCCGGCTTAACCAGCCGCCATTTAGATGGCCGCTGTGGGCAAACTCAAAGAAGTGTATTGCCAAAATGATCAGCAGAGAGCCGATGATGACCGGCCTGTGCGCGACAAAGGCCAGATACAGGTATCCGCCCAGGCAGGCCGCGCAGTATGCGATGTAGCACACCGTCAAGATCCCTTTTTTCCTCATGGAATACCCTCCCGTGTACATGCCCGGGTCAAACTATCATATTTTGATTCTACCCCGCATTTAAGATAACAGCCTCCAGCAGCCTGTGGTTGGCGGCGATGCGCTCCTCCAGCTCCCGCAGGCCGAACTGCTCCAGGCGCTCCACGAAAAGGTCCCTCCGCTCCTGCCAGGGGCCGCCGGCGGCCTCCGGCCAGAGATATGTGTCCGGGTCGAGCTGATAGACGATATACCGCTCCACCAGATCCCCGGCCAGGCCCTTTGTCCCCTTGCAGCCCGTCTGCAGGATGGGGATGTCCGGCCAGGCCAGCCCGGCCAGCTCCTCCGCGGTGGCCTTCATGGCGGCCGCCTTGGCCTGATAAGCGGCCTCGTCCCAGTCCCGGGCCGCTTTGATCTCGTCCTTCTGGGCCACGAGCTCCGCCAGCAGCTCGTCACAGCGGGCCAGATAGTCCTGCCCGGCGGCGAGCTGCGCCTGCGTCAGCGGATCGTAGAGGTAGACCCGGTCGAGGATGGGCTTGCTGCGGTCCGGGTAGGGGTGCCAGAGCACTTCCTTGCCGCACAGCTGGCCGATGCTGCGGACGGGGAGGTAGATGCTCCCCTCCAGCGACAGGGGGTAGACCGGCGCTCCGCCGGCATTGACAAAGCGCTGCTCCACGCCGTCCAGCACCACCGTGATATCCGGGGAAAG
>CALXEB010000010.1 GCA_944387215.1 uncultured Flavonifractor sp. | reverse complement strand
GGCGGCCCGGAATCTGCTGGAGCCGCTGGTGGACGAGGTGTCGGTGGATCGGATGGGCAGCCTGCTGGGCGTGCGCCGCTGCGGAGCGCTGGGGGCGAAAAAGCTCCTGCTGGACGCCCATCTGGACGAGATCGGCCTGATGGTCACCGGCGCGGAGGAGGGCTTTCTCCGCTTCCGTGCCATCGGCGGGGTGGACCCCCGGATGCTGCCCGACCGGGAGGTACTGATCCTGGCCGACCCGCCCATTCCGGGGGTGGTGGTGTGCCAGCCGCCCCACCTCCAGGCCGCCGGGGATCAGGACAAGTCCATCCCCATTTCCGATCTGTGGATCGACGCCGGCCTGACCCAGGCCCGGGCGGAGGCCCTGATCGGCACCCCCATGGTGTACCGGGAGGGCTGCGCCCCTCTGGGGAAGGACCAGATGTGCGGCAAGGCCCTGGACGACCGCTCCTGCTTCGCCGTGCTGCTGCGGGCGCTGGAGATGCTGCGGGACAGTACGCTGGACGTGGATCTGTACGTCATGGGCTCCACCCGGGAGGAGGTTTCCGGCGTGGGGGCCACGGTGGGCGCATGGTCCGTGGCGCCCGACTGCTGCGTGGCGGTGGACGTGACCCACGGCAGGACCCCCGACGCCCCGGCGGACAAGACCTTCCCCCTGGGCGAGGGCCCCGCCGTTGGAATAGGCCCCAACATGACCCGGTGGATGACCCGCCGCCTGCTGGACAAGGCGGCGGCGCGGGAGATCCCCGTCCAGCGGGAGATCATGGCCGGCCACACGGGTACCAACGGCTGGGAGATGCAGATCAGCCGGGAGGGCGTGGCCACGGCGGTGCTCTCCCTGCCCCTGAAATACATGCACACCCCGGTGGAGGTGGTCTCCCTGGCGGATCTGGAGCAGACCGCCCGGCTGCTGGCGGCCTTCGTGGAGGATCTGGGAAAGGAGTGGCCGCTGTGAAGGAGCTGGTGATGCAGCTGTGCGCCCTCAGCGGAGTGTCCAGCTGGGAGGACGAGGTGCGGGACTTCCTGAAGGAGGAGGCCGCGCCCTGCGCGGACGACATCCGCACCGACGCCCTGGGCAACCTCATCGTGTTCAAGCGGGGCGCCAGGCCCGCCGGGAACAAGCTGATGCTGTGCGCCCACATGGACGAGGTTGGCCTGATGGTCCGCAGGGTCACCGACGAGGGCTACCTGAAATTCGACACCGTGGGGGGCATCGACCGGCGGGTCCTCCTGGGCAAGCGGGTGCTGGTGGGGCCGAAAAAGGTTCCCGGCGTGGTGGGGCTGAAGGCCTACCACCTGGTGAGCCGGGAGGAGGAAAAGTCGGTCCCCAAGCTGGACGAGTTTTATATCGACATCGGCGCAAAGGATCGGGCGGAGGCCGAGGCCCTGGTCGAGCTGGGGGACATAGCGGTGTTCGACGGCCGGCCGGAGCTCTGGGGCGACGGCCTCATGAAGGCCAAGGCCATCGACGACCGGGTGGGCTGCGCCATTCTGCTCACCCTCCTCAAAGAGGACCTGCCCATGGATGTGACCTTTGCGTTCACCGCTCAGGAGGAGGTGGGCACCCGTGGCGCCTTCGGCGCGGCCTTTTCGGTGATGCCGGAGCTGGCGGTGGCCGTGGAGGGCACCACCGCCGCCGACCTGCCCGGCGTGCCTCCCCAGCGGCATGTGTGTACGGTGGGGCAGGGGCCGGCCATCTCCTTCATGGACCGGGGCTCCATCGGGGACAAGGATCTGTTCCGCCGCCTGCGGGATCTGGCGGAGGAGGCCGGCATTCCCTGGCAGCTCAAGCGCTTTATTTCCGGCTCCAACGATGCCGCCGCCGTCCAGCGCACCAGGACCGGCGTGCGCACGGGCGTGATCTCGGTGCCGGTGCGCTATCTCCACGCCCCGTCCGGCATCGCCAGCGTCCGGGACATGGAGGGCGCCCTGGCCCTGACACGGGCCCTGATTTTTGACCTGGCCAAGGAGGTATAGGATATGGACATACTCAACATATTGAACCGGCTCAACGCCTGCCACAGCCCCTCCGGCGAGGAGGGGGCCGCGGCGGCGGTCATCCGGGCCCAGGCGGCCCCCTATGTGGACGAGATCACCACCGACACCCTGGGCAGCCTGATCTGCCACAGGAAAGGCTGCGGGAAAAAGGTGATGTTCGCCGCCCATATGGACTCCATCGGCTTTGTGGTCACCCACATCGACGAGGGAGGCTTCCTGCGCTTCGGCGCGGTGGGCGGCCTGGCCGCCCATGAGGTTCTGGGGGCGCCCGTCCGCTTCGCCAACGGCGTCCGGGGCGTGGTGGCCCTGGAGGGCAAGGCCGAGGCCAAGGACATGAAACTGGACAACCTCTATATCGACGTCGGCGCGAAGGACAGGGCGGAGGCCGGGACCATGGTGCGGGTAGGGGACACCGCGGTGTACGACACCGCGGCCTTCACCAGCGGCAGCCGGGTGTTCTCCCCCTACCTGGACGACCGCATCGCCTGCGCGGCCCTCCTCCTGGCCATGGAGCGGCTGGGAGAGACGGACAACGACCTGTATTTCGTGTTCACCGCCCAGGAGGAGGTGGGCATACGGGGCGCCAGGACGGCGGCCTACGGGATCGACCCGGACTACGGCATCGCCCTGGACGTGACAGACTCCGACGATATCCCCGAGCCTGAGCACCTGTGCAGCGCGCTGGCGGGAAAGGGGGCGGCCGTGAAGGTGATGGACTCCTCCGTCATCTGCCACCCCGCCGTGGTGAAGAAGCTGGAGGAGCTGGCGGCGGCGGAGGGCATCCCCGTCCAGCGGGAGGTACTGAAGGCCGGCGGCACCGACGCCGGCGCCATCCACCAGAGCCGGGCCGGGGTGTACACCGGCGGCATCTCCATCCCCACCCGCTATATCCACACGCCCCTGGAGATGGCCGACCTGGGTGACGTGGAGGCCTGCGCCAACCTGGCGGCCGCCTTCGCCCGGGCCAGGCTGGACTGACGGGCCAGCCGCAAAAATACAGACAGAACAGGATGTTACAAGGAAAATGCCTTTACAGATAAGCGAGAGAGTGGAAGCCCTGGCCGCCCAGGCCCAGGCCGACCTGGCGGGGCAGTTTGCCCGCATTGACGCCGTGGCGGAGGAGAATACCCGGAAGGTGCTCTCCGCCTTTCAGAAGCACCGGGTGGCGGAGGCCCACTTTGCCGGCACCACCGGCTACGGCTACGACGACCTGGGCCGGGACACCCTGGACCAGATCTACGCCGATATCTTCGGCACCGAGGACGCCCTGGTGCGGGTGCAGTTCGTCAACGGCACCCACGCCATCTCCTGCGCCCTCTTCGGGGCCCTGCGGCCCGGCGACGTGCTGGTGTCCGCCGTGGGTGCCCCCTACGACACTATGCTGGGGGTCATCGGCGTGGTGGACAAGGGGCCCGGCTCCCTGAAGAGCTACGGCGTGGAGTACCGGCAGGTGGAACTGCGGGACAACGCCCCCGATCCCGCCGCCCTGGCGGAGGCGGTGCGGGACCCCCGGGTGAAGGCGGTGCTCATCCAGCGCTCCCGGGGCTACTCCACCCGGAACTCCCTCTCCGTGGCGGAGATCGGGGCCCTGGCCCGGGTGGTGAAGGAGAACAACCCGGCGGCGGCGGTGCTGGTGGACAACTGCTACGGCGAATTTGTGGAGACCACAGAGCCCACCCAAGTTGGGGCCGACCTGGTGGTGGGATCCCTTATCAAAAACCCCGGCGGCGGCCTGGCCCCCACCGGGGGCTATATCGCCGGCCGGCGGGACCTGGTGGAGGGGGCCGCCATGCGGCTCACCACCCCCGGCATCGGCAAGGAGTGCGGCTCCACCTTCGGGGCCAACCGCAGCCTCTACCAGGGCCTGTTCCTGGCCCCACACACCACCGCCCAGGCAGTCAAAACGGCGGTGTTCGCCGCCCGGATGATGGAGCTGCTGGGCTACCGGGTGGATCCGCCCTCCGGCGCGGTGCGCCGCGACATCATCCAGATGCTCCACTTCGGCGCGCCGGAGCCCCTGAAGAAGTTCTGCCGGGGCATCCAGTTCGGCGCGCCGGTGGACTCCTATGTGACGCCGGAGCCCTGGGACATGCCGGGCTACGACTGTCAGGTGATCATGGCCGCCGGGGCCTTCATCCAGGGGGCCTCTATTGAGCTCTCCTGCGACGCCCCCATGCGGGAGCCCTACACCGCCTATCTCCAGGGCGGGCTGACCTACGAGAGCGGCAAGGCCGGCGTCATGCTGGCGGTGGAGGAGCTGCTCCGGGCATAGGGCCAAGCCGCGGCCGCATAGCCTTCCTGTAAGGAGGTGAGGCTATGTCCAGGCCGCGCTACCGCCCCTGGCCCCGCTGGCCCCGCGTCAGGCGGACGGTCCGCAGCGCCCGGCGGGGAAGGGGGCTGCTGCTCCCCGCCCTGCTGGGGGTGGGGCTGGCCCTGCTGGTCATTTCCCGGGTGGACGCCGCTCTGCGCCCTACCCTCACCCAGCTGGCCCTCGCCAATGTGCGCAACGCCGTCTCCCAGATCGTCAACGAGGCCGTGCAGGGGACCCTGACCAGCGAGGCGGTGTCCTACGGAGACCTGGTGGCCGTGGAAAAGGACGAGACCGGCCAGGTGGCGGTGCTGGCCGCCGACACCGCCCGGCTCAACGCCCTGCGCACGGAGATCCTGGAGGAGGTGCTCCGACAGGTGGATGAGCTTGACAGCCGGGATCTGGGCGTGCCCCTGGGCAGCCTTACCGGCTTCGCCACCGCCTCCGACTGGGGGCCCCGGCTGCCGGTGCAGGTGCTGATCGCCGCCACCCCCACGGTGGAGTTTGAAAACCGCTTCACCTCGGCGGGCATCAACCAGACCCTTCACCAGATCATGCTCAACGCGGCGGTGGAGGTCACCCTCCTCATCCCCGGCGGATCCACCCAGGCCACCGTCACCGCCCAGGTGTGCGCGGCGGAGACCCTGCTGGTGGGCCGGGTGCCCGAGGCCTACCTGGAGCTGCCGGGCGGCGCCTAGGCGCATTGTAAGGAAATATTAAAACTCTGCGCGCCTTTCTGTGATAGAATCATTCCATTCTCCCAGAAAGGGGCATGGAGATGGATACGTTTACATTTCTGTGGTATTTGGAGATCACCTGGGACTATGTGGCTCAGATGCTCCCCTGCATGGCCCTGGCCGCAGCCGTTTTCTTTGCCCTGCGGCCGCGGAGAAAGCGGCGTCTGGCCCGGCTGGGGCTGGCCAGCGGCGTCTGGCGGGAGGGGGCGCTGCTCCTTTTTGTGATGTTCTGCGCCGGTCTGGCCGCCCTGACGGTGTTTCCGGCCAACTTCTGGACGGTATGGCACTGGCAGGCCGCCTTTCGGGGGGAGCGGCCCTTTTTCCCGCTGACGCCGCTGTCTCAATCCGTGCAGTACATCGGCTGGAGGCCCTATTTTTACCAGCTCCTCCTTGAGCCGGGCAGCTGGACCTTCTATATGGCCCTGGCCAACACCCTGATCTTTGTGCCCGTGGGTTTTTTCTCCAACCTGCTGTGGCGCCCCCGGTGGTGGAAGGGCCTGGCGGCAGGCTTCTGCGCCTCCTTTTCCATCGAGTTCTGCCAGCTGTTTGTAAACCGCTCCACCGACGTGGACGATTTGATACTTAACACCCTGGGGGCTTTCGCGGGCGGCCTGATCGCCCTGCTGCTGCGCCGGCTGGCCCCCCGCTTTACAAAACGCTTCCAAGTGGAGGTTCAACATGGACGAGAGACAGGAGATCCAGGCCCTGCGACGGGAGCTGGAGCAGGCCAACTATGAGTACTATGTGCTGGATAACCCCACCATGTCCGACTACGACTTCGACCACAAGCTCCGCCGCCTGGAGGAGCTGGAGGCCGCCCGCCCGGAGCTGGTGACCCCCGATTCCCCCACCCAGCGGGTGGGGGGCAAGGTGGCCGACGGCTTTCAGGAGGTGCGCCACCGGGTTCCGTTGGAGAGCCTTCAGGACGTGTTCTCCGTGGAGGAGCTGGAGGAGTTCGACCAGCGGGTGCGGGAGGCTTTGCCCGACGGGGTGGAGTACGACGTGGAGCCCAAGGTGGACGGGCTGTCCGTGGCCCTGGAGTATGAAAACGGCCTCTTCGTCCGGGGGGCCACCCGGGGGGACGGCCAGGTGGGGGAGGACGTGACCGAGAACCTGCGCACCATCCGCTCCATCCCCCTGCGGCTGCCCGAGGCCCTGCCCTCCCTTATCGTCCGGGGGGAGGTGTTCATGCCCAAGAAGAGCTTCGAGCGGCTCAACGAGGAGCGGGAACTGAGAGGGGAGTCCCTCTTTGCCAACCCCCGCAACGCCGCCGCCGGATCCCTGCGGCAGCTGGACCCCAAAATCGCCGCTTCCCGCGGGCTGGACATCCGGGTATTCAACATCCAGCGGGCCGAGGGCCGCGTCTTCACTACCCACACCGAGACCCTGGACTACCTGGAAGCCCAGCACTTTAAAGTCATTCCCCATGACACCTGCGGCACCATCCGTGAGGCGGCGGCGCGCATCGCGGCTATGGGGGACGGCCGGGAAGCCTATCCCTTTGACATCGACGGCGCCGTTGTAAAGGTAAATAACCTTGCAGACCGTGCTGTCCTTGGCTCCACCGCCAAATTCCCCCGCTGGGCGGCGGCCTACAAGTACCCGCCGGAGCAGAAGGAGAGCGTGGTGGAGGATATTGTGGTCCAGGTGGGCCGCACCGGTGTGCTCACCCCGAAAGCAGTTGTAAAGCCGGTCCGCCTTGCAGGCACAACCGTCACCAACGCCACTCTCCACAACCAGGATTTCATCACCGAAAAGGACATCCGCATCGGGGACACGGTGCTGGTCCAGAAGGCGGGGGAGATCATCCCGGAGATCGTATCCGTATTGAAGGAGAAGCGCCCGGCGGGCACGGAGCCCTACCATCTGCCCGACCGCTGCCCCGTGTGCGGCGCCCCGGTGGCCCGGGACGAGGACGGGGCCCACATCCGCTGCACCGGGGCCGAGTGTCCCGCCCAGCGGCTGCGGCACATCATCCATTTTGCCAGCCGGGACGCCATGGACATCGAGGGCCTGGGCCCCGCCGTGGTGGAGGCCCTGGTGGGGGCCGGGCTGGTGCGGGGCCCCGGGGACCTCTACCGCCTGGAGGCGGAGCCGGTGGCCAGGCTGGAGCGCATGGGAAAAAAGAGCGCCGAGAACCTGATCCAGGCCATTGAGCGCTCCAAGTCCGCCGGCCTGGGCCGGCTGCTCTTCGCCTTCGGTATCCGCCAGGTGGGCCAGAAGGCGGGGCGGGTGCTGGCCGCCCGGTTCGGCACCCTGGACAATCTGATGGCCGCCACGGAGGAGGAGCTCACCGCCGTGCCCGATATCGGCGGCATCACCGCCCGCAGCCTGCTGGACTGGTTCGCCGAGGAGCAGAGCCGGCACCTCATCGAGTCCCTCCGGGCGGCGGGGGTGTCCTTTGACAGCACGGAGGCCCCGGTGGGGGACAGACTGGCGGGCAAGACCTTCGTGCTCACCGGCACCCTGCCCAATCTGGATCGGAAGGAGGCCGCCGCCCTCATCGAGGCCCAGGGGGGCAAGGTGTCCGGCTCGGTGTCCAAAAAGACCAGCTATGTGGTGGCGGGGGAGGCCGCCGGCTCCAAGCTCCAGAAGGCCGCCGAGCTGGGCATACCCGTCCTCAGCGAGGCCGAGCTGCTGGCCATGCTGGACGGAGAGTAGCGCGAAAAAAACTGCGGCCCCGGACATGCTTATGTCCGGGGCCGTTTTGTAACGCTGGGGGCGCGGGGCGGGGAGAGCCTGTGCCGCTGCAGCCCATGCCTGGTGCAGTGGAGGTAGAGCACTCCGTCTCCTCTGGAAATGGGGATGCGCACGGCGGACTCCTGTTCCGGGTAGAGGCGGATCAGCAGCACCCTGTCGTCCTGCACATAGGCCGCAAAGTCGAGAAAGTGCCCCTTCTCCATGGGGTGGTCCCAGGAGATGTAGTAATCCAGGTCCATCTCCTCCACACGTAGGTTCAGCGGCTCCGGGTCCGCGGCAGGGGAGAGGGGCGTCAGGCTCCGCCCGCAGCAGGACACGCCGCACGATCCAGTCCCCAGCAGCAAATTCCCGCACATCGGGCAGACATAGAAACGCGCCTTTGCCATATTTCCCGGGTCCGGCCGGCCGGGCTCCAGATCGCCCTGGAGCAGCTTGCGCAGATCCGCCCCCAGACAGGCGCACAGCGCCTCCCACAGGGCCGGATCCGGGCACCCCTGGCCACACTCCCATTTTGAGACGGTCTTGGCGCTGACATGCAGGCGGTCCGCCAGTTGACGCTGCGTGAGCCCATGCTCCTGCCGCAGCCCGCGGATGGCCGCCCCGATCCTGATATTGTCCATTTATATATTCCTTCCTTTCCAAACGGGCCGTGGCTTCGGCCCGTTCCCAACACAGTATACCCGGCTTTGGAGCGCGGCGCAATCCACGCTGCGTGGACTTGTGCGCAAAAAGGGCTTGCATTGCCGCCTGATCTCTGATATATTAGTAATTGCTTAAATACTTAAATAAAGGGGTTGGACCATATGGCATCCAAGCGATTTGCCCGGGTGGAGGCGCGCCGCTGCGTGGCCTGCGGCTGCTGCGTCAAGGTGTGCCCCCTGTCGGCCGTCGGCGTCTGGCGGGGCGTGACGGCCCGGGTGGACACCGACCGCTGCGTGGGGTGCGGCAGGTGCGCCAAAGAGTGCCCCGCCGGGGCTATCGATCTGAAGGACAGGGAGGGCGCGGCATGAACGGCAGGAAGCACTGGTACGACTATCTGTGGATCGTGACCCCCGTCTACCTGGGGCTGGGGTTCTTCAACATCCTCTTTGCCTGGCTGGGGATGATCTTTTTCTGTCTGCCCCTGCTCATCGCCATATTCGGCGGGGGCAAGCTGTACTGCAACCGCTACTGCGACCGGGGGCAATTCCTCTCCCTGCTGGGGGGCCGGCTGAAGCTCTCCCGGAACCGGCCCACTCCGCGATGGATGGGGACGCGGGCCTTCCGATACGGCTTTCTGATCTTCTTTTTCCTCATGTTCTTTCAGATGCTGTGGACCACCTTCCTGGTGGGGGCCGGGGCCCGGAGCGTGGGGGAGTTCGTCAAGCTGTTCTGGACCTTCCGCCTGCCCTGGCACTGGGCCTACCACGGCACCCTGCTGGCCCCCTGGGTGGCCCAGTTTGCCTTCGGGTTTTACAGCATAATGCTCACCTCCACCCTCATCGGCCTGATCGTCATGGCCCTGTTCAAGCCCCGGTCCTGGTGCGTGTTCTGCCCCATGGGGACCATGACCCAGCTCATCTGCCGTCTGCGGGCGGGGCGGCCCCCGGAGGAGGAGGGCTGTTCCGGCGGCTGCGCCGTCTGCGGGGGGTGCGGGGAATGAACATGGACGCCATGCGCCGCCGCGCCGGGGCGGTGGCCGCCCTTATGGGCCAGCTGTCCAACGAGAACCGGCTGCTCATCCTCTGCGCCCTCCTGGAGCGGCCCATGACGGTGGGGGAGCTGTCCGCCCAGGTGCCCCACATCACCGGCCCCGCCCTGTCCCAGCATCTCCACCGCCTGCGGGAGGGGGGGCTGGTCCGGGCGGAGAAGCTGGGCCAGTACGTGCGCTACGCCATCTGCGATCCCCGCCTTTCCGCCCTGATGGAGGTCCTGAAGCGGGAGTACTGCGGCGACTGAGAGAAATACCTGGGACAGCCGGTCTGCCCCAGGTATTTTTTGTTTGTCAGAAGCCGGCGGGCTGTGCTATAATGCTCCGTGGATCGTCCTCAGAAAGGAGCCCGCTTATGAAGCGTTTGTATACCGGCCTTATGTGCCTGGCCCTGCTCTGCGCCCTGCTGTGCGGCTGTGAGGGCATGCCCCTCCAGGCCCCGGAGACCCCCTCCTACACCCTGGAGGAGGTGCCGGCTTATTCCGGGGAGCCCTACGTGGTGCTCAACGGCAACGTCCCCGACTTCCCGGAGGCGGATCGGACCGCCAATTCCTTTGAGTCATACAGCCCCCTGGACGAGCTGGGCCGCTGCGGCACCGCCTACGCCAACGTGGGCGAGGACCTGATGCCCACCGAGGAGCGGGGGAGCATCGGCCAGGTGCAGCCCTCCGGCTGGCACACGGTGCGCTACGACTGCGTGGACGGCCAGTATCTCTACAACCGCTGCCACCTTATCGGCTACCAGCTCACCGGGGAGAATGCCAACGAGGAGAACCTCATCACCGGCACCCGCTATCTGAACGTGGAGGGGATGCTCCCCTTTGAGGACCAGGTGGCGGAGTACGTGGAGGAGACTGGCTGCCACGTGCTCTACCGTGTCACCCCCGTTTACCAGGGGGACGACCTGGTGGCCAGCGGGGTGGTGATGGAGGCCGAGAGCGTGGAGGACGACGGGGCCGGCGTGCGCTTCTGCGTCTATGTCTACAACGTCCAGCCCGGGGTGGAGATCGACTACGCCACCGGGGAGAGCTGGCTGGCGGAGGAGGAGCCCCCCGCCGCGACGACCTCCGGCCAGGAGGAGCAGCACTATGTGCTCAATACCCGCTCCATGAAGTTCCACCTGCCGGAGTGCTCCGGCGCGGCCACCATGAGCGAGAGCAACCGCCGGGACTACACCGGCTCCCGCCAGGCCCTGCTGGACCAGGGCTATTCCCCCTGCGGGACCTGCAATCCATAGATCAGAGGAGAGCAAATACCCCATGCCTGACATCATCAAGACCTTCGGCGGCATCGTCCAGAAGGAGTGCCGCCGAAGCCCCGGGCGCGCCCAGGCCCTGCTGAAGCTGGGCTACCGGGCCCAGAAGCTCCGGCTGATCGCCGCGCCGGGAAAACACACGACAAAGGCGGCCCAGATGGCGGCGGTCCAGACCACCGCCTCCATGATCGCCCCCCTGGCCCACCCGGAGCGGGCGGCCATGGCCAGCCTGTTCCTGCCCTGTGAGCCGCTCCAGGCGGCGGGGCTGCACCCCTACTCCTGCGAGGGGTTCGGCTGCTTCCTGGCGGGCACCCAGGCCGAGCAGGCCTTCCTCCAGTACGCCGAGAGCGAGGGCCTGCCCGACACCTTCTGCTCCTATCACCGGGTATTCATCGGGGCGGCGGAGCTGGGCCTGATGCCCAGGCCCCGGTTCATTCTCAACACCACCCTGGCCTGCGACGCCAACCTGCTCACCTTCCGCCGGCTGGCGGAGTATTTCGGCGTGCCCCAGTTCGTGGTGGACGTGCCCTACGAGCCCTCTGAGGAGGCGGTAGACTATGTGGCCGGCCAGCTGCGGGAGATGGTGAAATTCATCGAGGGGCAGACGGGGCAGGCCATTTCGGAGGAGGCCCTGTCCGCCGCCGTGGCCCGCAGCCAGCGCAGCATGGACAATTTTGATCGCTATATAACCCTCCGGGCGGACAGGAGCATCCTGGGGGAGCTGACGGGGGAGATGTTCTCCGCCTTCACTCTCCACACCCTCCTGGGCACGCCGGAGACCGAGGCCTATACCAAGCAGTGCCTGAAGGAGGCGGAGAGCGCGCCCCCGGCCTCCGGGGTGCGCCTGCTGTGGATGCACACCACCCCCTTCTGGGTGGCTCCCCTGCGGGCGGTCACCGACTTCAACCCGGCGGTCCAGGTGGTGGCCTGCGACATGTGCTTTGAGGGCCTTGTGAAGGCCGACCCGGCCAAGCCCTACGACGCCATGGCCCGCCGGGTGGTGTACTCCGCCTTCAACGGCCCGGTGTCCCGCCGCATCCAGCGGGGGCTGGAGGCCGCCCGTCAGGTCCGGGCCGACGGGGTGGTGTGGTTCTGCCACTGGGGCTGCAAGCACACCCTGGGGGGCGCCCAGCTGGCCAAGGAGACCTTTGAAGCCAACGGCCTGCCCTGCCTGGTGCTGGACGGGGACGGCTGCGACCGCAGCCACGGCGGCGAGGGCCAGCTGGCCACCCGCATGGACGCCTTTGTGGAGATGCTCCGGGCGGAAAAGGGGGGCGGGGCGTGATGGAGACCACCTGGTATATCTGCAAATACACCCCCGTGGAGCTGCTGGAGGCCCTGGGCGGCCGGTGCCAGGTCCTGGACTATATGCCGGAGGACTTCGGCCTCAGCGACCAGGTGAGCCACCCCAACCTCTGCGGCTTCGGAAAGGCGTGCATACAGGCCTGTCTGGAGGGGAAGGTCCGGGAGCTGGTGCTGGTCAACTGCTGCGACACCATCCGGGGGGCCTACGACGTGCTGCTCTCCCACGGCAAGCTGGACTTCCTCTTCCTCATGGACATGCTCCACTGCGGGGACGCCTGCGCCCGGGAAAAGACAAAGGGGGAGCTGATCCGCCTGGCAAGGGCCTACGCCGCCTACAAGGGCACGGAGTTTGACCCTGAAGCCTTCCGGGCGGCCTTTCAGCCCCGGCGGCGGCCGGCGGGACCCTACCTCAGCGTGCTGGGGGGGCGTGTGGGGGAGGGGCTATTCTCCCTGATGGAGGAGACCATGCCCCTGCCGGTGCGCAACGACACCTGCGTCCACAACCGGGACGTGCCCCCGCCGCCGGAGGAGCCGGGGGACTTTGATGCCCTCATGGACTGGTATGCCGGGGAGCTGCTGGGGCAGCTGCCCTGCATGCGCATGACCGACGCGGCGGGCCGCAAGCGTCTGTACAACGACCCGGACCTGCGGGGGGTCATCTATCACACAGTAAAATTCTGCGACTACTACGGCTTTGAGTACTCCCGCCTGCGGCACGAGCTGAGCGTGCCCATGCTGAAGGTGGAGACCGACTACACCCTCCAGAGCGGAGGGCAGCTGCGCACCCGGCTGGAGGCCTTTGCCGAGCAGCTGGCGCCGGAGCCGGAGCGGAGAAAGGGGAGAGGCCCCGTGACGGGGAAGGGCTATTTCGCCGGGGTGGACAGCGGCTCCACCAGCACCGACGTGGTGATCCTGGACAAGGACAGGAACATCGTGGCCCAGGCAATCCTGCCCACCGGGGCGGGGGCCGCCGCCGGCGCCCAGCGGGCGCTGGAGCAGGCTCTGGGCCAGGCGGGGTTGACCGAAGCGGACATTACCGCCTGCGTCACCACCGGCTACGGCCGCGCCGCCGTGCAGATGGGGGAGAAGTCCATCACTGAGATCACCTGCCACGCCAAGGGGGCCCACTTCCTGGACCCCTCCGTGCGCACCATCATCGACATCGGCGGCCAGGACAGCAAGGTCATCCGGGTGGACGAGGGGGGCAACGTGGTCAACTTCGTCATGAACGACAAGTGCGCCGCCGGCACCGGCCGCTTCCTGGAACTCATGGCCCGAACCCTGGAGCTGACCATGGACGAGATGAGCACCGCCGGCCTGGAGTGGAGGGAGGACATCGCCATTTCCAGCATGTGCACCGTCTTTGCCGAGTCGGAGGTGGTCTCCCTCATCGCCCAAAACAAATCCAGGGCCGACATCGTCCACGGCCTCAACGAGTCGGTGGCCGCCAAGACCTGCGCCCTGGTCCGCCGGGTGGGGGGCGAGCCGGCCTATATGATGACCGGCGGCGTGTCCAAGAACCAGGGGGTGGCCCAGGCCATCCGGCGTCGGCTGGGGGCGCCCCTGGCCGTGCCGGAGCAGGCCCAGCTCAACGGCGCCCTGGGCGCCGCCCTCTTTGCCCTGGAGCTGGGGGACTGAAGCCATCAGAAACCGGGAGAGGCCCGAGGGCCTCTCCCGGTTTGTATTTCCCCTATTTGTCAAAGGCGGGGTTGGTGAAGTAGACGTTCTTCTGGTCCATCTTCTCCTTGGCCAGGCGCAGGGCCTCGCCGAAGCGCTGGAAGTGGACGATCTCCCGCTCACGCAGGAAGCGGATAACGTTGCTCACGTCCGGGTCGTCGCTGAGGCGGAGGATGTTGTCATAGGTGACCCGCGCCTTTTGCTCGGCGGCCAGATCCTCGGTCAGGTCACAGATCACGTCCCCCTTGACCCCCAGGGCGGCGGCGCTGAAGGGGAAGCCGGAGGCGGCGGTGGGGTAGACCCCGGTGGTGTGGTCCACGAAGTAGGCGTTGAACCCGGCCTGGCGGATCTGCTCGTCGGTGAGGTTGCGGGTGAGCTGGTGGACGATGGCCCCGATCATCTCCAGGTGGCCCAGTTCTTCCGTGCCGATGTCGGTGAGCAACCCCTGGATCTCCGGGTAGGGCATGGAGAACCGCTGGGACAGATAGCGCAGGGAAGCCCCCAGTTCACCGTCCGGCCCGCCGTACTGGCTGATGATGACAGAGGCCAGCTTGGGGTTGGGCGTGGCGATGCGCACCGGGTACTGGAGCTTTTTCTCATAACTGAACATCAGCTGTTCCCTCCTTCCGTCGGGTGCCAGGGCCAGGGGCCCTTCAGCCAGGCGGACCAGCTGTCCCCCTGGGCGGCGGCGGCCAGGGTCAGGGGCCCGTTGACCGCCTCATAGGCGGACCTGGCCTGCCGCTCCATATCGGCGTACTGCTGATAGAGGGCGAAGGCCTCGGCGTCGTCGGGGTGGGTGTCCAGGTAGAGGGCCAGCTCCACCAGCACGAACTCCAGCGCCTGGAGCTCGGCCAGAGGGCCGCCCAGGTCCCGGCGCATCTCTCCCTTCACCCGGAAGGGCAGGTCCAGGCCGGGGAACAGGGTGCCGCTGGCCAGGGCCTGCTGCTGGGTGTAGCGATTGGGGCTGTTCTGCTGGAAGGGCACATAGGGGACTGCCAGCGGCGCGCACTGGGGCAGAGTGCCGCTGGCGTCCTCACAGCCGCCGGGGGCGGCGGAATTGGTTCTGGGATACAATGGGATCCCTCCTTGTGTGGGATAGGGAAGGAGACCGGCAAAGTCCGGCCGCCTTCGACCCATTGTATGCCGCGGCGGGGCAGAAGGAAACCGCCCGTCCAAACTCCCACGGAGCCGGACGGGCGGCCTTCTGCCCTTATGGATCCAATTTGACCTTGGCCACGATGACCGTTACCGGGCCGGGAGCTCCCAGGGCCACCCGGGGGGCGTGAAGGTCCTGGGGCCAGACGATATAAAAGGTGCCGGGCCGGACGGTGAGGGTATCCCAGTCGGTGGTGAAGAACTGGATATCCGGCTGGTACTCGCTGAGCTGTGTGAGGGGCGCGTCGGGCAGGGCGTAGCCCACCCCCTCCGTGCCGGAGACCACATACTGGATGTCGGCGTAGTTCCGATGGCACTCCAGCTTAGCCTCCTCCGGGCGCTTGGTGTCCACGTCGAAGCGGGTGGCGTAGATGTTGTCGCCGTCGATATCCACCCGCTGGCCGGAGGGGAGAGCGGCGGGATCCACCTGGGCCAGCCACTTCAGCGCCTGCCGGAAGCGGGGGCCCAGGCCGTAGTACAGGGAAGCGTGTTCCAGCTTATCAAACACCATGGGGGAAACACCTCCGTAAGATTTCTGCCCCTATCTTACCCCAGGGCCGTCCAAAAGGCAACAGGAACTTGAGCCGCGGGAGCATCCGTAGTATAATGATCCCGGCCCTTCTTTCCCCCGGCCGGCCCGCATAGGCTGGAAGGGAGGGGGGAGCCGAGTGAAGAAATGGGTTTCAATTTGCGTATTTGCCGGGCTGCTGGCCGCGTCCGTCCTTTGCCTGTCCCATCCGCCTGCGGCCTGGCCGGTGTTTAGACCAGCGGCGGAGGAGGGGCCCGTCCTGGTGCTGGACGCCGGCCACGGCGGGGAGGACGGCGGCGCGGTATCCCTGACGGGCGTGGCGGAGAGCGGCATCAACCTGGCCATCACCCTGCGGGTGGATCAGCTGCTGGGCTTCTGCGGCGCGCCGCCGGTGGTGCTGCGGGAGGAGGACGTCTCTCTCCACGATCAGGGGGCGGACACCCTGCGGGAGAAGAAGGCCTCCGATCTGCGCAACCGGGTCCAGGCGGTGGAGCAGGTGGGGGACGCCGTTCTGTTAAGTGTACACCAAAATACCTTTACAGACAAGAAATACCATGGCGCCCAGGCGTTTTACGCCCCCACAGAGGGGAGCCAGGCGCTGGCGGAGGCCATGCAGGAGGCGCTGCGGTCCGCCCTGGACCCGGAAAACGGCCGTCAGGCCAAACCCATCCCGGACAGCGTCTACCTGATGGGACATGTCAGCTGCCCTGCCGTGCTGGTGGAATGCGGCTTCCTGTCCAACCCGGAGGAGGAGGCCCTCCTCCGCTCAGCGGACTACCAGACCAGGCTGGCGGCGGTGCTGGCGGGGGTGTGCCTGCGGGAGATCTGAGCGCGTGCAAAAGAAAAGGGGAGAGGCAATGTGAAGGCCAAAACCATGTTTTACTGCACCGAATGCGGCAACGAGCTGCCCAAGTGGGCGGGGCAGTGCCCTGCCTGCAAGGCGTGGAACACCATCGTGGAGCGTCCGGCGGAGGGCAAGCGCCGCACCGCCGCGCCGGCTTCCTCCGGGCAGGGGCCGGCCCGCCCCAAGCCCATGGCGGAGGTGGAGACCAGCCGGGAGCTGCGCTTTGCCACCGGCATGAAGGAGCTGGACCGGGTGCTGGGCGGCGGGGCCGTCCAGGGCTCCCTGGTGCTGGTGGGGGGCGCGCCGGGCATCGGCAAATCCACCCTCATGCTCCAGATCTGCGACAATCTGTGCCGGTTTGCCAAGGTGCTCTACGTCTCCGGCGAGGAGTCGGAGCGGCAGATCAAGCTGCGGGCGGAGCGGCTCCGTGTGAGGGGGGAGGGCCTCTACCTGCTGGCGGAGACCGATCTGGAGAGCGTGGTGGAGGCGGTGAACGAGCTGCAGCCCGATGTGCTCATCGTGGACTCCATCCAGACCATGTACAACGGGGATCTGTCCACCGCGCCCGGCAGCATCGGCCAGGTGAAGGACTGCACCATGGCCCTGATGCAGCTGGCCAAGGGCCAGGGGGTGACGGTATTCGTCATCGGCCACGTGAACAAGGAGGGCTCCATCGCCGGGCCCAAGGTGCTGGAGCACATGGTGGACTGCGTGCTCTACTTCGAGGGGGAGCAACAGAACTCCTACCGTATCCTCCGGGCGGCCAAAAACCGCTTCGGCGCCACCAACGAGATCGGGGTGTTCGAGATGGGGGACGGCGGGCTCAGCGAGGTGCCCAACCCCTCCGAGATGCTCCTCTCCGGCCGGCCCCAGGACACCCCGGGCACCTGCGTCACCTGCGTCATGGAGGGGGTGCGGCCGGTGCTGGCGGAGGTCCAGGCCCTGCTGGCCCCCACCAGCTTCAACGTGCCCCGGCGCACGGCCAACGGCTTTGACTTCAACCGCACCAACCTGCTGCTGGCCGTGCTGGAAAAGCGGGGCGGCCTGATGGTGAGCACCTGCGACGCCTACATCAACGTCATCGGCGGCCTGTTTTTAGACGAGCCCGCCGCCGACCTGGCCATGGTGGTGGCCATGGCCTCCAGCTTCCGGGACAGGCCGGTGCCCGGGGATCTGGCCGCCGTCGGCGAGGTGGGCCTCACCGGGGAGCTGCGCTCGGTGAACGCCCTGGGCCAGCGGCTCAGCGAGGTCCACCGGCTGGGCTTTACCAAGTGCCTGGTGCCCGCCCGGGCGGGGGCAAAAGTGGAGGCGCCCGACGGCCTTCAGCTCATCAAAGTACACAACATCCGGGAGGCCCTGGCCGTCCTGATGTGAGAGCGGCCGACAGGGTCCAGCGGTTTTCAGCAGCAAAAAGCGCCCCGGCGGAGCATTGTTCCGCCGGGGCGCTTGTGAATTTCCCTAAATTCCGCCGGGTCCGTCTCAGCCGTCCAAATCGGTGGTCAGGACCTTTTTCAGCTTGGCGAAGCGGGGCAGGGAATGCTCCTTGGGCGCGCCGCAGTCGCCCTGGATCAGGGGGAGCACATAGTCGATGAAGGGCTGCTCCACACCGTTGCCCGCGGCGTTGATCCACTCGCGGGGAACCTTTTTCTCGATGTTGGCCACGATGTCCAGGGGCTGGAGCACGGTCTCGCACTTGTAGCCGCCCTCCCGGGTGCACTGGAAGGCCACCATCTTGTCGGTGACGCCGGACACGGCAGCCTCCACAGCGGCTTTGCCGGCCAGGAAGGCCTCGTCGATATCGGTCTTGGAGGCGGTGTGGGAGCCGCAGCGCTGGAGCAGGGACAGTTCGATGCCCCGGACCTTGGCGCCGGTCTTCTGCTTGATCACGTCGGCCAGCTTCACCGCCAGGCCGCCCAGCTGGGCGTGGCCGAAGCCGTCGGTGGCGGAGGTCTCCGCCTCGGAGACGAAGCGCCCGTCGGCATAGTGGATGCCTTCGGACACGGCCACCATGCACTTGCCGGTCTTGTTGTAGATGTCGGTGACGTCCTTTACAAAGGCGTCCATGTCGAAGTCCACCTCGGGCAGGTAAACCAGGTCGGGGCCGTAGCCCGCCCAGGTAGCCAGGGCGGCGGAGCCGGCCAGCCAGCCGGCGTGGCGGCCCATGATCTCAATGACGGTGACCATGCCGGTGTCGTACACGTGGGCGTCCCGGTGGACCTCCATGCAGCTGGTGGCGATGAACTTTGCGGCGGAGCCGAAACCGGGGCAGTGATCGGTGCCGTTCAGGTCGTTGTCGATGGTCTTGGGCACGCCCATGATGCGGCACTCATAGCCCACCTTCTGCATATACTTGGAGATCTTGTTGCAGGTGTCCATGGAGTCGTTGCCGCCGTTGTAGAAGAAGTAGCGCACATTGTACTTCTCAAAAATCTCCAGAATGCGCTTATAATCGGTATCGTCCACATCGGGGTCGGCCAGCTTATAGCGGCAGGAGCCCAGGGCGGAGGAGGGGGTGTACTGGAGCAGGTCCAGCTCCGCGGGGTCCTCCTGGGACATGTCGTACAGCTTGTCCTCCAGAACGCCCTTGATGCCGTGGGCGGCGCCCAGCACCCGGGTGATGCAGTCCGCCTTCAAAGCGGTCTGGATGACGCCCTGAGCGCTGGCGTTAATGACGGCGGTGGGGCCTCCGGACTGGCCAATGATGCATGCGCCGGTGAGTTTTTCCATGTTTAGTTCCTCCTAAAGTGTTGTTGAGATACCCAAAATTAGTTTTACCTAAATTTCTCTTACAAATCATACCACGTACCCTTGTATTTTTCAATCCACAATGGTACAATATGAGACGTAAAAAACTTACAAGGAGATGGTCACTATGCCATTAGTTACCTCCACTGAAATGTTCAAGAAGGCCTATGACGGCGGCTACGCCATCGGCGCCTTCAACGTCAACAATATGGAGATCGTCCAGGGCATCACCGAGGCCGCCCGGGACCTGAATGCTCCCCTGATCCTTCAGGTGTCCAAGGGCGCCCGCGCCTACGCCAACCACACCTACCTGGTGAAGCTGGTGGAGGCCGCCGCCATCGAGTGCCCCAACATCCCCATCGTGCTGCATCTGGACCACGGCCCCGACTTTGAGACCTGCAAGTCCTGCATCGACGGCGGCTTTACCTCCGTCATGATCGACGCCTCCTCCAAGCCCTTCCAGGAGAACATCGAGATCACCAAGAAGGTAGTGGAGTACGCCCACGACCACGGCGTGGTGGTGGAGGCCGAGCTGGGCGCTCTGGCCGGCATCGAGGACGACGTGAAGGTCTCCGCCGAGGAGTCCCACTACACCCACCCCGAGGAGGTCCAGGAGTTCGTGGAGAAGACCGGCTGCGACTCCCTGGCTATTGCCATCGGCACCAGCCACGGCGCCTACAAGTTCACCGCTGCCCAGTGCACCCGCAACGAGAAGGGCGAGCTGGTTCCCCCGCCCCTGCGCTTTGACATCCTGGAAGAGGTCACCAAGCGCCTGCCCGGCTTCCCCATCGTGCTCCACGGCTCCTCCAGCGTGCCCCAGGAATTCGTGAAGATGATCAACGAGAACGGCGGCAAGATGCCCGACGCCGTGGGCATCCCCGAGGAGCAGCTCCGCCAGGCCGCTCGCAGCGCCGTGTGCAAGATCAACATCGACTCCGACCTGCGCCTGGCCATGACCGGCACCATCCGCCAGTTCTTCAGCGAGCACCCCGACAAGTTCGACCCCCGGGAGTACCTGAAGCCCGCCCGGGCCGCCATCAAGGAACTGGTCAAGCACAAGCTCATCCACGTGCTGGGCTGCGACGGAAAGGCCTAAAGCTTTACAGCATTGATATGACAAAAAGGAGAGGGGAGACCCTCTCCTTTTTTCGCTCTTTTCCCCTTCGGTACGCGCCCCTTCCAGCCCAGATGCATAAGATAGGGGAAAGGGGGGAGCGCCATGCTGGAATGGAGCGCTTATGACCGGCAGGCAGCGGTGGCCTACGCACACCGCTGGGCCTACCGGCGCAATATGATCTACTATGACTATGAGGATATCGGAGGCGACTGCACCAACTTTGCCTCTCAGTGCCTGTATGCCGGCTCCGAAGTAATGGACTATACGCCGGATTTTGGCTGGTACTATATCAATGCCAACGACAAGGCTCCGGCCTGGACGGGGGTGGAGTATCTCTACCGTTACCTGGTGCGGCAGGAGCCCACGCCGGGGCCCGCGGCGGTGGAGGTGGGCCTGCGGCAGGTGATGCCGGGAGATATCGTGCAGCTGAGCTTCCGGGAGGATGGGACCTTTTCCCACACCGCCGTAGTGGTGCGTGTGCCGGCCAGGGCGACGCTTCGCACGGTGCTGGTGGCCTCCCACTCCTACGACGCGGACAACCGGCCCCTGAGCACCTATTCCTTCCGAAAGATCCGATTCCTGCATATTGCCGGCGTCTGGCGGCAGGCCGGGGACAACTAAAGGGGAGCGACCGTGCCGCCCTCAATCCTCCGGCTTTGGGCGGGGCGGCTTCACCTTGCCCAGAGGGTTGGCCTTGGCTGCCGCCCGCAGGTTCTCGTTGTCCACATGGGTATAGATCTGCGTGGTGTTCAGATGCTCGTGTCCCAGCACCTCCTGCAAGGTGCGCACATCCACGCCGTTTTGGAGCATCAGGGTGGCCGCCGTGTGCCGCAGCTTGTGGCTGGAGTACAGAGAGGCATCCAGTCCGGCTTTTTTCAGCCGCTGCTTGACCATGTAGTGGACGGCATCGGTGGTCATCCTGGTGTGCTTGCGTGTGAGGAACAGGGCATTCTTATCCGCCGCCGCCTGATGGCTGCGCTGGGCCAGCCATGCATCCAGGGCAGCCTTGCAGGCGTCGTTGAGGAAGATCATCCGCTCTTTATTGCCTTTGCCCAGCACCCGCAGCTGGTCGCCCCGGACGTCGGTCAGGTTAAGAGAAACTAACTCTGAGATCCGCAACCCGCAGTTCAAAAACAGAGTCAAAATGCAGTAGTCCCGGGCCTGATTCGGCTCATCCACAGATTCCAAAAGACGGATGCTCTCATCCAGGTCCAGGTACCGCGGCAGGGATTTCTTCAGCCGGGGCGAATCCAGGTCCTGCATGGGGTTTTCCGCGATCAGCTTGGCCTTGTTGGTGAGATACTTATAAAAGGAGCGGATGGCGGCGATCTTGCGGGCCCGGGCGGAGGGCTCCAGGCCGTAGCCTGTGGTGGGGCTGTTGGCGTGCTTGGCCCGGTCCCGGCTGAGGTAGCTCATATAGCTGTACACGTCGCTGATGGTGACCGACCGGGCCAGATCCAGATCCAGGTCGCTGATATCGATCTCATCCAGTTCAGCAGACCTGGGCGCAAGGCCCCTGAGTATCTTGACATATCGGAAGAAATTGCGAAGATCCAGAAAGTATTCATCCACAGTCCTGCGGGAATGTCCCTGGATGGTCTCGTGGTAAACGAGGAAGTCCCGCAGCAGCGCTGGCGCAGCGGCGCGGTAGTCATTGTGTTCCAAAGGTCCGTTTCGCCTCCCTCTAACTCAACAAAATTTTTATTTTGTTGAGTTGATAGTCAAAACACACAGCCGTCCCCTTTCGGGGCCGGCCGGTGTTTCTGTGAAGAGATCCAGCGCCGTTATACGCCGGTCAGGGCGCGCATAACGGTATAGGTCTGCTGGTCCAGGCCCTTGGTCATTTTCAGGGCCTCCTCGATATCGTAGTCTACATAGGACTCGCCGTCCATGGCGACCACCCGGCATGTCTTTCCCTCGGCCAGCAGACGGACCGCCTCATAGCCCATATAGGTCGCGGCGATACGGTCGCGCACCGTGGGCGCGCCGCCGCGCTGGACATGGCCCAGGACGGTGACCCGGGGGTCCAGGGCCGTGGCCTCCTTGATGTGGCGGGCAACTTCATAGGCGCCGCCATCCACGCCTTCGGCCACGATGATCATGAAATGGGTCCTCCCCGCCAGCCGGGCCCGGCGGATGGGTTCCACCAGGTCGTTTTCATAGTCCACCGGCTGCTCGGGCACCAGCACGGCGGTGGCCCCGCAGGCCACACCCACGTTGAGGGCCACATGGCCCGCGTGGCGGCCCATGACCTCCACCACGGAGCAGCGCTCGTGGGACTGCATGGTGTCCCGCAGCTTGTCGATGGACTCCAGGGCGGTGTTGCAGGCGGTGTCATAGCCGATGGTGTAAGTAGAACAGGCGATATCGTTGTCGATGGTGCCGGGGATGCCGATAACGCTCAGGCCGCCCCGGGCCAGCTCCAGCAGGCCCCGGTAGGTGCCGTCGCCGCCGATGCCCACCAGGGCGTCCAGCCCCAGCAGCTTGCAGGTGGCCCTGGCCTTTTCCACCCCTTCGGGGGTCTTGAACTCCTCGCTGCGGGCGGAATAAAGCATGGTCCCTCCCCTGCGGGACAATCCGCTGACGCTCTCGAAATCCAGGGGCATAAAATCCCCGTTGATCAGGCCGTGATAGCCTCTGCGGATGCCGATGCACTCGATCCCCATGTGCAGGGACGTGCGGACCACGGCGCGGATGGCGGCGTTCATGCCCGGGGCGTCTCCCCCGCTGGTAAATACGCCGATGCGGCGAACAGCTTTTTCCATATGTTCCATCTCCTACTGATGAAATATTATGTTTCGATATCTGAATATTTCGGGGTCACACCTTCAGCTCGGCCTCCTGCTTTTCCAGGGCCTTTGCATATCGGGTCAGGACGGGGCGGACCTCCTGCGCCAGGAAGGCATCCACCTGCTCCGGGCAGCGTCCGATATAGCGGGAGGGCTCCAGATGGGCGCGGATCTCGTCCTCTCTGAGCATAGAAAAGGCAGGGTCGGCGGCGATGAGATCGATGAGGTTGTTGGCCTCCCCCCTGTCCTTCACGTTGGCGCCCGCCTGCTGGGAGAGCACCCGGATGCGCTCATGAAGGGCCTGCCGATCGCCCCCCCGCTTCACCGCGTCCATCATAATGTTCTCGCTGGCCATAAAGGGCAGTTCCTCCATCACATGCTTGCGGATGACCTGCTCATGGACCACCAGACCTTCGGCCACATTGGCATAGATATTCAGGATGGCGTCTACGGCCAGGAAGGCTTCAGGCACGCTCAGACGCTTGTTGGCGGAGTCGTCCAGGGTACGCTCGAACCACTGGGTAGCGGCGGTGATCGACGGGTTTCCCGCGTCCACCATCACATACCGGGCCAGGGAGCAGATGCGCTCACAGCGCATGGGGTTGCGCTTGTAGGGCATGGCGGATGAGCCGATCTGATTCTTCTCGAAGGGCTCCTCCACCTCCTTCAGGTGGCAGAGCAGCCGCATGTCGGTGGCGAACTTGCTGGCGGACTGGGCGATGCCGGCCAGAACGGAGAGCACGGCGTAGTCGGTCTTGCGGGAGTAGGTCTGCCCCGACACGGGCACCGTGGCGGAAAAGCCCATCTCGGCGGCAATTTTCCGATCCAGCTCCTCGCACTTTGCGTGATCCCCATCGAAGAGCTCCAGGAAGCTGGCCTGGGTGCCGGTGGTGCCCTTGCAGCCCAGCAGCTTCAGGGAATCGATGCGGTGTTCCACCTCCGCCAGGTCCAGCAGCAGGTCGTTCATCCACAGGGCGGCCCGCTTCCCCACCGTCACCAGCTGGGCGGGCTGGAAGTGGGTGAAGCCCAGGGTGGGCAGGGATTTGTACGTTTCAGCAAAGGGGGCCAGGCGGCCCAGCACCCGTACCAGCTCGTCACGGATCAGGCAAAGGCCCTCCCGCATGAGGATGATGTCGGTGTTGTCCCCCACATAGCAGCTGGTGGCCCCCAGGTGGATGATGGGCATGGCCTTGGGGCAGGCGTCACCGTAGGCGTGGACATGGGCCATCACGTCGTGGCGGAGCTTTTTCTCATATTCCGCCGCTTTGTCGTAGTCAATCTCGTCCGCATGGGCTTCCAGCTCGGCCACCTGCTCTTCACTCACCGGCAGACCCAGCTCCATCTCGGCCCGGGCAAGCGCGACCCAGAGTCTGTGCCAGGTGGTGAACTTCTTATCCGGGGAAAAGATATACTGCATCTCATCACTGGCGTAGCGGGAAGACAGCGGGCTTTCGTAGCGGTCGTGACGCATGGGCAAAACCTCTTTTTCTTCATTCAAAATACGACGGCATCAGTATACTATAAAATGTGTGGAGCCACAAGAAAAAATTTCACAGCGCGCGGAATTTGCGCCGGAGCGCGCCGTAAGGCCCTTGTCCTGACGAACTGATAAAACGCTCCCGCAGGCCGCAGGCCCGCGGGAGCATATTTTTGCAGCGCCTCAGCCCTGGAGGAATTTCTCCAGGCGGTCCAGGCCCTCCCGGATATTGTCCATGGAGGTGGCGTAGGACCAGCGGACGAAGTTGGGCGCGCCGAAGCCGGAGCCGGGCACCACGGCCACCAGGCCGTATTTCAGGAAGGCGTCGGCAAACACATCGTCATTGGTGATCTCCACGCCGTGGATGGTCTTGCCGATGAGCTTTTCCAGATTCATCATCACGTAGAAAGCGCCCTCGGGCTTGATGCAGCTGACGCCGGGAATGGCGTTCATCCGCGCCACGATGTAGTCCCGCCGCTCCTCGAAGGCCTTCCGCATGGCCTCCACCTCGTCCTGGGGCGCGTTGAGGGCCACAACGGCGGCTTTCTGGGAGATAGCCACCGGGGAGCCTGTGGAGTGGCTGACATAGTTGGCCATGATCTTGGCGATCTGATCGTTGGCGCAGGCGTATCCGATGCGCCAGCCGGTCATGGCATAGGATTTGGAGACGCCGTTGATGAGAATGGTCAATTCCTTGGCCTGGGGACCCAGAGCGGCGAAGCTGGTGAACTTCTTTCCGTCGTACACCAGGCCATAGTAGATTTCATCGGAGATCACGTAGACCTCGTGCTTCACGCACACATCCGCGATGGCCTGCAGCTCCTCCCTGCCGTACATCATGCCGGTGGGGTTGGAGGGGTTGTTGAGAATGATAGCCTTGGTCTTGGGGGTGACGGCAGCCTCCAGCTTGGCTGCGGTGAGCTTGAAATGCTCGGCCTCGGTGGTGTGGATCACCACGGGCACGCCGCCCACCATTTTGATCAGCTCGTAGTAACTCACCCAGTAGGGCGCGGGCAGGATGATCTCATCGCCCGGATTCACCAGCGCCCGGAGGGCCAGGTACACCAGATGCTTGGCGCCGCTGCTGGCCACCACCTGGCTGGGCTTGTAGTCCAGGCCGCAGTCGGCCTTCATGCGGTCGCAGATGGCCTGGCGCAGCTCCACCGTGCCGGCGGCGGGGGTGTAGCGGGTAAAATTGTTCTGAATGGCTTCGATGCCCGCCTGCTTGATGGGCTCGGGGGTGTTGAAATCGGGCTCACCGGCGCCGAAGCCGATGACGTCGACGCCGTCAGCCTTCATCTGCTTGAACAGCGCGTCAATGGCCATAGTGGTGGACGCCTGCACGGCAGAGGCGATCCTGGACAACTCTTTCAATGGAATCTCTCCCTTGTTACTCAATTTCCTGACATATTATATGCGCCAACTTGCAAAAAAGCAAGTACTTATTTTTGTTTTTTGGGGAAATTTGAATCAGGAAGAAAAACATCATGCAAAAAACGGGCGTCCGCCATTCAGACGGACGCCCGCAGGGGCGATCATGCGAGGCTTCTTGCACCCACCACCCGGACGATGACGGTGCTGAGGACCAGGTTGAGGACCAGCTCCAATACGAAATTGATGCCGGTCAGGACAAAAACAATGTAATAGATGAGTTCGCTGCCCGCAGCCCAGGTCACCAGAATGTCATGGAACAGCAGGGTCAGGGCCAGAACGAACAGGCCGGTATTCACCAATGGACTGACGATGCCGGCCACGATAGAGCCGGTCATCATCCTGCCGTGGGCGCGGCTGCCTCCCACAATGGCCCGGTAGACCGCCCCGGCGGCCAAGCCGGCGGCGATGCCCTTCACCAGGCAGATGCAGGCGGTGAGGAAGGGGTTGGCGTTCCACAGGGTGCTTCCGCCCGGATCCCAGCCCAGGATACAGGCGATGAGCACCACCAGCCCAAATACGCCGCCCAGATAGGCCCCCGCCTTGGGACCGTACAGGGCCGCTCCGATCAGGATGGGGGCCAGGGCCAGGGTGATGGTAAAGGGCCCGAACTTGATAAAACTGGCGACTACCTGCAGGACCGCGACGATGGCCGTCAACAGGGCCAGTCCCGTCAGACGTCTGGTCTTTTCGCTTGCTCGCATATGAAATTACCTCCTGCTGCCGCTCCCTGCTTCTTCGGGGATGCAGCGCAATTATTTTACTCACGGCGGTCAGCCGCTGAGTACAAGGATCAGGCGGGGCTTCAGGGCTTGCGGCGCTTCCCGGTGTTCTTCTGGTAAAGCAGATAGAGCCCGGTCATCACCAGGTCGGCGTCATATTGGATCGTCCGCTTGCAGTAGGGCAGGATGCAGGGGGCGTTGCCGCCGGTGGCCACCACGGTGACCGGCTGGCCCAGCTGGGCCTCCATGCGGTCCACCATGCCGTCCACCATGCTGGCATGTCCGTACAAAACGCCCGAGCGCATGGCCTCCTCGGTGGTGCGGCCCAGCAGGGACGGCGTGGAGGGACTCTCCAGTGAGATGGATGGAAGCTCCGCCGCCCGCTCCGACAGGGCGTCCAGGGCCAGGGCCAGGCCGGGCATGATGCTGCACCCCTCATACACGCTGCCCACGATAAGGGACAGGGATGTGGCGGTGCCCATATCCACCATGACGATGGGGCTTTGATATTTGGCGATGGCCGCCACAGAGGAGGCCACGATGTCGCTGCCCAGCTGATTGTGGATCTCAGCCCGGATATTCAAGCCCGTTTTGATGCCGGGGCCCACCACCATGGGAGGGCTCCCGATGAGCCGGGCCAAGGCATTGGTGTACACTGCGGTCAGCGGCGGCACCACGCTGGACAGGATGGTCCCGTCCACCGACCTTACGTCGGCGCCATAGAGGCCAAGTACGCCAAGCAAATCGATGGCGCACTGGTCCTGGGTCTTGCCCCGAAAGGTCTCCAGTGTGGAGCGGAATTTCAGCTCCCCCGCCTCGTCGAAAAGACCCACTGTGGTGTTGGAATTGCCCACGTCCACCGCCAGGACCATAGCCGCCCCTCCCCTGCTGACAAAGTCAATTTATTATAGCAAAGAGGATCTCTCAGGTCAAGGAAAAGCGGCCGGTTCCTTTCCCTGGAGAAGCGCGGCGCGGGCAGAGCGCGGACAAGAGATCAGGCGGGCGGCAAATGCCGCCCGCCTGTGGTTCAGCGGAGCTGCTGACAGATGAGCTCGCCCATCTGTCTGGTGCCGATGGGCGTTACGCCGGGGCCGGCGATGTCCGGGGTGCGCCAGCCCTGGGCCAGGACGGCGTCCACCGCGTCCTCGACGGCCTGGGCCTCGTCGGGCAGCCGGAAGGAATAGCGGAACATCATAGCCACGGACAGGATGGTGGCGATGGGGTTGGCTTTGTCCTGGCCGGCGATGTCGGGGGCGGAGCCGTGGATGGGCTCGTACAGGCCGGGAGCAGTATCACCAATGGAGGCGGAGGGCAGCAGGCCGATGGAGCCGGTGACCATAGACGCCTCGTCGGACAGAATGTCGCCGAACATGTTCTCGGTGACCACCACGTCAAACTGGCCGGGATCCCGCACCAGCTGCATGGCGCAGTTATCCACCAGTACGTCCTCATACTGCACGTCAGGGTACTCTTCCGCCAGCCGGTGCATGACCGCGCGCCACAGGCGGCTGGTCTCCAGCACGTTGGCCTTGTCCACGGAGGACACCTTTTTCCGCCGCAGCCGGGCCAGCTCAAAGGCCCTCCGGCCAATGCGCTCGATCTCCTTCTCCGAGTATGCCATTCGGTCGGCGCACTCCACCCCCCGGTCCTCAGTCTGGTACCGCTCCCGTTTGCCAAAGTAGATGCCGCCGGTGAGCTCCCGCACCATCATCAGGTCGATACCCTTTTCGGCGGTCTCTTTTTTCAGCGGACAGGCGCCGGCCATGGCGGGCCGCAGGGCGGCGGGGCGCAGGTTGGCATACAGGCCCAGATCCTTGCGGATGGCCAGCAGGGCGGTCTCCGGCCGCTGCTCGGCAGGCTTGTCGGAGCCCCACTTGGGTCCCCCCACCGCGCCCAGGAGCACCGCGTCGCAGGCCCTGCATTTCTCAGCGGTGCCGTCGGGGTAGCTCTTCCCCACCGCATCGGTG
Source organism: uncultured Flavonifractor sp. (assembly GCA_944387215.1). Classification (GTDB taxonomy): domain Bacteria; phylum Bacillota; class Clostridia; order Oscillospirales; family Oscillospiraceae; genus Flavonifractor. The sequence goes on along the minus strand of CALXEB010000010.1, from coordinate 923 downwards.
GCGCAGCCGCCCAGCAGAACCTCTTCATAAGTAAAGCTGTGGCCGAATTTCTTGCCAACGGCCTCCAGCACCTTCACGGCCTCCCCCACTACCTCGGGGCCGATGCCGTCGCCGCGGATCAGAGCGATTTTGTAGTTCATTTCGCCACACCCCTCGCCTTCAGAGACTTCAGCAGGCCGCCGTTGTCCACGATGCCCTGCACGAAGTCGGGCAGGGGCGCGGCCTGGTAGGTCTTGCCGGTGGTCTCGTCGGTGATAAGGCCGGTCTTGAAGTCCACGCTCACCGTGTCGCCGGCCTGGATACCGGCGGCTGCCTCGGCGCTCTCCAGAATGGGGAAGCCGATGTTGATGGCGTTGCGGTAGAAGATGCGGGCGAAAGAGGGTGCGATGACGCACTTGACCCCGCAGGCCTTGATAGCCAGGGGGGCGTGTTCCCGGGAGGAGCCGCAGCCGAAGTTGCTCCCCGCCACGATAATGTCGCCGGGCTCCACGGTGGAGGCAAAGGAGGCGTCGATGTCCTCCATGCAGTGGGAGGCCAGGGACTTCTCGTCGGGGGCGTTGAGGTACCGGGCGGGGATGATCACGTCGGTATCCACGTTGTCGCCGTATTTATAGACCTTCATGGTAACAATCCTTTCTTGTGCGGCGGGGGCAAGCCCCCGCCCTGCAAATTCACGACCGGCCGGTCACAGCGTCCGGGGATCGGCCACGCAGCCCGCCACAGCGGAGGCGGCGGCCACCGCCGGGTTTGCCAGGATGATCTCCGAGCTGACGGGGCCCATGCGGCCCACAAAGTTGCGGTTGGTGGTGGAGACCGCCCGCTCCCCGTCAGACAGGACCCCCATGTGGCCGCCGAGACAGGGGCCGCAAGTGGGAGTGGACACGGCGCAGCCGGCCTCGATGATGGTCTGGATCAGGCCCTCG
>CALXEB010000009.1 GCA_944387215.1 uncultured Flavonifractor sp. | reverse complement strand
GACAGGCGCTCGGTCAGGGCCTTTTTCATTTCATCGGAAAGCTGCCAGTCCGTAGGATGAATCTCTTTGCCAGTAGTTTGGCTTACATCAAAGAGATAGTCAAGAGTGAGTTTGGCATTCCGGTAGACGCAAACGGCAACGCCCTTTGCACGGGGAATCAAATTTCTGCCTATGGCTGCCCATTGCTTTCGTGTTGCCAGAATCGAAACATCCTCGTCCTGTGCGTACACAAGAAGTATGTTGTCAAAACTGTGCTTATGGAACTGCGATGCAAATGCCAGATAATCCCGCCAGTTGTGTTCATTTCGGACGATATAGGGAGCCATGACTTCATATATCGTCCGCAGGCGTTCATCATTTCTCAACGGTATCTGACCTCCTTCCTGTATTGGTGATTATGGCCGGTTATCCGGCCTCTTGCTCGGACTCTTGTCCTTTCTGAGCAAAGTAGAGGGCAAGCGCCTCGTCCACAATGCTGTCGAACTCTTTCTGGCTGATGCTGGCGGTAAAGTATTTCTTATAAATCGCCGGTTTGACCTTGAACGCCGTAGCCGTGGATTTCTTGGGTTTCCGGTTAAATTCGCCGGACAAAATCTGTTCGGTACGCTCCGGGGTCAGCTTTCCGGTATATTCCCGCAGCAGGACAACCTTTCCCTCATTGACCTTGTACTCGCTTCCCGAAAGCACATCGTCAACCATCTGCTGTTCCTGTTCGGTCAGATAAGAGAGCTGCACAGCTACCACAATCGGGAACTCGGCATCATCAATTCGCCTTTTCAGCGGAGTAATCAACTCATTGATGCGGAGATAGTTTGCAACAGCACGGCCTTTCAGGTCATATTCTGCGCCCACAACATCACGGCTTTTCGACTTGTGGCACTCGATGCCACAAGTCCCGTTTTCCCTGATTTCATCAGGGTTTTCAAGCCGTTTCAACTCCTCGACAATATCGTTCCGGCGCCCCTGACAGATCATCTTGGAATAGCGCAGAGCCAACACCGCCGCTTTTTCAGAGGGCAGCATTTCGGAGAAGGAGCGTTGCAGGACATTGGTTTCGATCACATAAATCCAAGCATCTTCATCGGAGAGATTTTCCTTGACGATACAGGGAAGTTCACGGTTTGCAATGGCTGCGGCGTTCTGCCGGTTATGACCGGCCAGCATTTCATACTCAAAGCCATCTTCATCCCGTTCAATCTTGCGGATGATGGCGGGATTCAGGACCCCATGTTCCGAAATGCTTTCTACCAGATCATTGAGCCGGTCGCCCTCATACAGCCGGAACGGATGGCCTCGGAAAGCACGAATGGCCTGCGGGGGAAGGGTGATGATGGTGTTCTTGGTCGGCAAGGATACGGAAGGGGTGGGGTCAATAGGTCTTTCTTCTGCGGCATCCAAGCCCAGAAGATCGTCAATGGACTTGATGCGCGGATTGATTTTAGGCATTTGCCAGCACCTCCTTTGCAAGTTCCAGATAGGCAAGAGAGGCGGGGTTTGCCTGCTCCAGTTCCATGACGCTCATTCCGTAGCTGTTTGCGTCCCCCACCTTGACCGTGTAGGGAATCTGACAGTTGAAGATGGGGAGCGATTGGAACGCCTTTGTGACCTGACCGTATGTACGGCGATACAGGTTCGTCCGCTTGTTGCATTTGGTGAACAGGATACCGCCGATCTCAATGCTGGGATTTAATTTCCGCTTGATTTTCTTGATGGTGTCCACCAACGCCTGCAAACCGGTCAGAGCGAACAGTTCCGGGTCAATCGGGATGATTACCTCGTCGGCAGCCGTTAAAGCGTTGATGGTCAACGAGCCGAGAGAGGGGTTGGTGTCCACGATAATGTAATCGTAGGACAGCCGCAGAGGGTTCAGCAGAGCGGCCAGGTAGTCATTGCTGTCCGGCGTCATCAGCAGATTTGCCTCCGCAACGGTGAGAGATCGGCTGGAAGGGATCAAGTCCACAGAGCCGATTTTCTGGATGAACTCGTTGGTATCCGGCAGAGATTCGTCCAGAAGCAGATTGGTGATAAGAGTCCCGGTATTATAGGGCGCCTGGGTCGGCAGGACACCGAAACTGGTGGTGAGGTTATACTGGGGGTCAAAGTCAACTACCAAGACCTTCTTGCCCATCTCGGCCAGCGCATAGGACAGATTTCGGACCGTGCTGGTCTTGGCTACCCCACCTTTCTGGTTGGCTACAACAATTATTTTCCCGCTTTCCATGATAGAAAACCTCCTATATTTTCGTGGAATTTTTGTGATTTCAAGCGTTTGTTCAAATATGCGTCACTGGCCATAAAGTCGATCAGATTGACCTTCGGGATGATAAATGCCGGACCATGTGAAAGAGCTTTTAGCTTTTTCGTTCTGATCCATTTTGCGACCGTAGATGCCGTGGCGCCTGTTAATTCCGCGGCCTCTCTCGTGGAAACTATGTCGGGAATGTCCCGGAAACTCTCTATGTAGTATTTTCGCAGTTCCTCCGTTGTCACAGATTCGGGAAGCAGGGGCTTGACTGCGTATGTCCCGCTATATGAGCCGGGGGGAAGTTTGTATTTTTCGGGGTGGATTTCCCTGCGCTCAAGGTAGCGAACAATGTCTTTCATCTTAATGGTGTAATTCCGGGTCTTTTTCCCACTCTGTACGCAGGGAACCAGACCGGATTGCAGCAGATAACGAGCTGTGCGTTTGCTGATATGACAGATGATGCGGAATTGCTCTTTTTGGACTGTTTCTGGGTACTGATTCAGCAAATAGCGATACTTGGATACCTGTGCCACATCACTCGCCTCCTTTTTCCTGCCACAGACGCTCAAATGTATCCATCAATTCTTTTTGGAGAGGGGTCTTTCGGCGGATACGGCGGTAATATGGGCTTATCAGAAAGTCCAGCATAAAATCCTTTGGGACGGTGTACTGCTTTCCAGGCTGGAAAGCCTTCAGAATCCCTGTGCTGATCCACCGCACGATTGCCGAGGACGAAAAGCCTGTAATCTGCTGAATATCCTTTACGGAAAGCAGGTCTGAGTAGGGAGAGAGATGTTCGTCATAGAATGTTCTCATAGCACAGATATAGGGACTGTCTGCTTCCTGTCTGCACTCACGCCGATAGAGATAGGCAAGAATGTCCGTCAGCTTGATTTTGTGGCTACGGATCAGGTGGTTTTGCTCAATGGTGTAGGGAATCTCACCTTGTTGCTCCAAATTGTAGGCGGTCTTGGGACAGATGCGGCAGATCTCGCATAGTTCCCGTTGGGTTACATAGGCGGGATACTTTGCGGCGATGTCGGGGTAATACTTGGTCAAATCCATGTGCAGCACTCACTTTCTTGTTCATCTGTCATTGGTAGGTGAGGTACTTCACTGGTGCGTCGTATAATGTTGACTTTTGAAATGAGTTCAAATAAAATTAGGATGACAAATCAAATTGAGATTTGCGTTTTCGTAAAAAGGGATGGGTGTTAAACTCCTCGATCTGGCGTGCAGTTCTATCCTTGTTCTATCCTCCGGTCATAATTCGGGGTAAAAACGGGAAGAACTCGGAAAGCCCGGTGTGTTCAAATAAAAGCGAAAAGCGGAAGCCAAAATCCGCAGTATACCGCAGCATTTTGGCTTCCGTTGTGTACTTCCATATTCGCTTAATTTCCACCAGAAGGCATAAGCGGGAAATGACTCGAAATCAGTTTGCGGGCAACCGCACGAGGGTTCGAATCCCTCCCGCTGCGCCAGCTCGTCGCAAGCGATATGTCGCTTGCGACGAGCTTTTTTGTAAAAGAAAACCACCGGCAATGCCGGTGGTTCCAAAAAGCTTTAGCTATGCCCAGAAAAAATATCCGAGCGAAGCGAGGAAACAGTAAAAAACGAAGGAGAGGAAAGGAGAGAAATATTGGAAATGGAATATAGGAGAACCCTACCGCTATTTGAATAGCAGCAGGGCACTCCATGCAAGAGAAATTCAGTTGTGAGCCTATAGGCTCTGCTGGTAAAAGGCCCTAAGGGGGCCTGTGCAAACCACCGGCACGGCCGGTGGTTATGATTTATTTGCTTGCTACCGTCCCCGGTCGTGTTCTCCGTAATTGATCAGCGGCTGGCAAAACTGCCGGGAAAAGCCGCTGCGGCGGGCGGGAAGGCGAGGCCCCATGCCTGGACCCTTCTTTATAGGGGGCGGCGGGCGCTCTCCCTCCGCCCCCTGTGGGGGCACCTCCCCCGCCAGAGGGGGAGGTTTTTCTTTGCGCCCACGGCGGTGTGGAGTGGGGGAAAGGAGGGGAGGACAAAGAAAGTGCTGGAAACTTTTTGGGGGGTGGTCACGTCTAAAGAGGGCATAGGGAATCGTAAGGAAACCTTAATAACTTGTCACTGGTTTGTAATTCTAATCGGATCCCGTTGTGCTAGAATAGAGACGTGCTGAAAAGAAACTGAAGCGAACAAGGAGGACGTGACTATGACGCAGCAGCAAACTGCCGTGGCGGAGCAGACCGTTCAGACGGGGAGCACCCCGCCGGCAGCCCCCACCGGACCCAAGAAGAAAAAACGCCGGAGCAAGGGAAAGCTCATTGCGGGCCTGATCGTGCTGGCGGCAGTGATCGTGGCGGTGGCCGTGGTGCTGTGGTATTTTGTGTTCCGGGAGAACAATGAAAAGGGCGCCGCACTCACCGACGTGGTGCAGATCGGATCCATCCAGGCCACGGTGGAGGGCAGCGGCATGACCCGGGCCCGGAACTCCGCCAGCGTGACCCCCGGCACGGGGACCATCCTGGAGCTCTTTGTCCAGGAGGGAGACCAGGTGCAGGAGGGCCAGCAGCTCTACCGCATGGACGACACCACCGCCCGGGAGGCGGTGACCGCCGCCCAGAAGGAAGTGGACAACTGCACCGAGGAGCTGCAGAAGGTATACGACAAGATCAACCAGCTCACCATCACCGCCCCCCACAGCGGCAATCTGCGGGAAGTGGCCGGCCTGAAGGTGGGGGACACGGTGAACGAGGGGGATACCATCGCCACCATCGTCAACGATACCAAGCTGCGGCTGTCCCTCTATTACAGCTATGCCTATGAAAACGACATCAAGGTGGGTCAGACCGCCCAGATCAGCATCCCGGCCATCATGGGCTCCCGCACAGGCACGGTGGAGAAGATCAACAAGGTGCGCTTTGTCTCCCCGGAGGGAGCCACCCACTTTGAGGTGGTCTTTGTGCTGGACAATCCCGGCACCCTCACCGAGGGGATGGAGGCCTCCGCCGCCCTCACCGCCGGGGACGGCACCCCCATCTACGCCTATGAGGGGGGCACGCTGAAATTCTATGAGTCCACCGTGGTAAAGGCCAAGGCCTCCGGGCCGCTGGAGCAGTTTGACCTGATGAACTACGGCGATGTGAAGGCCGGCCAGGTCATGGCCCGGCTGGGGGCGGAGAACACCGACGAGGAGATCACCTCCAAGGAGGAGGCCCTGAAGGCCGCCCAGGAAAAGCTGAAGACGGCCAACGACGAGCTGGGCAAGTATAACGCCACCGCCCCCATCTCGGGCACAGTGCTCTCCTGCAGCCTCACCGAGGGGGCGGAGGTCCAGAGCGGCCAGGGCATCACCATCGCCGACACCGCCAAGATGGTGGTGGAGATCAGCGTGGACGAGCGCAACGCCCGGTACGTCAAAACGGGCATGATGGTGAACATTGACCAGTACGGCACGCCGTACATGGGCGTGGTGGAGAGCGTCTCCATGACCGCCTCCGGCGAAAACGGCGTGGCCTCCGTACCGGCGGTGGTTACCGTGGACAATATCGACGGGTCCATGATCCCGGGTACTTACGTGACCTATTCCTTTGTGGCCAGCGAGTCGGACAACTGCCTGGTGGTGCCGATCCAGGCGGTGAAGGACGTCACATTCGACAATGTGACACTGCCGGACACCCTGGACGCGGCCCCGGCGGAGGACGGCATGGGCGGCGACGGGATGACGGACGGCGATATGCCCGTAGACGGCGACGTGCCCGTGGACGGCGACATGCCCGTGGACGGCGACGTGCCCGTGGACGGCGACATGCCCGTGGACGGCGACATGCCCGTGGACGGCGGGATGATCGTGGACGGCGGCGTGGCCGTGATGCCCCAGAGCTATGGCGGCGGGGCCTTTGCCCAGCGGCTGATGGCCGTGGCGGAGCCCATGCCCGGCGGCGATATGGGCGGCGACATGGGCGGCGGCGACGCAGGCGGCAGCAAGGAGGGCAAGATCGTCTGGGTGAAGTCCGACGAGCCGCCGGTGAACGCCATCCTGGAGCCCGACCCGGCCTGGGAGGGCCCCGAGGGCTTCTGGGCCGTGCCGGTGGAGACCGGGCTGTACGACGTGACCAAGGTGGAGATCACCCGGGGCCTGTCTGTGGGCCAGGAGATCTTCCTGGGCTACGAGAACCCCAACGAGATGTATTATTAAGAGGTGCGCCATGCTCATTGACGTAAAAAACCTCTTCAAGATCTATCACGAGGGGGAGGAGAGCGAGGTGCGGGCCCTGGACGGGGTGTCCCTGGCCATTGACCGAAGGGAGTTCGTGGCCATCATCGGCCAGTCGGGCTCCGGCAAGTCCACGCTGATGAACATCCTGGGCTGCCTGGACATTCCCACCTATGGAGACTACCACCTGGACGGGGTGGACGTCACCGAGCTTAACGACAAGCAGCTGGCCCACATCCGCAACAAGCAGATCGGGTTCATCTTCCAGGGCTTCAATCTGATCCCGGCCCTCAACGCCTGGGAGAATGTGGAGCTGCCCCTCATTTACCAGGGAGTGCCCGCCTCCAAGCGGCACGACCGGGTGGAGGCCGCCCTGGAGCGGGTGGGCCTGGCCGACCGGGCGGGGCACAGGCCCACGGAGATGTCCGGCGGCCAGCAGCAGCGGGTGGCCATCGCCCGGGCCATCGCCACCCGGCCCCCCATCATCATGGCCGACGAGCCCACCGGCGCCCTGGACTCCCGGACGGGCAAGCATGTGCTGGAGATCCTCCACGGGCTCCACGACGACGGGGTCACCATCATCCTCATCACCCACGACAACGGCATCGCCGCCACCGCCGAGCGGGTGGTGCGTATCTCCGACGGGCACATCCTCTACGACGGGGACAGAGAGGGGGCCTTCCAGTGAATCTGACACAGGCCTTTAAGATCGCGGTGAAATCCATCGCCGCAAAAAAGGCCCGCTCGGCACTGACCATGCTGGGCGTCATCATCGGCCTGGCTGCGGTCATCATCCTGGTGTCCTACGCCCAGGGCCAGAACCAGCAGATGCGGGCCTATTATGAGAGCCTGGGTACCAATACGGTGAATGTGGACGTGTGGGCGAGCAAGGACGTGACCAAGGCCCTGCGGGACTACTGCCTGGACGATCTGGGCGAGTACATCGTGGGGATCACCCCCAATCTGCAGATGTACAACCAGACGGTGGTGAAGTACGGGTTCAAGACCCTGGACAGCTACAACACGCCCTGGGAGGAGTCCCCCCAGGTGGTGATGGGCAACCAGGACTACGCCCTGTGCAACAACTTCACCATCGCCCGGGGACGGAACATCTCCCAGCTGGATATCGAGAACTACGGACAGGTATGTATCCTGGGCTCCAAGATGGCCAGCTCCCTGTTCAACTACGTGGATCCGCTGGGCAAGGATATCACCATCAACGGCATCCCCTTTACGGTTATCGGCGTGTTTGAGGAAAAGGACCCGCAGAATATGTCGGGCATGGACCGATACATCCTGACCCCCTATACCGCCAGCCGCGTGCTGAACAAGAACATGGACATCAAGGCCTTTGTGGCCAAGGCCAAGGACTCCGCCTCCACCAACAAGGCGGTGGGTCTCATCCAGAGCTACCTGGACAGCGCGCTGGGACAGGGCAACGGCAACGCCTACACCATGAACCAGTTCCAGGAGAGCATGGAAGAGCAGGACAAGATGCAGCAGCGCTTCCTGGGCGGCATCGCCGCCATCTCCCTGGCGGTGGGCGGCATCGGGATCATGAACATCATGCTGGTCACCGTGACCGAGCGCACCCGGGAGATCGGCATCCGCAAGGCCATCGGCGCCGAGCGCAAGAGCATCATCGCCCAGTTTTTGATCGAGGCCTGCATGATCTGCGGCATCGGCGGGATCTTCGGCATCGCCGCCGGATATATCGGCACGCTGATCGTGGGCAAGGCGTCCTTCAACCTGATCCTGCTGCCCAGCCCGGGCATCACCGTGGGGGCCTTCCTCATCTCGGTGGCCCTGGGCATCGGCTTCGGACTATACCCCGCCATCAAGGCCTCCGGCCTCCAGCCGGTGGAGGCCCTGCGGGCGGAATAAAGGAGAGAGACTATGAGTGCAAGACGATTCCTTTCCGGCCTGCTGGCCGCCGCCACCCTGGCGGGGATGCTGGTCATGGCCCCGGCGTCGGCGGCGGGAGGCTCTGCCTTTTCCGACATCACCGACCCCACGGTGGCCAATGCCGCCGAGACCCTGCGGGTGCTGGGCGTGGTGGACGGCACCGGCGGAACGGCCTTCAACCCCGGCGGGACCCTCACCCGGGCGGAATTTTGCAAAATGGCGGTGGAGATCCTGGGCCGGGGCAGTGAGGAACCCGCCCAGCGCAGCCGCACCATCTTTACCGACGTGGGGCCTGAGCACTGGGCCAGGGGTTATGTGAACCTGGCCTCCTCCATCACGGTGGGAGGCTCCGGCGGCGAGGACGGCGCTGCGGGCACCCGCCTGATCATGGGGGTGGGCGACGGGACCTTCCGGCCCGACCGGGCCATCACCTACGGCGAGGCCGTGACCATGCTGGGCCGGGTGCTGGGCTACGGGGATGACAACGTGGCCGCCGGCGCCAACTGGTACGACGGATATGTGGGCCTGGCCCAGTCCTCGGGACTGGGAGACGGGCTGAGCCTGTCCGGAGCCTCCACCCTTACCCGGGGGCAGGCGGCGGTGCTGTTTTACAACCTGCTCTTTACCAGCCCCAGGGGGAGTGACGGGATCTACCTGTCCAGCCTGGGCGGCAGCCTGGAGGACAATGTGATCGTCCTGTCCACCGACGCCAAGGCCGACGACGGAAGCAGCGGCTCGGTGTTCACCACCTCGGGGACCTACAAGACCGACCGGGCCACCTTCGGCCCGGAGCTGCAGGGCACCAGAGGGCGCATCGTACTGGACAAGGACAAGAAGCTCCTGGCCATCCTGCCGGAGGAGAGCGCCACCTTCCGCTCGGTGACCGTTATGGGCAGCGCGGAGGCCAACGCCATCCCCGTGGTGGGCGGCGAGACCCTGAAGGTCTCCCTGGACACCCCGGTGTACAAGAGCAGCGAGCAGGGCGCGTCCACCTATGAGCAGGAGTGGAGCACCCTGCGCACCGGCAACGCCCTGGTGCTGTGCTACAACGGCTCGGGCAAGCTGGATTACATCTACCGCACCTCCGGCAGCGCCCAGGCCGGGGAGGACAATGTGATGGTGCTGAAGAACAAGCCCAGCGGGAGCGGGAACCCCTTCACCATCCTGACGGGCAGCCGGGATACCCAGATGTACAAAAACGGCATCCCGGCCGAGGTCAGCGACCTGAGACAGTACGACGTGGGCACCTATGACAAGGCCTCCGACACCCTGTTCGTGTCTGACCTGAAGCTGTGCGGGCTGTATGAGGACGCCTATCCCAACCCGGCGGCGCCCTCCACCATCACTGTGATGGGCATGAAGCTGAACGTCCTGCCCGGCGCCCAGGCCGACCTGGCCACCTTTGAGATCGGAGAGAAGGTCACCTTCCTGCTCACCACCGGCGGCGAGGTGGCGGGGGCGGTGTCCCCCAGCGCGGCCGGCTCCAACGCGGTGGGCGTGGCCAACATCAGCGGCGGGAAGGCCACTGTGCAGCTGCTCTCCGGCGGGCTCACCCTGGAGGGGACCATCACCAACAGCGCCAGCTCTGCCGAGAGCCTGAACGGGCGGCTGGTGACCGTGTCCTCCTACAAGAGGGGGCAGCTGACCCTGAATCGGATCACCGGCAGCGGGGCGACCTCCGCGCTGGACCTGGCCGGCGGCCAGATGGGCAACAAGAAGCTCTCCCCCGGCATCCACTTCTTTGAGCAGGTGGGCAACGGGCCCCTGGAGGAGATCCAGCGCAGCGACATCCGTATCGACCGCATCCCGGCCGGGAAGATCGCCTATGTGGGCTACGACTGGGCCGGACGGGTGGATAAGGTCGTCCTGAACGACGTCACCGGCGACCTGTACGAGTACGGAATGATCTACTATATCCGCGGCGAGGAGCCGGAGACCGCCAAGCCCGGCGACGGTTCGGACTTTGGTACGTCCAGCGAGCCGGTGTACGATACCGTGCGCATCACCAACGGAAACGGGCAGAAGGAGTACCACACGCTCTATGCCGATGTGCGAAGCGGGAAAATGGGCGGCGTGGCGCCTGCCGCCGGACAGCTGGGCGGCAAGGAAAAGCTGGGCCCCTATATGCAGCTGAACGCCGTGGACGGCGTGCTCCGCAGCCAGTTCGACGTGGAGAGCATGACCCTCACCACCCCCGAGATCGTACTGCCCATCTCCGACGAGGTGCAGTGCTACAACAAGGCCACCGGCGAGTGGTATACGGTGGGCGAGGGCGACGACGCCAACAAGGAGGCGCTCCAGAGGACCCTGGCGTTCTCCAATGACCTGACCGTGTATTATGACCGCTCTCCCGAGGAGGGAGGCAAGGTCCGGATCGTGGTGGCGGAATAAGACCGCCGGGCGGGACGGACAGAAAACAAGCCAACAAAGGGGGCCCCGGCGCAGCTGTGCCGGGGCCCGCTGTTTTTTCTATCGGGACAGGGGGAACACGCTGCCGGCGGCCAGAAGGGAGGCGGCCAGGTCAGGGCGGCAGTGGGGGGCGGAGGGATCCAGGCTGTTGATCACCACCCCGTCGCTGCCCGCCCGGGCGGTGGAGTGGATGAACTCCCCGCCGCCCAGGTAGAGGGCGATATGGCCGGGGAAGTAGAGCAGATCGCCGGGGGCCAGGCGGTCCAAGGGGATCTCACGGGCGGGGAAGCCGGGGACCAGCCTGGCGTCCCGGTAGAGGCAGACGCCGCAGAAAAACCAGGCCATGAAGGTGAGCCCCGAGCAGTCGATGCCCTGGGGGGTCTTGCCGCCCCAGCGGTACTGGACGCCCAGGTAACGGCGGGCCGTCTCCACTGCCCGGCGGCGGAGGGCCTCCTCCGGCCAGAGGGGCGGCGACTGGTAGTAGTCCGTCCACAGCCCGGACTTGGTGTAGCCGGTGCGGCCGTCGGGGAGGGCCACCTGGCGCCAGCCCTCCGACGGCTCCTCCAGGGGGACGGCCAGGGCGCCCCGGGGCAGGGTGGCCAGGACGGGGCGCTCCACCGCGGGGCCGGCGAGCACATCGGCAAAGGGGGCCAGGACGGCCAGCCTGGGGCGGGCGGTCCAGTCCCCTGCCGGGGCCAGACAGGCGGCGGGGGCGAAGCCGGAGTAGCCGTAGTGAGTGGTCACCGGGAGCCAGCCGCCGGAGGGCGGGCCGGAGACCCGGAGGGGCCAGCCGCACAGGACCTCGTCCACCCGTTGGGAGAGGGGGTCGGGGGCCTCGTGAAGGGGGCAGAGGGGAGCGGAGACGACGTGGGTAAAATCCATAAAAACCTCGCCTTTTTCGGAAAAATGTGGTATGCTGGAGAAAAGTACGGTTTATGGGACGGGGCTGGGACTAAACTGGAGCATAGAAAGGAGGGGTATCCATGCCGAGGAGCACCAACCAGAAGCTCAAGCTGCTTTGCCTGAGCAGGATCTTGTGGGAGCGCACCGACGAGGACCACCCCATGACGGTGGCCCAGCTCATCAGCGCCCTGGAGGAGTGGGACATCAAGGCCGAGCGCAAGAGCATCTACGACGATATGGAGGCGCTGCGGGTCTTTGGGCTGGACGTGCAGAACCGAAAGGGAAAGGACCCGGGATGGTTTCTGGGGGAGCGGCCCTTCCAGCTGGCGGAGCTCAAGCTGCTGGTGGATGCGGTGCAGTCCTCCCGGTTTATCACCCAGCGCAAGAGCAGCGACCTCATCGGCAAGCTGGAGTCCCTGGCCAGCGGCTGGCAGGCCCGGCAGCTCCAGCGGCAGGTCTATGTGGACCGGCGGGCCAAGAGCATGAACGAGAGCGTCTACTACAGCATCGACAAGCTCCACGCCGCCATCGCCGGGCGCCGGAGCGTCAGCTTCAAATACTTTGAGTACAACGTGAAGAAGGAGCGGGTGTTCCGCCGGGAGGGGAAGCGGTACGACGTGTCCCCGGCGGGGCTCATCTGGGACAGCGAGAGCTACTACCTGGTGGGGTATGACCACAGGCATAAGGAGATGCGCCACTACCGGGTGGACAGGATGGCGGAGCTGGCCATGACCTGCCTGCCCCTGGAGGGGGTGGAGGAGGACTTCGACATCGCAGCCTATGCCAAAAAGTACTTCGGTATGTTCTCCGGCCGGGAGGGACAGGTGACCCTGCGGTGCAAAAACACCCTGGTGGGGGTGGTGCTGGACCGGTTCGGGCAGGAGGTCATCCTGGTGCCCGACGGGGAGAGCCACTTTACCGTTACCATTCCGGCGGTGGTGAGCCCCCAGTTTCTGGGCTGGGTGTTCGGCCTGGGGGACGGTGTAGAGATCAAAGGGCCGGAATGGGCCGCTAACATGATGAAAGTTCAGTTAGAGGCGTTGGCTCGGCAATACCAGAAGCAAAAGCCGGTCATGCCCCCGCCGGAGGAGTGACCCAGGAGGCAGAAAGCGGAGCAAGAGTATCCGGTTCCAGAAAGAACAGACGGAGAAGGGTATCGTCCTCACAGCCGGGCAGGGAGAGACGGGTATAACCTGCCCGAGTCCCCACCTGCCGGGTTCGCAGCGTGGTCAGCCGGCCGCTTTCGTCCCAGGCGGTGATCAGCAGGAGGCCGGGGTCCTGATTTTCCAGGTAGACAGTGGCCTGGCCGTCGCCTGCGGCTCCATACAGAATGGAATTCCCCCGGGGGATCTGGCCGTAGCAGCGGGTGAGCAGGTCGTACAGCGTCTCATTGCGGGCGGGACGTTCCTGCCACTCCTCCGCCAGATAGAGCCCGAACGTGGAGTCGTGGTAGGAGTGATAATTGCTGCTCAGGCCATAGCTCTGGAACAGGGCGGTCAGATCCCGGATATATGCCTCGGCACCCTTGCCATAACAGTTTTTATGGAAGCCCCATTCGCCAGCAAACATGGGGACATTGTTTTCCGCTCCGAATTGAAGGTACTGCTCCAACATATAACGGAGATAGTCCTCATTCAGACGCCAGAGTTCCTCCGCGTAGAGACAGCTCACCTGAGGGACCTGCTGGCCGCTGCCGCCCTTGACCCAGCCGCTGACCTGATAGGTACAGCCGGGATCCAGAAAGACCTGATTCCAGGAGTTGGCATTATCCCAGCTTCCGGATGCCCCGGAGATCCGAAGGGAGCCCCCGGCGCCGCCCCGGCCCGTTCGATCATCCCACTGAGCGCTGCCCCCGTTTTGAAAGTAGCTTCCGCCAAACTGGCCCAGGCCGTCGGCAAAGTCGTGAGATTCCACCACCGTTACCGTTCCGTCCGAGTCTTTTCGAGTAATCTGCAGATCGTCAAACCACACTGTTCCGCCGTTCAGACCGGGTACCGCCGCCTGAAGCTGGAGAAAATTATAGCGATCTGTCAGGGTGATCGGCTCACTTTCAAAATAGGTCCACTCACCTTCGGCGCGGACTTCCTGACCCTGGAACAGAGCCTTGGAGCTCCAGTCGGAGCAGGTGTAGCGCACTACCGTATCAGAGGGGTAAGCGACGTCAGAATCCTCATACTGGGGGAGCCAGTCCGCGCCCTGATGGGTGAACGAGAGCGGTTCGTAAAAGTGGAACTCATATACCGTATTGCTGTCGTCGATGAGAAACAGAGTGTCCAGATCCCCCATCAGGTTCCAGTCGGTGGCGTTATAATCATCCGCATTGAACCAGGTGAGCAGCCGCTCCACAAACAGAATGTGGTTGGTGTCCACGGTGCGGATGCCATCGGCAATGCGCTGGTACAGATCTTTCAGCTGAGCCACCGTCTCCTGGGCGGTGGCCTTTTGCGGTACTACAGGCTCGTTAATCAGGCCATACCCGATGATAGCGGGTTCACCGGCGTAGCGGCGGGCGATCTCCGTCCAGAGAGCCACCAGCCGGGCCTGGTTTTCCTCATAACCCTCACCCACCCACAGACTCTTGCCGCCGTCATCCGGTCCGTCCATCTGGCTGGTAGCGGCCTGATAGCCGCCCTGAGGGTGCTTCATGGTGAGGATCAGATGGATGCCCGCATCCTTGGCCCACTGAATATTCTGATCCAGCCAGTCAAAACCGGATTGCTTGTACTGGTAGGGGGCGTTATCGTCCTCAAACAGGCCATAGTTGATCTCAAACCGTACATGATCCAGCCCCATGGCAGCCAGTTCAAAATAACTGCCCGCATCATGGTCAGCGGCGGGCCCCATGCTGATGTCAGAGGGATTGCCGTAATTGGAGTTGCCAAAGGAGATGCCCTTGAGCACCGCCGGGCTTCCATCTGGATCCAGGATCTGTTGGCCGGAAACCCGATAAAATCCCGCATCCGCGGCCGACGCTGGAGAAAAAGCAGGGAAAAGCTGAGTCACGAAAAGGAATGCTGCCGTCAGGAAGGCGATTTGTCTAACTTTCATTCTATCTGCTCCTTTATGTCCAGGTTTCCCAAATCTCCGGGCAGCAGCCCACGGTGGCCTGGCGGCCGTTGCGGACGATGGGGGTCCTGAGAAGACGGGGGTCCTCCAGCAGCTTTTCCACCTTGTCCGCGTCGTAGGCCAGGTAGTTCAGCAGAGGGGCGTCGGGGTGCTTGGGGTCGATGAGGGCCTCCAGCCCCACGGCGTTCAGCACGCTTTTCAGCTCCCCGGGGCTGATGCCGACCCTGGCCAGGTCGATGGACTGGAATTTGATCCGCCGCTCCTTGAACCAGCGCTGGGCCTTTTTGGTGTCAAAGCACTTGCTCTTTCCGAAGATCTGAATGTTCATAAGCTGCTCCTTTTGTCAAATAGATGACAACAGTATACCACATGAGGGGAAATTTGGGCAGCCGGGAGAGAAAAAATGGGTATACTTTTGCCAAAAAGTGTGCTATACTACAGGTATCTATCATGGCTTTCTGTGCGGTTCGCGCACTGATATAAGGCAGGACACAGCAAAAACGACCAGCGCCAGCGGTGGAGCGGCGCCCCCTTTTCCGGCGAGGCAGGGCCGGAACGGGCGGGGCCGTGCCGCCTTGCTTTTGTGCGCCCGGAAAATGCCGTGCCCTTACCCATCCAACAAACGGTTTCGATCAAAAAGGAGTGTTTAAGCACATTTATGGCTGAAAAACTGAAGATCATTTCTCTGGGTGGCCTCAACGAGATCGGGAAGAACCTGACCGTGTATGAGTACGGCGGGGACATCATCATCATCGACGTGGGCATGGGTTTCCCCGACGACGACATGTACGGCATCGACGTGGTCATCCCCGACTTTACCTACCTCATCAAAAACAAGGACCGTATCCGGGGCATTTTTCTCACCCACGGGCATGAGGACCACATCGGCTCGCTGCCCTATCTGCTCCGGGACGTGCAGGCGCCCATCTATGCCACCCGCATGACCGCGGGGCTGGTGAAGCTCAAGCTGGAGGAGCACCGGCTGCTCAAGGCCACCAAGCTCATCACCTGCGAGGCCGGCGAAGTGGTGAAGGCAGGGAAGTTCACCGTGGAGTTCATCCATGTGAACCACTCCATCGCCGACGCCTGCGGCTTTGCCATCACCTGCCCGGTGGGCACGGTGGTCCACACCGGCGACTTCAAGATCGACGCCACCCCCATCCAGGGCGGAATGATCGACCTGGGCCGGCTGGGACAGCTGGGCAAGGAGGGCGTGCTGGCCCTGCTGGCCGACTCCACCAATGTGGAACGGCCGGGCTTTACCAAGAGCGAGCGGAGCGTGGGGGATTCCTTCGACGCCCTGTTCCGGGGGTGCGAGCAGCGGATCATCGTCACCACCTTCGCCTCCAATGTGGACCGCATCCAGCAGATCATCGACGTGGCCGCCCGGTATGGGCGGAAGGTAGCGGTCACCGGGCGCTCCATGGAGAACGCCATGAAGGTGTCCACCGAGCTGGGGTATATGAAGGTGCCGGACGGGGTGCTGGTGGACCTGGCCCACATCAAGAGCCTGCCTAAGAACAAGGTGTGCATCATCACCACCGGCAGCCAGGGGGAGACTATGTCCGCCCTGACCCGCATGGCCTTCAACACCCACCGGCAGGTGGATATTCAGGCAGGGGACCGGGTCATCATCTCCGCCTCCGCCATCCCGGGCAACGAGAGCTCCATCGGCAACGTGATCAACGAGCTCTACCGCAAGGACGCCGAGGTGGTCAACGAGCGGCTGGGTGCGCTGCACGTGTCGGGCCACGCCTGCCAGGAGGAACTGAAGATCATCCATGCCCTGGTAAAGCCCAAATTCTTTATCCCCGTCCACGGGGAGCAGCGGATGCTCAAGACCCACGCCAAGCTGGCCCGGCAGATGGGTATGGATCCCAGGAACATCATCATCAGCGACATCGGAAAGGTCATCGAGCTGACCGCCAACTCCGCCAAGATCAACGGCACCGTGCCCGCCGGGCGGGTGTTCGTGGACGGCTACGGCGTGGGCGACGTGGGCAGCGTGGTGCTGCGGGACCGCAAGCACCTGGCCGAGGACGGCATGATCGTGGTGGTGGTCTCCATGTCCGGGGAGGACGGCAGCGTGGTCTCCGGGCCGGATATCATTACCCGGGGCTTCGTATATGTCAAGGAGTCCGAGGGGCTGCTGGAGGAGCTGCGGCATGTGGCGGTCACCGCCCTGGAGAACTGCCAGCGGGACAATATGACCGACTGGACCTCCATCAAGGGGGAGATCAAGAACGATATCTCCAACTTCCTCTACAAGAAAACCAAGCGCAACCCCATGATCCTGCCGGTCATCATGGAGGTATAAGCGAAAAAGAGCGCGCGGCCTGTACGCAGGCCGCGCGCTCCTTTTATACAGAAGGTCTGACAGAGGATTTTTCAGCAGAACGCGCCCTTCCAGGGGGCGATTTTTTATTTTGTTGGGTGTACGCAAACGGGCAATCTTTGGGCGGGGATGGGCGGGGGTGAGGAGTGAGTGGATTGAGGAATGAACGGACGAGGCTGCTCAGGCAGATGGAGAAGCTGGCGCGGAGCCGGGGGAACGACGCGGTGAAGCTGGCCTTCCTGGACGGGGAAAACCTGGAGGTTCTGGAGGGGCTGAACCTGGCGGCTCTTACGGAGTTCAGGCGCAGCGGGAACGGCGGAGTGGAGATCCGGCTGGTGGACCGGGTGGCGCTGCTCAAGCTGCTGGTAGAGCTCTCGGGCACGGAGGAGGAGAAGGCGGAGGCCTTCTTCCGGGCCTGGGAGCAGAAGGCGGAGGAAAAGGAGGAGGCATGAGGTTCCGGCGGTTTTCCCCCAGGCAGCGGCAGGTGCTCACCTGGTGGTGCGGCCCGGAGACCCGGGACAGGGAGGCCATCATCTGCGACGGGGCGGTGCGCAGCGGCAAGACCCTGTGCCTGGGGCTGTCCTTTTTCTGCTGGGCCATGGGCACCTTCCGGGGGCAGCGGTTCGGGCTGTGCGGCAAGACCGCCGTCTCCCTGCGGCGCAACCTGCTGGAGACGGTGCGTCCGGCGCTGGAGGAGCTGGGATTCCGCTGGGAGGAGCGGGTCAGCCGCAACCAGGTGAAGGTGCGCTTCGGAGGGTGGGAGAACACCTTCTACCTCTTCGGGGGCAGGGACGAGGGCAGCGCGGCCCTGATCCAGGGCGTCACCCTGGCGGGGGTGCTGCTGGACGAGGCGGCCCTTATGCCCCGCTCCTTCGTGGAGCAGGCGGTGGCCCGGTGCTCGGTGGAGGGGAGCCGGCTGTGGTTCTCCTGCAACCCGGAGGGGCCGGAGCACTGGTTTTACCGGGAGTGGATCCAGAAGGCGGAGCAGCGGCGGGCCCTCTACCTCCACTTCACCATGGCAGACAACCCGGCCCTGTCCCCCGCGGTGCAGGCCCGGTACGAGCGGGGGTTCAGCGGCACCTTTTACCGAAGGTTCGTGCTGGGAGAGTGGGCGGCGGCCCAGGGAAGGGTGTACGACTTCTTCGACGAGAGCTGGGTGCGGCCGGCGCCGGAGGGGGAGATGGAGCAGTGGCGCATCTCCTGCGACTACGGTACGGCCAACCCGGCCTCCTTCGGGCTGTGGGGGCTGCGGGAGGGCGTGTGGTACCGGGTGAAGGAGTACTACTACGACTCCAGGCGCTGCGGCGCACAGAAAACCGACGGGGAGTATGCCGCAGCCCTGGCGGAGCTGGCGGGAGGACGGCCCGTCCGAAAGGTGATCGTGGACCCCTCCGCCGCCAGCTTTATTGAGCTGCTCCGGCGGGAGGGGTGGAACGTGGAGAAGGCGGACAACGACGTGCTGGCCGGCATCCGCACCACGGCGGAGCTGCTGCGGAAGGGGAAGCTGGTGATCTGCGATCCCTGCGCGGACGCCATCCGGGAGTTCTCCCTCTACTGCTGGGATGAGCGGGCGGAGGGGGACAGGGTGAAGAAAGCTCACGACCACGCCATGGACGACATTCGATATTTCGCCGTCTCGGCGGCGGGAGAGGAGAAGGGCGCAGTTTTCAGCGGGACATGGGTGGAACGGGGCCGGTTTTGAGCGGGCGGAGGCAAGGGAGAGGCCCCCGGCCGCCCGCCTTCGGCCAGCCGTCTTTCCCGCAAGAAAGGAAAATGAGGAGGAGAGAGATGGGGCTGTTTCAGAAAAAACGCGACGCAGGCGGCGGGGTGGCCGTGCAGATCCGGGAAGGGGGGCGGCACCCCTTCGGGGTGCTGGACGGATATGTGCCTCTGGGGCGGGGGGAGACCGCCCTCTACCGCAGCATCCGGGAGGCGGTGCCCATTGTGGACGCGGCTATCTGGAAGCTGGTGCGGCTGTGCGGCGGGGCCATCGTCACCTGCCGGGACAGGCGGGGACAGGAGGGGCTGGACTGGTTCCTGGGGCATGTGAATACCGGGCGGGGGCAGCGGGGGCTCCAGTCCTTCCTGGACTGCTATCTGGACTCCATGCTCACCTGCGGCCGGGCGGTGGGTGAGATCGTCCCGGACAGACGGCGCAGGGACATCGCGGCCCTGCTGTGCGGCAATGTGGACGACATTGAGGTGAGGGAGGGGGACAACCCGCTGGACTTTGCCATCTGGGGAAGAGACGAAAACGGGACCCTGCGGCAGCTGCCCCGGCAGGACCTGCTGCTCTTTACCCCCTTCCAGCCCGAGACCGACGCGCCCTACGGGGTGAGCCTGCTGCGCTCCATGCCCTTCCTGACGGGGATCTTGCTGAAGATCTACCAGGCGGTGGGCATGAACTGGGAGCGGATGGGCAACGTGCGCTTCGCGGTGGTGTACAAGCCGGGCGAGGGGCTCATGGACCAGAGCACGGCCCGGGAACGGGGAGAGCAGATCGCCCGGGAGTGGTCGGCGGCCATGCAGGCGGGCAAGGAGGGCTCCGTCCGGGACTTTGTGGCTGTGGGAGACGTGGACATCAAGGTCATCGGGGCGGACAACCAGGTGCTGGACAGCGAGGTGCCGGTGCGGCAGATCCTGGAGCAGCTGGTGGCCCGGACGGGGATCCCGCCCTTCCTGCTGGGGCTGTCCTGGTCCTCCACCGAGCGGATGAGCACCCAGCAGGCGGACATGATGACCAGCGAGATCACCGCCATCCGGCGGAGCCTGACGCCGGTGGTGGAGCGGATATGCGAGTTGTGGCTGCGGCTGCACGGCTACGGTAGCCAGGTGGATGTGGACTGGGCGGATATCAACCTCCAAGACCTGGTGGAGGAGGCCCGGGCGGAGCTGTACCGGGAGCAGGCGGAGGGGCTGCGGCAGGAGCGGGAAGGCGGGAAAAGCTGAGCCGCAGCGCGCCCGGGACTGCTCCGCCAGGTCGGGGCCCCCGTGGAAGGGCGAAGCCCTTTTCCGGGGAGAGGCGGAGCAGCGGAATGAGTGAGCCCCGCCGCAAGCGGCGGGGCGAGGGATATGGAGCATGTGACGCCGAGGTGGAGGAGGCCCGGGCGGAGCTGTACCGGGAGCAGGCGGAGGGGCTGCGGCAGGAGCGAAGCGAGAAAACGGATTGCCACGCCAGCCTGCGGGCTGGCTCGCAATGACAGACAGAGCGGGGCAGGCGGATGATATCCGCCCCTACAGAGAAATAAGGAGCGAGGAAGGGCAGCGGACGATCATAAAGACTGCCCCGACGGGGGAGGTCGACGGGGCGCCCCTTTCGTCAGCCTGCAGCTGACAACTCCCCCAAAGGGGGAGCCGGGGGGCGACGGAGAAATCAAAAGAAGAGAAGGGAGCGGATGGGATGAAGATTCGGAAGGAAGCGGGCGTGGACTGCGGACTGGAGGTCGACGAGAAGGAGCTGGCCGGTATCAACGCCATGAGCAGGAAGACCCTGACGGCGGAGGAGGTGTACGCCTTTGCGGTGAAGCTGTGCGACAACCGGGTGGACCGGGACGGGGAGCGGTTCCCGGTGGCTACTCTGGAGGAGCTGGCGGAGCTCTTTGTGGGGAAGAGCGGGATCTTTGACCACCAGTGGAGCGCCCGGGGGCAGACGGCCCGCATTTACCGCACGGAAGTGGTGCGGGAGGGAGAACTCACCGAGGCGGGGGAGCCTTACGCCTATTTGAAGGGGTACGCCTACCTGCTGCGCACGGAGGGCAACCGGGATCTGATCGCCGAGATCGAGGGCGGCATCAAGAAGGAAGTCAGCGTGGGGTGCAGCGTGGAGCGGGCGGTATGTTCCGTCTGCGGGCAGGACATCCACACCTGCCCCCATGAGAAGGGAGAGCGCTATGAGGGGAAGCTGTGCTGGGCGGAGCTGGTCTGCGCCACCGACGCCTATGAGTGGTCCTTCGTGGCGGTGCCGGCCCAGAGAGACGCGGGGGTGATGAAGAGCATGAGGCAGGACATGGAAAAGCTGGAGCGGGAGGCCGCCCTGGGGCGGAAGTACCTGGAGCGGCTGAGAGGCGAGGTGGTGCGGCTGGGGGGCCTGGCGGGGCTGGGCCTGGAGCACGCCGTGCTGGAGGCCATCGTCAAAAAGCTGGAGGAGCCGGAACTGGATGAGCTGCGGGCGGCCTTCGAGAAGCAGGCGGACAGAGCCTGGGGGGCGGAATGCCAGCTTAGACGCGGCGGCGAAGGGAAGGAGGAGGACCGGGATGGGGCGTTCCTGATCTGAGAGGCGAGAGAGGGGCGGGACGGGCCGATGTGGGCATCGGCCCCTGCGGTTGGGGGAGGATGGCGGATTGCCGCGCCGGCCTGCGGGCTGGCGCGCAAGGACAGAGGGGCGGATATTGGCCCCGGGAAGTTGAGGACGGCAGATATGGAAAGGAGCGGACGGGATGAGCAAGATTTCCTTTGAGGGCATCGGCGAGGTGGCGGCCACCTTCGTGTGCGGCGAGGGCGTGGAGGCCGGCGAGGTGGTGAAGGTCACGGCCAACGGGACCGTGGGCGCCTGCGCCGCCGGCGAGAAGTTCGGCGGCGTGGCCCTGACGGTGGACGGCGGCTACGGGACGGTGCAGCTGGAGGGCCTGGTGAAGGTGAAGCTGGCGGCCAGCCACGGCGTGAGCGTGGGGTGGAACCACCTGCTGGCCGACGGCAGCGGCGGCGTGAAGAAGGACGGCGCCTCCGCCCCCACCGGGCGGGAGCACCTGGTGATCGCGGTAGACAGCGACGGCGCCGTGGTACGGCTGTAAGAAAGGGAGGATGAGAGGATGAGCTATCGGTTCGACAATCTCAGGCTGGAGAAGGGCATGTACAACGAGGCGGGGCGGTCCTTTACCCAGGTGCTGGAGCGGGAGGACCCCTCGGAGCAGTACAAGGGCACCGCGCTGGAGGGGCTGGACGCCTATCAGCGGCAGCTCAAGCGCTTTGATATCAAGGTGAAGGGGGCGGGCAGCGACCCGGTGGAGAAGTTCTTCGCCACCAGCCAGTCCGCTGTGCTCTTCCCCGAGTATATCGCCCGGACGGTGCGGCAGGGTATGGAGGAGAGTAATCTGCTCCCCCACATCACCGCCGCGGTGACCCGGTTCGACGGCATGGACTACCGCTCCATCACCTCCATACCCGGCGACGACCAGAAGGCCCTGCGCCGGGTGGAGGAGGGGGCGGCCATTCCCCAGACCCAGGTGGTCACCCAGGAGAACCTGGTGAAGCTCCACAAGCGTGGACGGATGCTGGTGGCCTCCTACGAGGCCATCCGCTATCAGAAGCTGGACCTGTTCTCCGTCACCCTGCGGCAGATCGGCGCCCACATCAACCGGATGCACCTGGAGGACGCCATCGGCGTGCTGCTGGACGGGGACGGCAACGAGAACCCCGCCGAGACTTTTACTGTGGGGACCGCCCCCATCGGGGGCACCGCCGGCAAGCTGACCTATGACGAGCTGGTGGACTTCTGGGGGCAGTTTGACCCCTATGAGATGAATACCCTGCTGGTCAGCGGGGACATGATGCGGCAGCTGCTGAAAATGGATGAGTTCCAGGATCCCATGACGGGGCTCAATTTCCAGGGCACCGGCAAGCTGACCACTCCCCTGGGGGCCACGCTGCTGCGTACCTCCGCCCTGGACGACGGCACCATGATCGGCCTGGACAAGCGGTATGCCCTGGAGATGGTGCAGGGCTCCGACGTGCTGGTGGAGTACGACAAGCTCATCGACCGGCAGCTGGAGCGGGCGGCCATCACCAGCATATCCGGCTTTGCCAAGCTGTTTGCCGACGCGGCCAAGGTGCTGGAGCTGGGAGAGTCGGCCTGATGGATGAGATCGTAGCGCTGGCCAAGGCCCTGGGGCGGGTGCCCCAGGGGCAGGAGGAGGCACTGCAGGCCCTGTGTCAGGCGGCCTGGACCCGGCTGGCCGGGCGGCTGCGGGAGGGAGTCTCGCCGGAGGACTGCGGCGAGGCCTTCTCCCTGGCCTGCGCCTGGACGGCCCTGGCGGGGCTGGAGGCAGGCGGCGGGGTGGAGCGCTTCACCGCCGGCAGTGTGAGCATCCAGACCGAAGGCGGCGGGACCCGGGCCGCCGCCCTCCGGGAGCAGGCGGAAGAGATCCTGGCCCCCTGGCTGGCCGACGGCGGATTCTCCTTTCGGGGGGTGCCGGGATGAGCGGGGCGTGGAACTGGATCCTGGGGCGGTATGGACAGAGTGTGACCGTAGTGCAGGACGGCAGGCAGACCGCCTGCATGGCCTTTCTCCAGCCGGCGCTGGAGACGGGAACGGACTGGTTCCAGAACCTGCCTACCCCGCTGGGCGAGACCCGAAGGGACAGGTGGCTCTACCTGGGCCCGGCGGACGTGGCGCTCACCGACTTCAAGGACGGCTATGTGGCGTGGGCCGGGTTCCGATTCGACCTGCGGGCGGCCCAGCCGGTATGCGTGGGAGATGAGACCGTGTACTGGTGGGCTCTGCTGGCCCCCAGGGCGCGGGAGAAGACGGAGGGCGACGGAGAGACGTGAGGGGGCGGGGATCGCCCTCTCATCCGGCGCTTCGCGCCGCCTTCCCCCCAAGGGGAAGGCTTTACAGGAGGAAGAGAGATGGAACTGAAGCAGGTGCGGGAGCGGATGGCGGAGCACCTGACCCAGAACGGGGTGGAGGCGGTGTGCGCCTATCCCGCCCAGGAGCGGCCGCGGAGGACGGGGGCGGTGTGTGCCGTATCGGTGCGGGCCTGCCAGGGCGGGCCGGGGGGCTTCCAGGACTACCTGGGGGAGCGGCTGGATGAGACGCGCGGCGTGTGGCAGGAGCTGTATGGAAAGCGCATCGAGCTCACCTTCGGCCTGGATCTCTACGCCCCGGGCCCGGGAGGGGCAAAGGCCATCCAGACCGCCTTCGACAAGCTGGCCCAGGCCCTTCAGCAGGGCGGGCCGCCGGGACTGAAGCTGCTGGAGCTCTCCTGCGGGGAGACCCAGTTCGACCGGGAGGCCGGGCTCTGCCGCCGGGCGGTGGAGGCCCGGTGCCAGGGCTACCTCTATGCCGTGGCGGAGGAGGGCGGAAGCTTTTCGGACTTTATCGTGAGAGGAGAGAGCAGGTTATGAGCATCACGACCCATGAGCGGCCGGGGGTATACTCCCAGTATGACGCCTCCACCGTGGTCAGCAGCAGCGGCAGCGGGCAGACGGTGGGCATCGCCGCCCTGTGCGAGGAGGGGACCGCCGGCACGCTGTATACCTTTACCCGGTATGAGGATGCCTCGGCCGTCTTTGGCGCGGAGGAGCAGATGACGGAGCTGATCCGATTGCTGCTGCTTAACGGGGCGGCCCGGGTGAAGGCCGTGCCGGTAGAGGACGCGGACGGGTACGAGGAGGCCTTCGCGGTGCTGGAGAGAGAAGAGGATATCGCGGTGGTGGTGTGCGACAGCGATTCCATTGACGTACAGCAGGACCTGCGCGACAGCGTGGAGGCGGCCTCCGCCAACCGGCGGGAGCGCATCGCGGTGGTGCGGGGTAAAAGCAACGATCCGGTAACCAACCTGACAAATTTTGCCGCGGCGATCAACAGCGAGCGGGTGGTGCTGACGGCTCCGCTGGACGAGAAGGCCGGCGCGGCGGTGGCCGCGGCGGTGGCGGGGGCCATCGCCGGGGAGCGCGACCCGGCCGTCCCCCTGGGAGGCGCAGAGCTCAAAGGCATCGGCGCGCTCCAGGCCCAGTACGGGGACGCGGACATCGACACGCTGGTACGGGGCGGCGTCACCCCGGTGGAGCGGGTGGCGGGCGTGGTCAGCGTGGTAAGGGGAGTGACCACCCGGACCAAGTCCGGCCAGGCGGCGGACGCCACCTGGCGGGAGCTGACCACCATCCGCATCGTGGACGACGTGATCCCCACCATCCGCAATTCCCTGCGCAGCCGGTTCCGCCGGAGCAAGAACACCGAGCAGAGCCGGGGGGCCATCCGCTCCCAGGTGATCCTGGAGCTGGAAAACAAGCTGGCGCAGGAGATCATCACCGGCTATGAGAACGTGACGGTGACCGCGGATGCGGAAAACCCCACCGTGTGCGTGGTGGAGTTTTCCTTCACGGTGGCCCACGGGCTCAACCAGATCTGGCTGAGCGCCCATATCACGGTGTAAGCGGCCTGAAAACAGCGGCGTCCTCCGGCGGCTCCGCTTCGCCGGAGGACGGTTTGGACGGGAGGAATGGAAATGAACATCACGGGATTTCCCACCAGCAGCGATATCTATCTGGAGGTGGACGGGAAAAAGGTGGCGGTGGTGCAGAGCTACGCCGCCAGGACCAGCCGGTCCAGCCGGAGCGTGGAGGCCTTTGGCGAGGACGAGCCGGTGGCCACCATCCCGGGGCCCCGCAGCCATGTGCTGGAGCTCACCCGGCTGTACGCCACCGACGAGGCTATCCGGGACGGCATCAACTTCCATGACCTGGAGGACTTCAGCCTGGTGATCTGCAAGCCGGACCGAAAGATCATCTACTCCGGCTGCCAGTGGAGCGACATCGACGAAAACGGCCAGCTGGGAGCCATGGTGGTGGAGAAGATCACCATCGTGGCCGCCAGGCGGATCGAGACGGCGGTGTGAGCATGGGGCTGCTGGAGGGGATGGAGCGGCTGAGGCTGGAGGATGGACGGACGCTGCGGCTTTTGTCCGCCCTGGAAGTCCTCCAGGCCCGGCGGGAGGCGGAGGAGCTGGCCCAGGGCGGGGAAGAACTGGCCCTGTGCGCCAACGCCTGCCTGCTCTCCCGGGCCCTGGAGCGGGATGGCGGGCCGGTATTCGACAGCGGCCGGGCTGCCCTGGCGGGCATGAGCGCCCGGGAGATCGGGGACCTGGCGGGCAGATGGGCCGCCTTCGACAGGGGGGAGAATCCCTCCCCTGAAAACGGGGAGGAGGCGGCTATGCCCGCAAAAAAAGCCTGGAGCACACGCCTTATGAGCGCCTTCGCTGGCGTGTGCTCCGGGCGTTCCACGCCCTTCCCACGGAGGACAGGGCGAAGGATATGAAGGCGCGGGACTACCTCTGGTGCGCCCTCAACCTGATGCTGGACCGGGAGGAGGCCCTGGACCGGCTGTGCCCCCGGTGCCGGCAGCGGGCGGAGGAGGCGCGGTGCCCGGTGTGCGGCGCCCCGGCGGGAGAGTGGACGGAAGGGCACAACGCCGCCTTTGACGAGGCGCGGTACGAGCGGCTGAAGCGGGGGGAGAGGCCTTGACGGACTACATCGAAGCGCTGCTGCGGGAGCAGGAGCCGGCGCGGACAGAGGACCTGACCTGGCGGGTGGACGGGGCGGAGAGCCTTGTCCTGCCGGGAGAGGCGGCGGACGGCGCAGACGCGGCGGGCGGCCCGGGTACGGCAGGCGGGACGGAGACAGGCGGGCCTGGCGGGCGGCCTGCCGCCGCCCGGGGCTGGGGCGCTCTCGCCCTGCGCCAGGCCGGCGGGCTGCCTGAGGGAGAGCGGTCCGCCGCAGGCGGCGGGGACATTGAGGCCCTGGGCAGCGCGGACTTGGACGCCGGCGGGGCGGAGACGGCACAGGGGGCGGGGGAGACCGCCGCCCTCTTCCTCCGCGAGGCGGCTGCCGCAGGGATGGCGGAGCTTGCCCCAGTCCGGGCGGCGGCCGGAGACGCCGCGGCCTGGGCGGACCGGGCGCTGCGGGAGAGCCTGGCCGCCCAGCCGGCACGCCCGCCGGCGGAGACCCGGGTGGCGGCCCTCCGGCCAGCCGGGCCCGGAGGGGCGGCCTGGGGCCCGGAGGGGCTGGACCGGGCGTTCCGCCGGGACGCGAGACGATTTGACGGGGGGTTTCAACTGCTGTGAAACTGGCATCCATGCGGTATAAGGACTATATCTGGCCCCACAACCCCAGGATATACGCCATCTCCTTCCAGCGGGAAATGGGGGCGGCCAAGGTGCCCTTCGGCCGCTACTGCCTCCAGGACCTGGGGCCGGGCCACCGGGTGATGAGCGGGGAAGGGGAGTTCGTGGGGGAGGACGCCTATCGGGAGTTCAAGAAGCTGGCCACCGTGTTTTACGACGAGGGGCCGGGCCTGCTGGTCCACCCGGTGTGGCAGACCTCCAGGGCATACTTTGTGGAGCTCTCCCTCACCCAGGAGCCGCGGGCGGACTATGTGGCCTACCGATTCACCTTCTGGGAGGGATACGACGGGCACGACACGGGCCTTGCGGTCTCCGGCGGGAGCGCGGCAGGGGGCGGCGGCAGCGCCGCCGGGACCGCCGCCGGGGAGCGGTGGTACACGGTGGTGAAGGGGGACACCCTGTGGGACATCGCCCGGCGGCAGGGCATGAGCCTGACCGCCCTCATCGCCCTCAACCCCCAGATCAAAAACCCCAACCTGATCCTGGTGGGGGAGAAAGTGCGGGTGGCGTGAGATGACGGGAGCGCTGACATGCTGGGACGGCAGGAGGATCGCCCTGCCGGACGTGACGGGATGGAAATTCCAGTACGGCATGGGAAGCCCCTGCGACAGCTTTCTGCTCACCTGCCTGTGGGAGCCGGAGGGGGAGGACCCCCTGGCGGAGGCGGTGACCTTTACCGCCGCGGAGGACGGGGAGACGGTGTTCACCGGGGTGGTGGACGAGTGTGAGCGGGGGTGGAACGGCGGGGGCGGCTTTCTCACCGTGTCGGGCAGGAGCATGGCCGCCCGGCTGCTGGACAACGAGGCCCTGGGCATGGAGTACCAGGTGGCCACCTGGCAGGACATCCTGCGGGACCACGTGACCCCATACGGCGTGAACTGCCTGTCGGGAGGGGAGCGGCTGCCGGCGGTGCCCGGCTTCGTGGTGGAGACCGGCAGCAGCGAGTGGCAGGTGGTGTACCAGTTCTGCCGGTACTACGGCGGGGTGACCCCCCGGTTCGACCGGCAGGGGCGGCTGGACGTGGGCCCCTGGCCGGAGACGGCGGGGCTGCGCCTGGGGGCGGGGGCGGCGGTGACCGCCCTCACCCTGCGGGATCAGCGGTACGGCGTGCTGTCCCAGGTGCTGGTGCGGGATCGCACCACCCAGGCGGTGCGGACGGTGGAGGAGGCCGACTTCGCCCGCCGGGGCGGGATGAGCCGGCGGGTGCTCACCATGCCCGGGCGGAGCACCTATCAGGCCATGCGCTACTCCGGGGAGTACCAGCTGACAAGGGCCCGGGAGGAGCTGCGGCGGCTGGAACTCGAACTGCCGGGCAGCTTTTTGGCCTGGCCGGGAGAGCTGGTGGAGGTGGACCTGGCCCGGGGGACGGGCCGGGGGCTCTGGCGGGTGGCGGAGATGACCTGCGGGCTGGACGAACAGGGACGGTATACCAGGCTCTCCCTGGGGGAGCCGGAGGTTTTGAAATAGAGCGGACGCAGGCGGGGCGAAAGGGCCCCGCGCGGATGTGCGCAGGAAGAGAGGAAGTGCGGGGTATGTGGCTTTCTGAGCGGGAACAGAGGAGAAGAGAACGGGAGCGGGCCGCCGCGCTGGTAGGCGAAACGACCCTGGGCGGAGACCCGGCGGGGGCGTATCTGGACGGAGAGCGCAGGGCCCTGCCGGTGTTCGGGCCGGGGGGCTATGTGTGGCGGCCCGCCCCGGGACAGCAGGTGCTCGTGATCAAGGCGGGCCAGCAGGGGGAGGCCCCCTGCGTGGCCGGCGCGCTCTGCGGGGAGCAGTGGCAGCTGGAGCCGGGAGAGGTGCTCATCCACAACGGGGAGGCATCCATCCGGCTGAGGATGGACGGGACGGTGGCCGTGACCGGGAGCATGACCCTGAACGGCCGGGCGGTCATGACGGCGGTGTGAGCATGGAACTGATGGTGCGGGACGGGGACTATGTGTCCGACGAGCGGGGGGATTTCCGCCGGGCGGAGGGGAGCGAGGAGCTGCTGCAGCGGGTGCTGTGGAAGCTGGCCATTCCCCGGGGGAACTTTCCCTTGCTGCCGGAGCTGGGTAGCGGGCTGCATCTGCTGGGGCGGCAAAAGCCCTCCCAGCGGGCGGGCATGGCCCGGCAGTATGCGGCCCAGGCCCTGGCGGACGAGCCGGATCTGACGGTAACGGGGGCCGAGCTGGAGGGGAACAGCCTCCGGGTACTGCTGGAGCACCGGGGAGAGACGCTGGAACTGACGATGGAGATAGAGGGATGGTGAGCGTATGACGGTGGAGGAGATCTACCAGCAGATGGCGGCGTGCTTTGAGGAGGAGACCGGCACGGCCCTCCGGGGGGACGGAGACATGGCGGTGCGGCTGTACGCCGTGGCGGCCCAGATCTATGGACTGTACGTGCAGGCGGAATGGGTGGACCGGCAGTGCTTCCCCCAGACGGCGGCGGGGGAGTTTCTGGACAAACACGCCCAGCTCCGGGGCCTTGCCCGGCGGCAGGCCACGGCGGCCCAGGGGACCATCCGCTTCTCCACGGACAGCGCCGCCGCCACCGATCTGGCCGTCCCGGCGGGGACGATATGTCTGACGGCGGGCGGGGTGCGGTTCGAGACCACCCAGGAGGCGGTGCTGGAGGCCGGGGAGACCGCGGTAGATGTGTCCGCCCGGGCGGTGGAGCCGGGGGCGGCGGGCAATGCGGCGGCGGGGACCATCCGGGCCATGGCGGTGGCCCCGGTGGGAGTGAGCGGCTGCACCAACCCGGCGGGCTTCTCCGGCGGCACCGACGAAGAGGAGGATGAGGCCCTGCGGACCCGGGTGCTGGAGACCTACCAGCGCATGCCCAACGGGGCCAACGCCGCCTTCTACCAGCAGGGGGCCATGTCCTTCCCCCAGGTGGCGGCAGCGTCGGTGATCCCGCGGCCCCGGGGCGTGGGGTCGGTGGATGTGGTCATCACCACGGCGGCGGGGGTGCCCGACCAGAGCCTGCTGACGGAAGTGGAGGACTACTTTGAGGCCCGGCGGGAGATCGCCGTGGACGTGCAGGTGAAGGCGCCGGAGGTGGAACCGATCACGG
The DNA here is from genome assembly GCA_944387215.1 of uncultured Flavonifractor sp. Lineage (GTDB taxonomy): Bacteria > Bacillota > Clostridia > Oscillospirales > Oscillospiraceae > Flavonifractor. The sequence goes on along the minus strand of CALXEB010000009.1, from coordinate 970 downwards.
TGACCGCCCGTGTCCAGCCGGAGGAGGGCCGGGACTGCGAAAGCGTCTGCCAGGCGGCGGAGCAGGCGGTCCAGAGCTGGTTCGACGGCAGACTGCTGGGCCAGGACGTGCTGCGGGCCAAGCTGGGAGACATCATCTTCTCGGTGGACGGGGTCAAAAATTACGTCCTGGACACCCCCGCCGCCGACGTGACGGTGGACAGCGGCACCCTGCCCCGGCTGACCTCCGTGGCGGTGACGGAACTGGGGGCGGACGCATGAGCGGGCACGGGGACTATCTGCGGCAGCTGCTGGCCCCTCTGCGGGTGTACCGGCTGGAGGGGACGGCCAACGGCGGAGAACTGGACGCCCAGGGGGCGGCCCTGGACGCGGTCATGGCCCGGTTGGAGGACACTCAAAAGGAGATGCTGGTGTCCACGGCGGAGGGCCGGGGCCTGGAGGCCATCGAGGCCCTGCTGGCCCGAAAGCCGGTGACCGACAGCCTGAAGCGGCGCAGGGAGGCCCTGGCCGCCCTGCTGCGCATCGGCGGAGACAGCTTTACCCTGGCGGCCATCAACGACAACTTAAAGGGCTGCGGCATCAACGCCGTGGCGGAGGAGACCGGCACGGCGGGGCAGGTGACGGTGCGCTTCCCCGACGTGCCCGGCATTCCCGACGGGTTTGAGGAGATGCGGGCCATCATCGAGAGCATCCTCCCCGCCCACCTGGGCATCGAGTATGTGTACTGGTACATCACCTGGGCGCTGATGGAGGCCCGGTTCGACACCTGGGGAGACATCGAGGCCCTTTCCCCGACGTGGGAGGAGCTGGAAAAGATGGTGGAGGAAGAAACGGACTAGGGCCGGGAGAACGAAAGCCCCGCCGCCGAGGGAGGGCCTTCGGCGGCGGGACTTTTTGTAAAAGAAAACCACCGGCAATGCCGGTGGTTCCAAAAAGCTTTAGCTATGCCCAGAAAAAATATCCGAGCGAAG
>CALXEB010000008.1 GCA_944387215.1 uncultured Flavonifractor sp. | reverse complement strand
AGATCAGGGACAAGCTCGGTCAGGCGGATATACCGCTGCACCTGCTTGTAATTCATGCCGTTGCGATCCCCGACGATTTGTGTGGAGCGTTTTCCGGCGTCCCGGTCATCCTCGCCGGGCCGGGCTCCTTGGTGCTTGATGGCCTCCACCTGCTGTTTCAGCGCAGCGGCCTTTTCCGTGGGCAAAATTTTCTCCCGGTGCCGCAGGTTATCGTCCGTCATGGCGAGGATGGCTTCGTCATCGGTCATGTTGCGGACGATACAGGGCATATTGACAAACCCAGCAAGTTCGCTGGCCCGCTGGCGGCGGTGTCCAGCGATGATCTCATATCCGCCACCCTCGCGGGGCCGCACCAGCGCAGGCTGATTGACCCCAGCGGCCTTGACCGACTCCACCAGCCCCTGCATTTCCGCATCGTCTCGGACGCCAAAGGGGTGATTTTTGAATGGGTGCAGTTCCGAAAGATTGAGATACACGATCTCCTCTTTCACGCCACGGGTAGCATCCCGAGGGGCGGGCGGCTGTTCAGTTGCAGCCGGGCCCTCCGCAGTGGCGGGAGAGTCTTTCCCGGCAGGCGGTTTGCTTTGGGACATTTTGTCCCGAGGTTGCGGCTTGGCCTTGTCGGGGGCTTCCTTGTCAGCCTTGGGTGGGCGGCCCCTGCGGGGCTTGGCCGCATCCTTCGCTTTATCCGCCTGCTTGCCCTTATCCGGGGCCGCAGCTTTTTCCGGGGGCTTGCCCTTCGCCGCTCCTTCCCGGGCAGCAGTAAAATCCACCACCTTTCCAGCGGGGGCGGGATCTCCCATGCCGGGGATCGTGGTCTGCTTCTCGTCCTTGCCCGGCTGCGGCACACCCTCCTCAGACGGAGCAGGCGCGTCCTTGGCGTTGGGAGCCTCCTTACCCACCGGAGCCGGTTGCTCCGCCGCAGGGTCGGGAACTGTCTTTCCCTCAACGGGCTTTTCCGTCGTAGGGGGCGTTACCACCTTGGACACATCTTCTGTCACGGGAGCCTCCGCCTTGGCCGGGGCGGGCTGATCCTGCACCGGGGGATCAGCTTTGACCGGCTCTACCTTTCCCGGCTTGGGAGGATCGTCTACCTTCCCGGCGTCGGGAATATTCTTTTTATCGTCAGCCATCTAAAAACCTCCTTCGTTGTGAAATAGAAAAAGCCAGCCCGATGGCTGGCCTGTTGGTTAGCACCCCTTCTTTCTTGTTGTGATATATAAAAACGCCGCCCGTAGTCCTGTTGGACGGCGCTTAAAATGCTATCAATATGTATCTAGTTCAACACAAACTGCAGTTGTACGCCACCCTGTCTCAGAATTTACATGTCGATATTGGTGAGTAACTGTACGAACAATGCGATCATCAGCATCTTTTACAGCATAGGCTATTTTCGTTGCTGTTTTCATTTTTCTCCCTATTCCAAATATATAGAGAGTATCATAGCCTTTATCTAACAGCTTTTTTGCATAATGAAAATGGCTCGCCCAACCCGATTGACTTAATGTCTCATCATTCGCAGCAAGAATAATACCAATTTTGAAATAAACACCTTTGTAATTAAGGTCAATGAAATCTTCTGGCCCCCTACTCGCAATCCTATACAAGAATCGTAACAGTTCAGCACTCTCAGCAGTTAAGCAAGGATCTGGTATTTCTCCAGCGATTGTTGAAGCAGCTTTCATTAGCTCATTTAAGTAAATGTTGAATAGCATACCATTGAAATCAATCCGTTTTAGTTGGTTAAAATCTTCACTTACATCTTCAGCTTCTTCAACAGCCGGATTAAATATGTTTTTTACAAAATAGGCGTTTGCACTAGGTTTTGACAATGCCACGATTTTTTGCGTAACTAGCAATGTAGAGGCCGTCATTATATCAGGAGCAAAATAGTGCTTCTGATTTTTTAATAATCCGCTTGCAACAAATTGATAAATTATATTTACATAATTCTCATTAGGATCTATATTCTTCCTTAGACGGACTACAACACAATCGTCATCAAAAAAGGACTGAACATCATCATTATCTGCCCATTTTATTTTCAAATCATTAGGCAGTACACCATTTTCTGATGTTCCTATTCTTTTCGAGGCTGCAATTACGCTACTGCGAATGCTTGCAGATATATATTTTTTGTTAGCGCCTTTAGAGATATTTTTAAATAAACCAGCAATGGCACCACTTATAGCCAAAAGTTTATCAGCGTTTGCAATACAAAAGACAACCACAATTAAGATTATGACTATCCAAATTGGGAAACGCATGGCAATCAAAAAATCCCACGCAGTTGCACCTGTTGTTGTCACTTCTGTTGGATTCATTCAAGAATTCCCCTTTGCTTCATCAACTGTTCAGTACATTCTTTTTTGTCACAGCAAAAACACACCTGACCATTTTTGGGAAACACCATAGAAATGTTATCTAAGGTAATACCTTCGTGGCAATATTCACATGTAACTGTTCCATTTACCACAGCATCATACACATTTAATCGGCGTAGGAGATTCTCAAAATCTTCATCCAATATGGCTTTGATTTCACTTGTATCCATATGTGCACCCTCCCACAGTCTTTTTTTCATTATAATACCACACACCTTTCGGCATTGTCTACCAAATTGCCTAATTTGAGTAACTAAGTAACCAATCTGCGGCATAATATGAATACACATGGAGAATTGTTGCACATTTCACTTCATTTTAATCTAACAAAGTTGATTTTGTGATACCAGAGGACGCAACACGATGTGAAATTTACGATACTATATGTTTAACAAGAATTCAGAATGACAATCTTTAATACAAGAAGAAAAGGTATGGCAAAGGGGCAGTTCAATATCAAAATTGATCTGCCCCTTATATTTTGGATAATCGCCTTACTCGCTGCTCACAAACCATTGCTATTACTGGATTTCCACAGATCCTTTAATGACACTCGGACCAAAATCCGTCAAAATCGTTCGATTTTGACGGATTTTTCTTTGCTTTTGTCTGGCTTTTTGCCTTGAAAGTTGTTTCTTCGCTTTCCCTTTTCTGGCCGTTTCCCTTTTGACCACAGCCCCACCACAGACAGGAAAACCGCGCTTTGGGCGTTTGCCTGAAAGCGCGGCTTTTATCTGCCCTCATGCGGGATGCCGATCCCTTGTCCGCCGAGCCTTTTCGGCGGCGATTTCCGCTTTGGTCTGGGCAATCAGCTCCGCCAGGCGCTGCTCGCAGGTCTCCCGGTCATGGGCGTAGATATTGCGGGGCCGATTTACCCTGTCCGGCCACACCGGCGAGTACCGCCCCTCCCACAGATGGTCGTTGATCTGGGAGATACAGCCGGTGCCTGGCTTGCGGCGTTTTCCCTTATACGGCTGGAAGGAGGGAGTGCGCTTAGGAACTGCTTCTTGTATCGTGGCCTCTTCCATTCCAGTGTTCGCCGCCCTGCCGATTTCCCGGTCGATCTTCAGCGCCGCCGAAGTCCGCATTTCGTCTGTGATGTGTGTGTAGATGTCCAGTGTTGTGGATGAGGATACGTGGCCGATGATGGTGGACAGCGTCTTGACGTCCATCCCGTGCTCCAGCGCCATGGTGGCAAAAGTATGACGGAGATCGTGAAATCTCGCGCGGTCACACTGGGCCCGCTCCAATACCCGTTTCAGCCGCTTCCGTACCGAGGCCGGGTCCAGCGGAGCGTCCTCCTTCACAGGCGAGGGGAACATCCAGCGGGAGGGGAATTCCATCCGTCTCCGATAGTCCTCCAGCACCTTCAAGACGGGCCGGGGCAGGATCACCGTTCGAATCGCCGCCCTGGTCTTGGGTTCCGTGAGAACCAGCCTGCCCCCGATGCGCTGGAGCTGCTTGGCGATCTGGAGGGCCCCGGTTCTGGGATTCAGATCGTCCCACTGGAGGGCCAGAATCTCGCCCCGGCGCATGCCGGTGGACAGGGCCAGCAGGAACAGCTCATAGCAGCCCTCCTCCCTGGCCTGGATCAGGAATCGCTGGATCTCCTCCTGGGTCAGTGTATTCTGCTCCCTCCCTTTTTTGGGCGGTAGCTTGCAGCCCAGCGCCGGGTTTCCGAAGATGAGCCCCTCTCCCTCTGCCCGCTCCAGCGCGGCCTGGCAGATTGCATGGATGCCCCGTACCGTCCGATTGGACAGCCCCTCCCCGTACAATTCCGCCCGGAGCAGCCGGCCGTGGTCCTTCAAGTCGGTATAGTACTGCTGCAGCTCACCTGTTGTCAGCTTGTCCAAGGAAATTTGTCCCAGCGCGGGGATCAGATGCCGATAGATGCCATTTTCGTAGTTCTTCTGTGTGGTGATCCGAAGCCCAGGCCTGCTGTGATTCTGATACCAGTAGTCCAGCCATGCGCCGAAGGTGAGCGGCTCTTTCCCAATGCCATGCTCCTCTTTGCCCATTTTGCAGGACTCCCGGAGCTGCTTCAGCTTTTCCAGACATTCGGACTTACTCTTGGCCAGGACGTTTTTCGTCTTGGGAAGACCCTTTGCATCATATCCGATGACATACCTTCCCTCCCAGCGCCCATCTTTTCTCAGATGGACACGGCCTTCGCCCTGTTTTCTCCGCTTTCTCATGGCTTTAGATCATCTCCTAACATCTCAATCATAAAGTCTCCCACGATCTCCGCTGCACGCCTCTGCATATCCCCGGTGACATGGGTGTAGGTGTCCAGGGTGAAGGAGGCTTTCGTATGTCCCAGGATCCCGGACAGAGTCTTGGCGTCCATCCCGCTGGCCAGCGCGTGGGTGGCAAAAGTATGGCGGAGATCGTGGAAGCGGATGCTGGGCAGCCGGGCTTGTATCAGAAGTTCCTTCATGCGGCGGTAGGCGCTTCCGGGGTGGACCGGCTGCTCTGGGCAGAGGGGAGTGTGGAAGATCCACTGGGAGACAGAGCGACGTTGTCGTTCAGCCAGAAGCTGGGCTGTGCTGGGCGGCAGCGTAATCACCCGGCTGCCCTGCCCGGTCTTGGGTTCCCCGACCGACAGACCGCCGCCCGGCTTCTGGTGGACGGTGCGGCGGATGGCCAATGTCCCCTTTCCCATCTGGAAGTCCGTCCATCTCAGCCCGCAGATCTCTCCCCGGCGCAGGCCGGTGGTCAGCTCTGTATAGAAGAAGTCATACCAGATCTCGTCCTTTTTGATCTCCTCCAGGAAGCGGTCCAGCTGCTCGTCGTTGAGGACCTGCTTGGGTGTGGCCTTTTTCCTGGGGAGCGTTACTCCATCCGTGGGATTCCGGGCTGTCAGGCATTCCCGTGCCGCTGCATCCATGGCCTGGCGGAATACCCCGTGGAGCTTGCGGACCGTGCAGCCGGACAGCCTGTATCCGTATCGGGGGTGCTCTCTTACCCTGCCGTTCTGCAGAAGCTCCCGGTAAAGACCCCGGACATCAGCCGGGGAAATTTTGCAGACTGACTTCTCCCCCAGTCGGGGTCTGAGGTAGCTGTCGATGAGCTTCCGATAGTTACGCAAGGTGGTCTCCCGCACGGTGGGAGCGATATATTTCTCCAGCCAGCGATCCAGCCACTGCCCCAGAGGCATTTTGCTATCCTCACTCAGATCGATGCCTCGGTATTCCTCGATGCTGCGGTGCAGCTGCTTCATCAGCTCTTTCTGCGTCTCGGCGGACAGATAGCGGAAAATGGAACCGCCGTTCTTCTTGTGGCCCACCACAATGCGGCCCTCCCAGCGCCCATCCTCCCGCTTCCGCACCATGCCGTCGCCGGACGGCCTGCGCTTGCCCATCTGAAATCGCCTCCTTTTTCAGTAACACACAATACCACAGAAACGAGAAATAGCCAGGGTAAAGGGGAAGATTTATCATATTGTTATCATTTAGCCTTTCTTTGCTTATACCGCCGCAATTTCTGAGATGACTGACCTTGCTGAGGAGGTGCCTTTGCACGGAAAATAGTAAATCCGGCCTGCATCCGATGCGAAGCGGTATTGCCAGAAAGACCTGGAGAGCACGGTTTGCAGGAGATCATCATTGCAAGGCCGAACCTCCGAATTCGGGTAGAGAGCTCCAAGGCGGCTGCGGAGCTACTGGAAATGAGCTACAAAGGGATTGCTCAATCTGCCCAATGAGACCTCCCCAGCCTTTTCTGCAGGGAAGTGGGCGGGGGAGGGGGAGATCTAAAGAACGATCAATCGGCCCATTGCCCAGGGGCAAACAGCTTTGATTTGCATAACAACCCGTGTTATGCTAAAATGCAGAAAACAGAAAAAGGAGGGAGACCCTTTGGTATGCACACTGATGCACAAGAGGCTGGCTGTGGCAGAATTGGAGTTGGATGATGCCACAGGGTTTATCCGCAGAATTGATGCCGTATCAGCGCCGGAGCATTTGCCGGTTGGAGTTTCCTTCCAAAAGGGGACGGCGGACCGCGGGGCCCTCAATGATTGGTGGGGCGACCGCTCCATTCCGGCCAGCCGTTCTGGCATTCAGCAGGCACTGGAGAGCCTGGATATACCCAATACCAAGCTGCTCCTGCTTCGCTGTTATGGGCTGAGCCTCTCCGATCAGTACTGGATTTGCCCACGTGGCTCCGGCCTGACCTGGGAGCAGATCAATTTTTTTGACAATCCCTTTTCCGATGATATGGGTGACGTGCTGTTTGGCCGACCCAAGAGAGAACCTGAATTTGACTTCAGCTCCCCGGACAACACCTCAGATGGATTTTTGAAGAAACGCTGGAAGATCATCCATGGCAAACGGTGTCTCATCAAGGGCGGAAGCAATCCCTTCCAACAGCAGCCTTTTAACGAGGTCATTGCCAGCGATATCATGCAGTCCCTCGGCATTCCGCATGTCCCTTATTCCGTCATCTGGAGCGAAGGCCGCCCTTACAGTGTCTGCGAAGATTTTGTGACACAGGACACCGAATTGATCAGCGCGTGGCGGATCATGCAGACACAGAAGAAGAGCAACAGCGTGTCCGTCTATCAGCACTTCGTAAATTGCTGCCAGAGCCTTGGCATACCCGATGTGATCCCAGCCTTGGATCGGATGATTGTGCTGGACTACCTCATCGCCAATGAGGACCGGCATTTTAATAACTTCGGGGTTCTCCGCAACGCGGAGACGTTAGAGTGGTTGGGGATAGCGCCCATTTTTGACAGCGGCAGTTCCCTGGGGTATGACAAGACGGCATCCCAGATCCGATCGGGACGGGACGTGGTCTGCAAGCCCTTCAAAAAGACGCACGAGGAACAGCTGCAACTGGTTTCCTCTCTGGCGTGGATTGACTTTTCCGCACTGGATGACGGAAAGGATCTTGTCTATCAAATCATGTCATCTGCCCAGGCAAAGGAGATCGTGGGCGAGGAGCGCATCGACGCCATCGCGGAGACTGTGTGCCGGCGCGTTCAGTTTGTCCAACAGATGTCGGCGGAGCAGCAGCCGGGTTTCGCCGCGCATTCCACGGCAGGGGATGTGGAAAAAGATATCGCAGAGGATTACACCACAAAAATGGATTTCAACATAAGCTGATCATTTTGCGCGGCCTCCCAGCCCATGGGAGGCCGCTTACCTTGTTTATAGCACCGCAAATTCTGAGACAGGTTACATCCCGCCCATAGAGGTTGATGGTGGTGGAGCCGTTGGCGTTGACGGTGTAGCGCTCCGCGTCCTCCGCCGAGGGGGTGGTGAGGGTGAAGCCGGGGTACTGGGGCACCATCCCCTCCATCTCCGTCAGGCGCACCACGGTGGTGCCCTCCACGGAGGCGGGTTGACTTTCCAAAAGCGTGTATCCGTCATCCTCCGCGTTCTGCTGGTAGTACGCCACCGTGAACGTCACCTCGCCCGTCACCCGATAGGTGACGGGGATGCCGATCTGGATGTTCCCGTTCTCGTCCCGCAGGTAATCGCCTGCGCTCTCGTCCCAGGCCACGAAGCCGGCGGCGAGGCAGTTCTCCAGCAGATCGTCGTTCATCATGCACGAGAAGGTGTTGTCCTTGATGGCGCGGGTCAGCCAGGCTGCCGCCGCCTCGGCCTCCTCCCCCTCCAGGGCGGGAAGGATGACGGGGGAGAGGCCGGCCAGGGCCGCGTCGTCAGGCAGGGGGATGCTGACCGGGTCCTCCCAGCCGAAGGGGAGGGAGTCGGTCTCGGCCGCCACGGTGTGGGACTCGTTGTCAAACTGGTAGTAGAGGCTGAGGACATACTGGGCGTCGCTGACGTAACGGGCCACGTAGACGGTGTTCCCGGTGACGGTGTAGATGTTGCCCTCGGCGGCGTTCTGTACCGCCCAGTCCCGGAAGGTGTACCCCTCCCGCGCCGGGTCGGGGATGGCATGCGGCCCGAAGGATCCCGTCTCCCCGCCGCCGGGGTAGTAGAGGTACCAGGTGCAGCCCTCCTGGGGGGAGAAGGATACCCCGTCCTCCGCCAGTTCTTCCGCCGTGTACAGGGCCGCGCCCTCGGGCACGTCCGAATAAACGTACCTGTCGCCCTCCATGGGGGTCATGTCGTAGTTGAAGAAGGACACGTCGTAGCCCGCCGCCCGGGCCAGGGGCGGGACCAGGGCCAGCACCAGGCACAGGCAGAGCAGCAGCGCCGCCAGCCGCCGGGGTTTGCCGGCGGCGGGACGGGGACGCCGCAGCAGGCGGCGGGGGCGGTATCTCCTTTTCATGCCGCGGCACCTCCTTCTCCGGGCGGGACTTACCCCACGGTGACCGTCAGGGGGATCACCGAGTTCACGGCGGATTTTTCGTTGGTCTCCACGTCGTAGAATTCCAGCAGGACGGACAGCTCGTACTCCCCGGCGGGCAGCCGCCGCCCGTCGGGCAGGGCGCCCAGGGTGATCACATCCACCCCGTAGCCGGGGACGATGAGGCCCGACTCGTACAGGGGGACGGGCTCCCCGTCGCCGGCGTAGCCGATGCGGGCCTGGTCCTCCGCCGTCAGGCGGGCGGTGGCCACAAAGCCCCGGGTGCTCCAGGTGGGGCAGCGCAGGCCGATGTCGCCGGCGTAGTTCTCCGCGCTGACGTACATCTCCGCGTTCATGATGAAGCTGGCGCTGGTGTCGCTCTCCTCCTCGGGGGCGGGGATATAGCTCTCCTCCGGGTCGATAGGCTGGGCGTTGGGGTCCAGGATGACGGGGGCGAAGAGCTCCGGCCCCGCCGCTTGAGCGGTGAGGGCAAAGTAGACCGGCAGGGGGAAGCACAGCAGCAGCAGGAGCAGGGCCGTCGCCCACCAGGGGACGGGCGCCCCCTTCCCGATGCGCCCCAGGGCCGAGCAGCGGAAGACCGACCCGCTGTTCTGGGCCACCAGGCCGCCGGTGTAGTGGGACAGGGCGCTGTGGGCGGTGGCGGTGCAGTTGACCAGCTCCCCCTCGTTGATGGCGCAGAGAGGGGCGGCGTAGGTCCCGCGGCCCAGGAGCATGCAGTCCACCGCCAGGTTGGACACCCGGCCGCCCCTGCCCACGCAGCCGAAGAGACCGGCCAGGTGGTGCTTGCCGGCCTGGACGGTGAAATTGGAGATGCGGTGGCCGCAGCCGTCGAAAAAGCCCAGGAAGGGGTGGTTCTGGTCCGCGCCCACAGGGGTCCAGGCCCGGCCGCCCAGGTCGATGTCGGCGGTGAGGCGGTAGAGGGTGTCCGCCCCGGCCTCCCCGCTGTTGACCGCCTGGGCAAAGGCCAGAAGGCCCGCCCGGTCGCCGATGTCCACCACCTGCCCGAAGCCCTCCGGCCGGTCCGGCAGGTCATACAGGCGGAGACGGGGGCCGCGCCCTTCATCCTGAAGGCGCCATACGCCCTCCAGGTCCCAGCCCTCCAGGTGCTCGGCCCGGAGGGCGGCGGCCTCGTGAGAGAGGGACCAGTCCGCCCAGTCGGACCGATTGGCCCGGTCGTCCCGCAGCCAGAGACAGGCGTGGGCCGCGCCCTTCTGCAGGCGGACAAGGCCGAAGCGCTCCTTCCCACGGGTCACCCGGCCCTGGGCCGCGCAGCGGCGCAGCGTGCCGCGGGTTTCCCCGCAGAAGCCGCCGGCCGGCCCGGCTGTGAGGGTGACCATGCTGTAGCAGTCCTCGATGAGACCAAGATTCAACGCGGCGAAGCCGCCGAGCCGTTTTGTCTGGACCATGTTTCTCCCCCTGTGCGGCGTGATAGTTCATTATATCGAAAGGACCTGAGTAAAACGTGTCGAAGATCCGCAGATCTTGACCATGGGGCAAGGGAACAAAATCAATATTTAGCCATAAAAAATAAAACGCCGGGTAGCCCGGCGAAGTACGAAATCAATATTTTGTCCGCTCCCTTTTTCTTCGGCGTGCGTCTCTGACCACACGAGCCGTTCAGAAAGGCTGTGGAGAACGATGCAAAACAGAAAATGCGCAAAACAGCATGGCGCCGCAACAGCACAGGATTGCAGCGTTTTGTTTTTGTGCATATTGTTACCGATTTTGCGCAATCAACCTACAATGTATAATCATTATCTTGCCAAAAAAAGATTCGTATGTTATAATCTCCTAAAAACATATGAATCAAGAGATGATTTCGGCCTGGTGAAGAGACAAAATATTGATTTTGTCCTAAGTCACCAGGCCGAGCGCGTCGAGCTGCCTGGCGTGCTCGGCGCCGGAGGAGATGAGGTAGACCCGGGTGGTCTCAATGGAGGAGTGGCCCAGCACGTCGGCCAGACGGGCGATGTCCCGGCAGGCCGTATAAAATATGGTGGCAAACAGATGGCGCAGATTGTGGGGAAAGACCTTGGTGGGAGCGACCCCCGCCTGCCGGCAGAGCCCCTTGAGTTCCGCCCAGATCTGCCGCCGGTTGAGAGAGGTCCCGCTTCTGGTGAGAAAGATCTCGCCGGAGGCGGTCTTTTGCTACCGGGCAAACCGCAGCAGCTTGCGGCAGAGCTTGGACGGGAGGAGGATGGTGCGGATCTTCCCCTTCAGGGAGATGTCGGTGCGGCCGGCCCTGGCTGCCTCCACGGTGATGGAGCGGACTTCCGACACCCGGATGCCGGTGGCGCAGATGGTCTCCATGAGCAGGGCCAGCCGGTCCTGCCCCCGGACGCGGGCGGCGTCCAGCAGGCGGCGGTATTCCTGGCGCGTCAGCTCCCGGCTGCTGTCCCGAAAGAGACGGCGCTGAACCCGGAGGGACTTGATCCGGCATTTGTCCAGACCCAGGTGGGCGAACAGGCCGTTGAGGGCGGCGACCATGGAGTTGACCGTGGACGGGGCGAGGCCCCGCTCCACCAGCGTATCCCGCCACCGGGCGGCCAGATCCCGGCTCACCGGCCGGCCGTCCAGCCAGCGCAGAAAGGACCGCGCGTCCCGGACGCATTTCTCCACCGTCCCGGGCGCCCGCTCCTCGGTGCGGAGATGCTTCGCGTAGCCCGCGATCTGTTCAGGGGCCAAATACTTGCTTTTCATGACGGAAAGCCTCCTTTTCGGGGTGATGCTCTATTTTACCCTGTGCCGGGGCGGTTTTGTACATGGAAAGCCGGCAAAAAAAGGACTTGACATATTAGAAAATTTGAATATAATAATATTAGAAACAGCGAATGAGGTGAGGCAGATGGAGAACGAGATGGGCTACGCCAGGAAGGCGGAGCTGCTCAAAGCCCTCTCCCACCCTCTGCGGCTGCGCATCGTCCGGGGGCTGCTCATCAACGGGTGCCGCAACGTGGGCTGCATGGAGGCCAACACAGGCCAGTCCCAGTCCTGTATCTCCCAGCACCTGATGCGGCTGAAGGCCGCCGGCGTGGTGCGCGCCGCCCGGGCGGGAAACGAGGTATACTATGAGGTGGCCGACCCGGAGGCCGCGGCGGTGGTGTCCGCCCTGTTCGGCGACCGGGCGGAGGACTACCAGTGGCCGGCGGAGGAAGCCGCCGGAAACCAGTGAAGAAAGGAAGAAAAGATATGGCGATCATTCATTTGACCAAGGACGGATTTGACAAGGCGGTGGCCAGCGGGGTGTCCATGGTGGACTTCTGGGCCTCCTGGTGCGGCCCCTGCAAGATGCTCTCCCCGGTGATGGAGCACCTGGCGGATCAGTACGAGGGCCGGGCGACGGTGGGCAAGGTGAACGTGGACGACGAGCCCGACCTGGCCATGCGTTTCGGCGTTATGAGCATCCCCACCGTGGTGTTTCTGAAGGATGGCAAGGAGTTTGACCGCAAGGTGGGGGCCATGCCTGCCGCGGCTTACACCCAGGTGCTGGACGCCAATCTCTGAGCGCGTTCCACGCGCTGCAAAGACGGAAGAAAAAGCCCGCCGGCATTGCCGGCGGGCTTTCTGCACCGCGCGACCCCTTCGCTGGACGAACGGGTTCGGGCGTAAAAAGGGGGGATGCGGCTTTGCCGCATCCCCCTCAGCGCGTCGAACAAGCGGCAACGCCGCATCCCCCCCCTGATAGCTGGTATATGTTTTGGCGGTTATGTTTAGTAGGACACGCCCTGCCAGATCATGGCGTCGGCCAGCCCCAAAACGCAGGACGTTTTGGGGACCCCGGTGATTTCATCTGCTCGGGCGGAATGGATCCGCCCGGCATCAAGGTTTTGCCTGGCGGCAAAACGCTTGGACGGCGCAAGCGCGCCGCCCCATCTGTGATGGGGCCCCAGTGGCCGACGCAACAGAGGGACGCGGTTCAACCGCGTCCCTCTGTAAAACCATATACGTTTTAATAAGCGCTTTGCTTAATAAGACACGCCCTGCCAGATCATAGCGTCGGCCACTTTGAGGAAGCCGGCGATGTTGGCGCCGGCGACCAGGTTGCCGGGCATGCCGTACTCCTCGGCGGCCTTGGCGGAGTTGTGGTAGATGTTGGTCATGATGCCGTGGAGCTTCTGGTCGACCTCCTCGAAGGACCAGCTCAGACGCATGGAGTTCTGGCTCATCTCCAGGCCGGAGGTGGCCACGCCGCCGGCGTTGGCAGCCTTGGCGGGCCCGAAGAGGACGCCGTGCTCCTGGAAGTAGGCCACAGCCTCGGGGGTGGAGGGCATGTTGGCGCCCTCGGCCACGGCGAAGCAGCCATGCTCCACCAGAGCCTTGGCCCCCTCCAGGGGCAGCTCGTTCTGCGTGGCGCAGGGCAGGGCGATGCCGCAGGGCACGGTCCAGATGCCCTGGCAGCCCTCGTAATACTTGGCGGTGGGCACGTAATCGAGGTAGGTCTTGATGCGATCGCGCTTGACCTCCTTGATCTCTTTCATGACCTTGTAGTCGATGCCGTTCTCATCCACGATATAGCCGTTGGAATCGCTCATGGCGATGACCTTGCCGCCCAGCTGGGTGGCCTTCTGGTTGGCGTAGATGGCCACATTGCCGGAGCCGGAGATCACGACGCTCTGGCCCTGGAAGGACTTGCCGGCGGCGCGGAGCATCTCGTCGGTGAAGTAGCACAGGCCGTAGCCGGTGGCCTCGGTGCGCACCAGGGAGCCGCCGTAGCTCAGGCCCTTGCCGGTGAGCACGCCGTTGAATTCGTTGCGGATGCGCTTGTACTGGCCGAAGAGATAGCCGATCTCCCGGGCGCCCACGCCGATATCGCCGGCGGGCACGTCGGTGTCGGGGCCGATGTGCCGCTGCAGCTCAGTCATAAAGGACTGGCAGAAACGCATGACCTCGTTGCTGCTCTTGCCCTTGGGGTCGAAGTCAGAGCCGCCCTTGCCGCCGCCCAGAGGCAGGCCGGTGAGGGAGTTCTTGAAGATCTGCTCAAAGCCCAGGAACTTGATGATGGAGAGATTTACGCTGGGGTGGAACCGCAGGCCGCCCTTGGAGGGGCCGATGGCGGTGGAGAACTGCACCCGGTAGCCGCGGTTGACCTGCACATTGCCGTGGTCATCCACCCAGGAGATGCGGAACAGAAGGCTGCGCTCCGGCTCCACAATGCGGTCGATGACGCCGGACTTGACGATGTCGGGCCGCTGATCCGCCACGGGCTGGAGGGACTCCAGCACCTCGCCCACGGCCTGAAGGAATTCGGGCTCGTGAGAGTTTTTCTTGCAGACGTTTTCGTACACGCCCTGAAGGTAAGAATTGCTGATCGTAAATGCCATAATGCCAAACCCCTTTGTATGGCGGCCTCAGCGCCCGCCGAAATCTCCCGGCGCGGCCGGGGAAACGCAAGCCCAGCTCACGATGGTGTTATTATAATGCGGGGCCGCCAAAAATGCAAGAGAAAAATTCTAAATTGCAGAATCGAAGAAAAAGCGGGGGGAGGGGGCCAGGGGAAGTGCACCAATCGCACGGCGGGGCTGCAAAACTCCTGAGGACGAAAATCCCCTTTGACGGAAGGAAGGAAATGGGGTATACTGATAGTAGAAAGGATAGGAGGTGCCTGTATGAAGCGTATCGTCATCACAATCAGCCGGGAATACGGTTCCGGCGGAAGGCTGATCGCCAAGCAGCTGTCCGAGAAGATGGGGATCACCTTTTACGACAAGCAGCTCATTGCCGAGGTAGCCAAAAAGACGGGGTTTTCAGAGAATTTCATCCGGGATACGGAACATCAGCGGCCTACCAACAGCTTCCTTTTTGACCTGTACACCACGGTGGTTACGCCCTCGGTGCCCGACCAGGTGTTTATCGCCCAGGCCAAGGTCATCAAGCAGGCGGCCGCCAAGGAGTCCTGCGTGATCGTAGGCCGCTGCGCCGACTATATCCTGCGGGACGAGCCCAATGTCCTGAAAGTGTTCGTCCATGCGCCCCTGGACCAGCGGATCCGCCGGGCGCGGGAGGAGTACGGCGCCGAGGAGGAAAATCTGGAGAACTATGTGATCCGCCAGGACAAGGCCAGGGCGGCCTACCACAACTATTTTGCCGCCGGCCGCTGGGGACAGAGCCGGGAGTACGACCTGTGCGTCAATAGCCGCATCGGCATCGACGCGGCCGTCCGGGTCATCCAGTCTGCCGCCCAGGCGATCATGGGGGAATGATCATATTGTAAAAACCGGGCCCGTGGGACGCAAGTCCCGCGGGCCCGGTTTTGTATGCTCCTGTGGGGCCGCGCGGGTGCCCCATAGATTTTATAAGTGCCGGGCGAAGTGAATTCGCCCGGCACAAATTCTCCGCTGCGAATTGCCGCGCCTGCGGCGCGGCTGGCCCCTGCTCGCTGGGCGGCTTACCCTTTGAGCTTCATGGACACGAAGTTATCTACCATGGCCAGGGCATTGTCCAGCATGAGGGGATCTTTACCGCCGCCCATGGCGGACTCGGGCTTGCCGCCGCCGGAGCCGCCGGCGATGGCGGAGACCTGTTTGACGATGTCCCCGGCCTTAATGCCCTTCTGGACGGCCTGCTTGCCGCACACGGCCAGGAAGGTGATCTTCCCGTCCTTGACGCAGGCCAGCACGGCCACCACGTCGGCGGCCCGGTCCCGCAGCTGGTCGCCCATCTGGCGCAGCCTGGCGGGGTCGGCCTCGGGGATGGCGGCGGTGAGCACCTTCAGCCCGCCCACCTCGTGGGCGCCGAAGAGGATGCGCTCGGTCTCGCCGGCGGCCTCCTTGGCCTGGAACTTCTCGATGGTGTGGCGCATCTGGCGCAGCTCGTCCATGGTCTGCTGGGCCTTCTCCCGCAGCTCGGCCGGCTTGGCCTTCAGGATGGCGGCGGCCTGGAAGAGCAGCTCCTGGTTGCGGTTCATGAGCTCCAGGCTCTTCAGGCCCGTGGTGGCCTCGATCCGGCGGACGCCGGAGGCCACGGAGAACTCGCTGTCGATGTGGAACACGCCCACCTTGGCGGTGTTGTCCAGGTGGGTGCCGCCGCAGAACTCCACGGAGAAGCCCTGGCCCATCTCCACAACCCGGACGGTGTCGCCGTACTTCTCGCCGAACAGGGCGATGGCGCCCCGCTGCTTGGCCTGCTCGATGGGGAGCACCTCGGTGTGCACGTCGTAGCCCTCCAGCACCGCCTCGTTGACTGCGGCGGAGACCTGGGAGAGTTCCTCGGCGGTGAGGGCGGCGAAGTGGGTGAAGTCGAAGCGCAGCTTATCGGGCTCCACCAGGGAGCCGGCCTGGTGCACGTGGTCGCCCAGCACCTTCCGCAGCACCGCGTCCAGCAGGTGGGTGGCGGAGTGGGCCCGCATGACGGCCTGACGGCGCTTGACGTCGATGGCGGCGGACACGGTGTCGCCCAGCTTGAGCACGCCGCCGGTCATCTTGCCGTAGTGCATATATTTGCCGCCCTTGTTCTTCTGCACGTCGGTGACGGTAAAGACAGCGCCGCCGGCGGTAATGGCGCCATGGTCGGCCACCTGGCCGCCCATCTCGGCGTAGAAGGGGGTCCTGTCCAGCACCACGATGCCCTCCACGCCGGGCATCAGCTCCTCGGCCTGCTCGTTCTCCACCACCAGGGCCACCACTTTAGCGCCGGTGATGGTGCTCTCGGTGTAGCCCACGAATTCGGTCTCGGGCACGTCCTTGCCGAACTCCACGCCGGCCCAGCCCAGGTCGCCCAGGGCCTCCCGGGCCTTCCGGGCCCGCTCCTTCTGCTCCTGCATCAGGGCCTGGAAGGCGGCCTGGTCCACCGTCAGGCCCTGCTCGGCCGCCATCTCCACCGTCAGGTCGATGGGGAAGCCGTAGGTGTCGTACAGCTTGAAGGCGTCGGCGCCGGAGAAGACCTTCTCTCCCTTGGCCTTGTGGCCCTCCAGCATGTCGCTGAAGATCTTCAGGCCGCCGTCGATGGTGCGGGCGAAGTTCTCCTCCTCGGTTCGGATGACCTTGGTGATATAGTCCTGCCGCTCCCGCAGCTCGGGGTAGTGGCCCTCGTTTTCGTGGATGACGGTGTCGCACACCTCGTAGAGGAAGGGGTCGTTGACCCCCAGCAGCTTGCCGTGGCGGGCCGCCCGGCGGAGGAGCCGCCGCAGCACGTAGCCCCGGCCCTCGTTGGAGGGGAGCACGCCGTCGCAGATCATGAAGGTGGCCGAGCGGATGTGGTCGGTGATGACCCGCAGGGACACGTCCTTCTCCGTGGTCTCGCCGTAGTGGGCGTGGGTGATCTCAGACACCTTATTGGTGATGTTCATGACGGTGTCCACATCGAAGAGGGAGGCCACGTTCTGGCACACGCAGGCCAGCCGCTCCAGGCCCATACCGGTGTCGATGTTCTTCTGCTTGAGCTCGGTGTAGTGGCCCTCCCCGTCGTTGTCGAACTGGGAGAACACCACGTTCCACACCTCGATATAGCGGTCGCAGTCGCAGCCCACGGTGCAGCCCGGCTTGCCGCAGCCCCACTCGGGGCCCCGGTCGTAGTAGATCTCGGAGCAGGGGCCGCAGGGGCCGGAGCCGTGCTCCCAGAAGTTGTCCTCCTTGCCGAACTTGAAAATGCGCTCGGCGGGGATGCCGATCTCCTCATTCCAGATGCGGAAGGCCTCGTCGTCGGCGGGGGTGGTCTCGTTGCCGGCGAACACGGAGGGGTAGAGGCGGTCAGGCTCCAGACCCACCCACTCCGGGCTGGTCAGGAACTCCCAGGCCCAGTGGATGGCCTCGGTCTTGAAGTAGTCCCCGAAGGAGAAGTTGCCCAGCATCTCAAAGTAGGTGCCGTGGCGGGCGGTGTGGCCGATGTTCTCGATGTCGCCGGTGCGGATGCACTTCTGGCAGGTGGTCACCCGGTGACGGGGCGGCTCCTGCTCGCCGGTGAACCAGGGCTTCATGGGAGCCATGCCGCTGTTGATGAGCAGCAGGGAGGCGTCGTTCTGGGGGATGAGGGAGAAGCTGGGCAGGCGCAGGTGCCCCTTGGTTTCAAAAAACTTCAGGAACATCTCGCGCAGCTCGTTGAGACCGTAGTTCTTGTGCATGGAAAGATCAGACTCCTATCTTGCAGTTTTTTCGGCGGCCGGGGAATAAAACTTCATGCGCTTTGGCGCACAACGGTCAGAGGCAAAACCGGCGGCGCATAAAGTTTTTGCGTATCATTTCCGGTTGCCCCGAAGGGGCGAGGAAATGGCGCGTTTCAAGTTTTGCTATGCAAAAGCATAGCAAAAACTCCGCCCCCTGTCAGGGGCGGAGCATACATTCTCCACGGTACCACCCTGATCTGCCCCCGGGGGGGCATCTCATGTCATCCGATAACGGGGATGGGGCGTCCCGGTCCTCCCGGGCGGCTGGTGAAGTGGCTTGCGGGGCGGCGCGGCGGAGGGCTTTCACCGGCCCCTCCTCGCTTGACCCGTCCGGATCCCGCTGGGCTTCGTCACGGCATTTATCTGATAGCTGAATCATTCTATCACATTTTTCGCCGTTGTCAACCGGTTTTGGCGGGATTTGTGCCTTGCGCCCCCGGCCTGTCTGGCGGCGCAGAGGGCGTGCCGCCCGCGGGGCCGGGCAGAGCCTTCGGCGGCCGGGACAGAAGCGAGCCCAGCGTGAACAGCAGGGGCGGCAGCAGGCCGGCGGGGATCATGGCGGCGTACCAGCACAACTCCTCCGCCGCCCCCGCCAGGCCGGCGGAGAGCTGGAGGGCGGCCAGCATGAACAGGGCGGAGGGGCAGGCCAGGGGAAAAGCTGCCAGCAGGATGGAGAAGCCCAGGCGGCCGGCCGCCCCGCTGCAGCCGGCAAGGGTCCAGCCGCCAAAGGCCCAGCACCAGGCGCACAGAGCGGGGAGAAGGACCGCCAGGCCGGCGGTCTTTCGGTCCGCCCTGGGCCAGCGCAGAAAGCCGGCGGTGAGCCATCCCGCGGGCAGATAGAGGAGCATCAGCCCCGCCGCATACCCGGGGAAGATCGGAAACCAGGTGAGGCCCGCCGCGGACGCCCGCGCCAGGGCCAGCCAGCCCCCCATTCCCAGGGCAGAGAGGATAAAATGCCCGGCGGCAAACCCGCCGAAGCGGCCGGATATGGTTCCGCCGGATCTCATGTGCCTCGCCTCCTGCGGATAGTATACGCGCCAATGTTATAAAAGTCAATATAAATTTAATGATAAACAATAAAAACCTGCCCGCCGATCGCCGGCGGGCAGGTTTGGGTCAGAAGCGGTAGAGGTAGAGCCAGCTGCGGCCCATATCGTCCGCGGCGCGGCCCCGGACGGCCACCCGGTCCCTGTCGAACCAGCCCAGGCTGCTCTCATGGAGCGCCGGGGAGCTCTTCCGGTCCAGCAGGGTAAAAACGCCGGTCTCCAGGTCGGCCACCCCCAGGGCGGAGATGCCCAGACCGTCGGCCCCGCCGCCGTAGACGGCGTAGAGCAGCTTGTCCCCGGCGGGGCTGGGCAGGAAGGAGGCCGCTGACAGGTCCGGCAGGGGGCCGGTCATGGCGGCGGTCTCCCCGGAGGCCAGGTCCAGCACCAGGGCCCGGCCGTCCTCCGTCAGGCACAGGCCCCGGCTCCCGCCGAAGAAGAACTGGAAGCCGCAGGGCGCGTCCTCCCCCGCCGGCCAGCGGGGCAGGCCCTGGAAGGTGCGCACGGGCGGGCCGCCCGCCGGGTCCCAGGTCCACACGTCGTAACAGCTGCCCTCCGGGTCCGGGCGGGTGAGCAGGAGGAGGGCGCCGTCGGGGGCGAACCAGGCGCTGAACACCTCCAGGCCGGTGAGCGCGTCCAGGCTGGCGGTGGTCTTGCCCGCCCGGTCGCAGTAGAACCAGCCGGCGTTGTCGCTGCTGAGAATGGCGGCGGACAGGTCGGGGCGCCACTGGACCTCCCGCAGGGGGGCGGCCCCTTCCCAGCCGGTGCCGGCCAGCAGGTCGGTGACAGCCCCGGTCTCCAGATCCAGCAGCATCGGGTACTCCTGATAGCCCATCTGGCTGCCCTGGCTCAGGGTGAGGATGGCCGCGTCGGTGCGGCCGGGGAGGGGGGAGACGGTGCAGTTATAGTCCACCGCCATGCCGGCGCTGCCGGCGCAGTAGCAGGAGACCTCCCCCTTGTACACGCACCAGTACACCGTGTCGGTATACTCCAGCCCCGCCCAGGCGGCGGAGAAGCCGGTGGCACGCCCCTCCAGCGGGACCAGCGCGTCCCCCTCGGCCACCCACCAGCGGACGGCCTTGGGCGCGCCGTCCTCCTCCCGCTCCACCTGGAAGAGCACGCCGTTGCCGTAGCTGTACCCGGTCCCCGCGCCGGGCAGGCGGATGTACTGGGCCTCCACCTGGCCGGCGACAAGGGCGTGCGTCAGCTCCGGCCCGTCCGGCGGGCTCTCGCCGGGGAGGGGGACCTGCTCGGCCTGCTCCAGCCGGAAAAAGGTGAGCACCGCCGTGCGCAGTTCCGGGCTGGCCGCCAGGGCGGCGGTGAGCAGGCAGGCGGCGGCCGCCAGAGCGGCCAGGGCGGCCCGCAGGGCCCGGCGGCGGGGCCGGGCGGGGGGCGTCTCCAGCGCCCGGCGTATGCGTCCCTTCAGGTCAGGCGGGGGAAGCGTGCGGTCCAACGCCCCCCGGTATTCCTCCAGCGTCATATGTGCGCCTCCTCTCCCAGTTCCAGTTTGAGCATCTCCCGGCCCCGTTTCAGCCGCATCTTCACCGCCGAGGGGGTCAGGCGCAGCAGGGCGGCCACCTCCGATACGGAGAAGCCCTCGTAGTAATGCAGATGGATGGGGGCCCGGTAGGTTTCCGGCAGGGCCAGCACCGCCTCCCACACCCCCCGGTCCTCCGGGTCCCGCGCCGGCAGGTCGGCCTCCAGCGCGGCGGTTTTCTGCCGCCAGGCCCCCTTCAGCTGGTCCCGGCACAGGTTGGCGGTGACCCGCAGCAGCCAGCGCTTTTCGTGCTCCCCGCCGGTAAAGTCCGGGGCCCTGTCCAGCAGCCGGCAGAATACCTCCTGGGTCACGTCCTCCGCGTCGGCCGCCCGGCCCAGGTACACCATGGCCAGCCGGTAGACCGCGGCGCCGTGCGCGTCCCAGGCCGCCTCGAACCGGCGGACCGCTTCCTCTTCCATGGGGCTCCACCTCCTTTTGCCCATAGAACGATGCAAGAGGGCGAATGGTCACAAAGGACTGCCGAAAAAGTGGCGGGAGCCACATTTTCAAGGAAGATGCGCGCAAGCCGGACCTCGATCCCTGTGGGGAAAGCCGGCCCAGCCTGCATGAGGAGCGTTATTTGATTCCTGCGGCTGCGGCCGCAGGAACTCTATGGGCGTTTCTTCGTGTGCTCCACAGCCTAAAAAACGTTCAGGCGGATCCGCCTGAACGTTTTTGACGCGGCTATGAATTTTCCCGGCAGGCCCGGAGGATGGACAGGGGGGGCGCCTGCCGGGGCAAGCGCATCCGAAAGGTCATCCGGGGGGTGCGGGGCTGGGTCAGGGGCGTGCCCTCGGCGTCGGCCATCTCCGGGGCGGAGAAGGGGATGGGGGCCAGGCCGGGCCCCACCAGCTCCACCGGGTCCCCGGCGGAAAACTTGTTGCGCAGGGAGAGCAGGGCCGTGCCGTCGGCGGCGCAGGACTCCACCACCGCCAGCACCTGCCAGTCCCGGACATAGCGGGAGTCGGCGGTGTACTGCCCCGGCTGGCCGAACCAGAAGCCGGTGGAGTAGGGCCGGTGGCTCACCTTCTCCACCTCGTCCCGCCAGACGGGGTCCAGGGGCTCACCGGCCAGGGCGGCGTCCACCGCGTGGCGGTAGGCGCCGGTGACCACGGCGGCGTAGTAGGCGCTCTTGGCCCGGCCCTCGATCTTCAGGGAGTCCAGCCCGGCCTCCAGCAGCTCCGGGATGTGGTCAATCATGCACATGTCCCGGGAGTTCATGATGTAGGCCCCGCCCGCGTCCTCCCCGATGGGGAAGTACTCCCCGGGACGCTGCTCCTCCACCAGGGCGTACTTGTACCGGCAGGGCTGGGCGCAGGCGCCCCGGTTGGCGTCCCGCCCGGTCATATAGTTGGAGAGCAGGCAGCGGCCCGAGTAGCTCACGCACATGGCCCCGTGGACGAAGCCCTCCAGCTCCAGGCCCCGGGGCGCCTTGGCCCGGATGCCGGCCACCTCATCCAGGGAGAGCTCCCGGGCCAGGATCACCCGGCTGGCCCCCAGGTCGTACCAGGCGGCGGCCGCCTGGTAGTTGGAGACGCTGGCCTGGGTGGAGATGTGGGCCTTCACCCGGGGGGCGTGGCGCTTCAGCAAGGCGAGCACCCCCACGTCGGCCACGATGGCCGCGTCCGCCCCCGCATCCTGGAGAAACTCCAGCCACTGGGGCAGGCGGGCCACCTCGTCGTTGCGGGGCATGGTGTTGCAGGTGACGTGGACGGCCACCCCATGGCTGTGGCACAGGGCCACGGCCTGCCGCAGCTCCTCGGGGGTAAAATTGCCGGCAAAGGAGCGCATGCCGAAGTCCAGGCCCGCCAGGTACACCGCGTCCGCCCCGTAGGCCAGGGACATGCGCAGCCGCTCCATGTCCCCGGCGGGGGCGAGCAATTCCAGTTTTTTACCCATTCTGATACCGCTCCTGAGAGGCGATGAAGTTCTGCTGCTCCCGGCTGGTGGAGAAGAAGTGATGGACCCCGTCGTCCCCCAGGGCATAGAAGTAGTAGTTGGTGTCCTCCGGGTACACCGCCGCCCGCAGGGCGTCCACGCCGGGGCTGGCGATGGGCGTGGGGGGCAGGCCGGTATGGGTGTAGGTGTTGTAGGGCGTGTCGGCGGCGGTGTCCACCGTGGTGCCGCCGGTGGCGTAGAGGATGGTGGCGTCGATGTTCAGGAAGCCCGCCGTCTCGCTGGTGGGGTCGTCCAGGCGGTTGTAGATGACCGAGGCGATCTCCGCCTGGTCTCCGCCGTCGGTCTCCTTCTCGATCATGGAGGCGATGATCACCGCCTCGTGGATGGTGTGCCCGGCGGCCTCGATGTCGGCGCGCATCTCTTCGGTAAAGATCTCGTCAAAGCGGAGGATCATCTTGTTGAGCACGTTCACCGGGTCCTCGCCCATATAGAACTCATAGGTGTCGGGGAAGAGGTAGCCCTCCAGCCGCGTGGCGTCCCCCAGGGGAAGCACTCCCTGGAGGAAGGAGAACTTGAAGTCATAATTGGCGGCGGTGTCCTCCAGCTGTTCCACTGTGGACACGCCCTTTTCCTCCAGCAGGGCGAAGATCTGCTCCTGAGCCATGCCCTCGGGAATGGTGACGGAGGTGACCATCCGGCTGGCGGAGGAGGAGCCCATGCTGGAGACCAGGGCCCGGTAGTCCATGTCGGTGTTCAGCTCATAGGTGCCGGGGGTGATCTTGGCGTCCTCCTCCCCGGCAAGGCCGGAGACGTGGGTGAGGGAACAGAAGAGCTTGAATACGAATTTGTACTCGATAAGGCCCGCGTCTTTAAGCTTGGTGGCCACGTCGGACACAGAGTCGCCCTCTTCCACCTCCACTACGGCGGTCTGCTCGGGCTTGTTCAGGGCCAGCACGTCGCTGGCCCACAGCCAGCCCACCCCGGCCAGCAGGGCGGAGACCCCCACCACGAACAGAAGGTAGACCGGCACGGTCCACGCCCCCAGTATGCCCCGCCTCCTGCGGCGGCGGGGGGCGGACCGCCGCTCCTGCTGGGGGGCGGCCCGGCGCTCCGGCGAGGGGGCGGCCCGGCGCTCCGGCGAGGGGGCGGCCCGGCGCTCCGGCGAGGGGGCGGCCCTGCGGCCGCCGGAGCCGGCGGAACGGGAAGGGGCCACCCTGCGGCCCTCCCTGCGATGTTCTTCCTGAGACATGGACTCAACTCCTAACAAAAAACGCTCCCGCCGCCGGAACCATCCGCCCGCCCCGCGCATAAGATAGGTCAGTCAAAGCAAGTGAGGTGAGAAGCGAATGTGTTTCGGCAATAACGGGTTTGGCGGCAACGGGTGCCTGTGGATCATCCTGATCCTCATCATCATCTGCTGCTGCTGCGGCGGCGGCAGCGGCGCCTACAACAGCGGCAGCTGCGGCTGCGGCGGAGGCTGCGGCGACAGCTGCTGCTGAGCGGACGGTACATGGCGGCGGGAAGCGGGGCTCAGGCCCCGCTCTCTGCCGCGGCCGGGGCGGACGGGCCGTACAGGCCCTCCTCGGTGATCACCAGGTCCACGCCCAGGTCGTGCCCCTCCCGGGGCACATGCTCCAGCAGCAGGGCCGACCGGCAGAGCGCCGCGGCAAAGCCGCCGAAGCCGGCCAGAAAACGGTCATAAAACCCGCCCCCGCGGCCCAGCCGGCCACCGGAGCGGTCAAAGGCAAGGCCGGGCACCAGAACCAGGTCCAGGGCGGACTTGTCCACCGGGGGACAGTCCTCCCCCGGCTCCAGCATCCCGAAAGGATGGGGGACCAGGGCGGCGTCCTGCCCGACGAGCCGGACCTCCATCGCGCGCCCGGGCAGGCACCGGGGCAGGCACACCCGCTTGCCCCTGGCCCGCAGGGCGGGAAGGAGCCGGGCGGTATCCGGCTCGGCCCCCATGCCGTGATAGAGCAGCAGCGTGCCCGCCGCCTCCACCTGGGGCAGGGAGAGAAACCGGGAAAAAAGGGCCGCGTCGCTCTCCCGCCGGGCCTGGGGGGACATGCCCTGCAGGCAGGCCCCGGCCCGGCGGCGCAGGTCGGCCTTCTCAGCCGTGATAGTGGATCTCATGCACCAGCCGGGCGGCGGCTTCCGGGCCCCGGAGGATCTCCACCAGCTTCAGGCCGAAGGGGAAGGCGGAGCCGGCGGCTTCGGCGGTGATCATATGGCCGTCCACCACCACGCCGGCGCCCTTCTGCACCACGGCGGAGCCCATCAGCTCCTCCATGCCCGGGTAGCACACGGCGTTGCGCCGGTCCAGCATGCCCAGATTGGCCAGGATGGTGGGGGCGGCGCAGATGGCGGCCAGCCAGCGGCCCTCGTTATAGCAGTGCTGGATGAGGGCCTGGGCGCGCACATCGCCGCTGAGGGTCTCCACGCCCCCCATGCCGCCGGGGAGCATCAGCAGCTCCACCTGGTCCCGGTCCAGCTCCTCCAGGGTCAGATCGGCGGTGATGGTGATGCCGTGGGAACTCGTGACCTGACGGCCCCCCACGCCCACCAGCCGGACCTCCACGCCCGCCCGGCGCAGCAGGTCGGCGGGGACGACGGCCTCCGCCTCCTCAAAGCCCTTTCCAAGTAAGATCGCTACCATGCAGTAAAGCTCCTCTCATTTTTTCGATTTTATTTTTTCTGTGTAGGCCGCCCTGCCGTTCCCCGCGGGGCGGACGGCGGGGCGGGGCCAGCTCACGCCAGGATCTCGTTTACCAGGGACCAGATCTCCTCGTGAAGGTCCTCCGGGCTGCGCAGGGCCCCGGCGGCGTCCACGCAGGGGACCCGCTTCCACCCCAGCGTCTCCGCAGCCCGCAGGGCGGTGCGCCGGCACAGGGCCAGGTAGTCCCCGTCCACCTCGTGGATGTCCCCGTGGGTGTGGGTGTCCGCCTCCCGGCGGCGCAGCAGCTCCAACGCCTTTTCCGTGGGCATGTCCAGGTAGAGCACCCGGTCGGGCAGGGGAAGGCCCAGCTTGCCGCACTCAAAGTCGAACAGCCAGCGGATGAAGCCCTCCCACTCCGCCTCCGGCAGCTTGCAGGTCTGGTGGACGGCGTTGGAGGTGGTGTATCGGTCGGAGAGCACCAGGCCCCCGCCCTCATACCACGATCCCCACACCTTTTTCCAGGAGGCGTAACGGTCCACCGCGTAGAAGGCGGAGGCGGCGTAGGGGTTCACGTCGGAGGGGTGGGAGCCGAACTCCCCGCCCAGGTACATGCGGATCAGAGCGGAGGAGGGCTGCTGATACTGGGGGAACACCAGGCGCTGGAAGGGGCGCCCCTCGGCCTCCAGCCGGCTGCACAGCAGCTTAAACTGGGTGGACTTGCCGGAGCCGTCGGTGCCCTCCAGCACGATGAGCTTACCTGCTTTCATGACGCTTCCCTCCCAGCCGGTCCCCCAGAGCATAGATCAGCACCAGGGGCAGCTTTGCCATGCGGCCGATGCGCCTGGGCTCTTTCATCAGGCGGTAGAGCCACTCCAGGCCCAGCTTCTGGAAGCCCTTCGGGGCCCGGTCCACCACGCCGGCGAACACGTCCAGCGAACCGCCCAGGCCCACCATCAGGCGGGCGCCGGAAGCAGGGCCGTTTTTGGCCATCCAGAACTCCTGCTTTGGGGCCCCCAGGCAGACGAATACCACGTCTGCGGCGGACTGGCGGATGGCCTCCACCACAGGAGCGTCCTCCTGGAAATATCCGTCGTGGGTGCCGCAGACGATGAGGCCGGGGTAGGCGGCCTTCAGGTTGGCGGCGGCCAGCTCGGCCACGCCCGGCTTGGCCCCCAGCAGGAACAGCCGCTTGCCGTGGCCGGCCATCCAGGCGACCAGCCGCTGGGCAAAGTCGATGCCGGGCACCCGGCCCTTCAAAGGACGGCCCAGGATCCTGGCGGCATAGATCACGCCCACCCCGTCGGCCAGCACCAGGTCGGCCCCGGCCAGGGCCTTGGAAAAGGCGGGATCCTTCCGGGCGGCCAGAATGAACTCCGGGTTGGGGGTGACCGCATAGTGGAACCCCTCGGCCTCCGCCAGAGCGGCCCCGGCCTGCGCTGCCTCCTCCAGGGTCAGCCCGTCAAAACCCACGCCCAATATATCAGTTCTCAAATCTGAATGCCTCCGATGGGCCTGCAGCCCGTGTCATGTCAAAATTTCACTTCATTTTATCATAGACGAAGGGAAAAGTCTATGTCAAAACCAAAGGAAAACCGGGGGGAGAGATTAAGATAATATGAATTTTTGCCGGAAAAGCGGAAAAAGGCCCGCCGGCGGAGCTTTGTCCGCCGGCGGGCCGGGCATGGCGCGCTCAGGAGGGGAGAATGCCGATGTAGTTCAGCAGGGAGCAGGTGAGGAAGGCGGCCTCCTCCCGCAGGGCGGGGGCGGAGGGGTCGATGTCCTCCAGAGGGGCCCACAGCAGGTTGATGGTGTTGCCCAGCAGGCCCTGCTGGCTCAGGGCCAGCAGCCAGGCGCTCTGCCGGGCCCAGCCGGCAAGGTCCGCCAGCGCCGGGTCATCCAGGACCTCCGCCGGAGCCTGCTGGACCTCCAGATCCAAAAAGAGGTTCAGCCGCTGGGCCAGCCGGCCCAGGATGGTAATGAGCTGTTCGTGGGTGACGGTCCCCTCCGGGTCGAACCGCCCGCCGCCCACGCCGTCCACCAGGCCCAGAGCGGCGATGGCGTTGACGCTGTCGGCGTACCAGGCGTCCGACGGCACGTCGGAAAAGCGGGCCGTCCCCTGCCAGGGAGCGCACTGGAGCGCCTGGGCCAGCAGTGCGCACAGCTGGGCCCGGGTCAGCCCTGCCTCCGGCCGGAAGGCGCCGGTTCCGTCGCCCAGCACCAGGCCGTAGGTGGCAAGGCGCTCGATCTGGGCGACGTAGGGGGAGCTGGAAATGTCGTTGAAGGTGCGCTTTTCGTATTCCGTCAGGCCGTACTGCCGGGCCAGACTGGCCGCGTCGGTGTCCGCCCAGCCCTCGGTCCCGCCGGTGCCCTCCAGCACCCGGACGGTGTCGGGCAGGGCCTCCAGCAGGGCGGTGAAGGCGGCGCGGTACTCGTCGCTGAGGGCCTGCTCCAGATCCACATACCACCGCCACACGTAATCCACCCGGAGGTAGCCCGCCGTATCCCCCTTGGGGCTGGAGGCGGACAAGAGCACGGCCACGTCGGGGGCAAGCGCCGGGTCCACCAGCAGGTGGGGGATGACCCCCACGGTGTCGGTGGTGCTGCCGCCGGAGGAATAGTTGCGCAGGGAGGTGATCTTGATGGCGTCCCCCTCCGGGAAGTAGTCGGGCAGGAGGGTCTGGTCGAACACGCTCTGGGCCACTCCCTTGCCGTAGGTGCGCGAGCCGATGACGATGCCTGCGCCGCCGTCCCGGACGGCGGCGGAGAAGAGCTCGGAGGCGCTGGCGGTGACGGCGTCGGTGAGGACGATGACGGGATAGAGGGTCTGGTTATCCAGATCGCTGCCGTAGGGGAGCAGGTCCCCGTTTCGGTCCCGCAGGTAGGAGGTCACCCCCTGGCCGGTGAAGCAGGCCACGGAAGAGGCGGCGGCATCCACCCGCCCGCCGCCGTTGCCGCGCAGGTCCACGATCCAGTGGTCGGCCACGTCCCCGTAGGTCTCCATCCCGTCCAGGAAGTGGCCCAGGGTCTCGTCTCCGAAGTTGTCGCAGTCCAGGTATCCGATGTGGCCCTGCCACAGCTCGGAGTAGGTGGCGGGGATGGTGATGTCCTGGCGGGTGAGCGTGAACGTGTGCTCCGTCCCGTCCCGCAGAATGTTCACTTCCACCGTGGTGCCCGGCTCCCCCCGGAGCCAGCCGGAGACGGTGTCCCCGTCCTGCCCGGCGGCCGCCTTCCCGTCCACCGCCACGATCACATCCCCCGCCTGCAGGCCGCCGGCCTGGGCGGGCGTGTCTTCGTAGACCCGCTGGATCACCAGGCCCTGATCGGTGACCTGGGAGAGGATGCCGATGCCCACCAGCTGGGAGTCGGACATGGTGCTGTTGAACAAAGCGTATTCCTCTGCGTTGAAATACTCGGTGTAGGGGTCACCCAGAGCGTCCAGCATCTCCTGAATGGTGGGCTGCTCCAGCACGGAGGCGGGGATGTCGTCGATGTAATACTTCTCCAGCAGCTCCCTGGCCTGGTCGGTGGTCAGAGCCCGGGCGGCGGGGGAGAGGAGCAGGACCAGGGCCAGCCCCAAAGCGGGCAGGCGGAGGGCGCGGGCATGCTTCATGGAAAAGGCCTCCTTGCAAAAAAGATCATTATGTAACCCTTATTTTACGACAAAAGGGAGGCGGGCGCAAGACCCGTCCCCCTTTTGTAGCAATTTGTCACTTTTCCTCACGCATCTCCCAGCACGCGCACGGCGGTACCGTAGGCGCAGATCTCCGCGGCTCCCTGTACGATGGCGGCGGAGGCGAAGCGCACCCCCACCACCCCGTCGGCCCCCAGGGCGGCGGCCTCCTCCAGCATGCGGTCGGTGGCGATCTGCCGGGCCTCGTTGAGCATCTCGGTGTAGCCCTTGAGCTCCCCGCCCACGATGGTCTTCATGCCCGCCATGAAGTCGCGGCCCACGTTTTTGGACTGGACCACGCTCCCCTTCACCAGGCCCATGGATTCGATCTTTTTGCCGGGAATGTACTCAATGTTCAGCAGCTGCATGGGATGTCCTCCTTATCCCGGCCCGGAGCCGGTTGATGGAACTATTATACGATGTTTTTTCCGCCGTGACCAGACCCGTCTTTCAGGCAAAGGGGTTGAAAAACAGAAAAAGTGAAGTATAATTACATTCGCATGGTAGCAGACTCACATCAGATTGCCACAAAACGGTAGCATTTGGTTGAGGTGCTGCCACATGTACTTTTCCCGTCTGGAAGATTTGCGCGTTGACCATGACAAGACACAGATTGAGATCGCGGAATACCTGAACCTGAATCGGGAGGTCTACCGCCGCTATGAGAAGGGCATCCGGGAGATCCCCGTGTGGGCCCTGCTGAAGCTGGCGGAGCTCTACCGCACCAGCACCGACTATATCCTGGGCCGCACCGACGACCCGGCGCCGCCCCGTGCGTAGGCTGGCCTGGCTGGCCGGGGGCTTCTCGGCGGCGGTGTTCCTGGCGGTCTATCTCCTGCCGGAGGGGATCCTGCCCCTTCTGGGGGCGGTCTGCGCCCTGGGGGCCCTGTCCGGCCTGCTGATGAAGGGCGACCGGCGCAGGCGGGTGCTGCTGGCGGGCTTCGGCCTGGCCGCCGGCCTGCTGTGGACGGGGGTGTATTCCTCCCTGGCCCTGGCCCCGGCCCGGGCTCTGGCGGGGACGGAGGGGACGGCCTCCGGCCAGGTGGCCGGCTGGCCCCGGGAGGCCAGCTTCGGCAGCTCGGTGCTGGTGAACCTGCGGCCGGAGGAGGGGTGGACGGTGCCCACCCTGCTCTACCTGGACGACCCGGACCCGGACCTGCGGCCCGGGGATCGGATCGCCTTTCGGGCGGACTTCCGGGCGGCGGACGTGATCGCCGGGGCGCGCACCGACTACTACTACGCCAAGGGCATCCGCCTGGTGGCCTACGGGGAGGGGGAGCCGGAGGCGGCCCGGCCGGAGCGCCCGCCCCTGGGCGCCTGGCCCCTCTGCGCCGCCCGGGCCCTGGAGGACAGCGTGGCCCGGGCGTTTCCCGGCTGGGCCGCGCCTTTGGTCACCGCCCTGATCACCGGGGAGGACGCCGGCCTGTCCGGCGGGACCTACGCCGCCCTCCAGCGGACGGGGCTGGCCCACGTGATCTCGGTGTCCGGCCTCCACGTGGTCTATCTGGCGGGCTTTCTGGGCCTGGCGCTGGGCAGGGGCCGGCGGCGGACCGCCGTGATCACCATCGCCCTGATGGCCTTTTTCGCCGCCGCGGTGGGCAGCGGCCCGGCGGTGCTGCGGGCGGCTTTTATGCAGTCCATGCTCATGATCGCGCCCCTGGCGGGGCGGGAGAACGACAGGCCCACCACCCTGCTCACCATCCTGATGATCCTGCTGGCCTGGAATCCCTACGCGGCGGCCGGCGTCTCCCTCCAGCTCTCTTTCGCGGCGGTGGCGGGCATCTACCTGTTCACCGGGCCGCTGAACGACCGCTTTACCGCCCGGCTGCCCCGGAAGCCCGAAGGGATATGGGCGAGGGCGGGGGTAAACATCGCCCGCTTTGTCAGCGCCAACCTGGCCACCACCCTGGGGGCCATTGTGTTTACCACGCCCCTCACCGCTCTGTATTTCCAGTCGGTGTCCCTGATCGCGCCCCTGGCCAATCTGTTGGCACTGTGGGCGGTGACTTGGGCTTTTCTGGGCGGGCTGGTCGTGGCGCTCCTGGGCCTGGCTCTGCCGGGATTGGCGGGGGTGCTGGCCCTCCCGGTGTCCCTGCCGGTGGGGTACCTGCTGGCGGTGACCGGCGCCCTGGCCCGGCTGCCCTTCGCCGCCGTGTCCACACAGTCGGCCTATCTGAAGCTGTGGCTGGTCTTTGTGTACGCCCTGCTGCTGCTCTACCTGCTGGGGCGGGGGCGGAAGCGGCCCCTGGTGCCCGTGGGGCTGGGGGCCGCCGGGCTGTGCGCGGCCCTGGTGCTCCACGCCGCGTCCTATACCGCCGGGCGGCTCACCGTCTCGGTGCTGGACGTGGGGCAGGGGCTTTCGGTGGCCTTCACCTCCAGGGGGCGGGCCGCCCTGGTGGACTGCGGCGGCACCGGCGCCGCCGACGCCGGGGACACAGCCGCCGACTACTTCCAGGCCCTGGGCATGAGCCGGGTGGATCTGGTGGTGCTCACCCACTGTCACGCCGACCACGCCGGCGGCGTTCCGCAGCTGCTGGAGCGCATGGAGGTGGGCCGGCTCATCCTGCCCGACGTGACGCCGGAGGACCCCCTGCGGCAGGAGATCCTGGCCCTGGCGGCGGAGAAGGGGACGCAGGTCCTGCTGCTTGAGGACGGGGCGGAGATCTCCTTCGGGGAGGCGGAGCTGACCCTCTACCCGCCCCTGGGCAGCGGGGACGCCAACGAGGCCGGCCTGTCCGTGCTCTGCTCCGCCGGGGACTTTGACGCGCTGATCACCGGGGACATGGGCGATGACATTGAGCGCCGCCTGGTGAAGTACGGGGACCTGCCCGATATCGAGCTGCTGGTGGCCGGCCACCACGGCTCCAAGCACGCCACATCGGAAGAACTGCTGCTGGAGACGAAGCCGGAGCTGGCGGTGATCTCTGTGGGGTATAATTCCTACGGACACCCGGCGCCCGAGACCCTGGAGCGCCTGGCCGCCGCCGGGTGCGGCATCTACCGCACCGACTGGCATGGGACGGTGGGCCTCACCGTCCCATAGCCGTCAGCATACCCCAAGGAAAAGAGGGATACCATGCCGCCCAAGGCAAAGCCGAACAACGCCGCCTATCAAAAGCTCAAACAGGATATCAAGGAGGGGACCATCGGCACCCTCTACGTGTTCCACGGGGAGGAGACCTACCTTCGGGACCACTATCTGAAACAGATGAAGGAGAAGCTCCTGCCCGCCGGCATGGAGGAATTCAACCTCCACACCCTCAGCGGCAAGGACTTCGACGTCAAGACCCTGGCCCAGATGGTGGACTGCCTGCCCATGATGAGCGCGCGCACCATGATCGTGGTCAGCGACTGGGATATTTATAAAGGAGACCGGGACGCCCTGGCGGAGGTGCTCTCCGATCTGCCCGACTACCTGTGCCTGGTGTTCGTGTACGACCTGATCGCGTACAAGGCCGACGCCCGCACCAAGCTGGCCGCGGTGGTGAAGGAGAAGGGGAGCGTGGTGGCCTTCGACCGGCAGAGCCAGGGAGACCTGGTGAGCTGGATCGCCCGGCGCTTCCGGGCCCTGGACCGGGACATCAGCAGCGAGGACGCCCGCTACCTCATCTTCCTGTGCGGCGACCTGATGACCACCCTGGCCTCGGAGATCGGAAAGATCGGGGCCTATGCCAGGCACCACAGGGTGACCCGGCAGGACATCGACGCCGTGGCCACCCCCCAGCTGGACGCGGTGGTGTTCCAGATGACCGACGCCATCGCCGCCGGGAATTTCGACAAGGCGGCGGAGGTGCTGGGGGACCTGTTCCACATGCAGGAGAAGCCGGTGGCCCTGCTGGCCGCCCTGGGCAGGCAGCTGCGGCAGCTCTACACCGCCCGGCTGGCCCTGGAGGAGAAGAAGGGGGTCCCATATCTGATGGAGCTGTGGGGGATGAAGTCCTCCTACCCGGCGGAGCGGCTCATGGGGGCGGCCCGGCGGTTCTCCCTGGCCTGGTGCCGCTGGGCGGTGATCCGCTGCGGCCAGACCGATCTGGCCATGAAATCCGGCGGCGGCGACGGGGAGGACCTGCTCACCGCCCTGCTTATGGAGCTGGCAGTGAAGAAAGGAGCATGAATCCAATGAAAAAGAATACGATCCTGGGCGCTGCACTGGTGGCCGCCGGCGCCGCCGCCTGGTATGTGGCCGCCGGCAGCCGCCGGGGGCAGGTGGAACGGCTGCGGCGGGAGGTGCGCCGGCTGCTCCGGGTCCGGCGGGACGAGCTGGAGGCCCTGCGTGACGCCGCGCAGGCCGGCGAACTGCCCCACGACGCGCTGGGGCCGGTGCCCCTGGACGGGGCGGAGCTGGACGCGGTGCGGGTGGAGAAGGGCACGGCGGTGCTGATCCTTCGCGGCGGACGGGCGGCGGCCTGGCTGTCCAGCGGGCCGCTGGAGGAGCTGGATGGAGTGCGCTGCCGGCCCTGGCGGGGGAGCGCCCGCCCCGGCGTGCTGTATACCGAGGCGCTGGGGGACGGCTGGTATGCCGGCTATGCCTGCCTGGGGTGGAACTGAGTGCTGCGCATTCGAGAGGCCATCGTGGTGGAGGGCCGGTATGACAAAAATACCCTGGCCCAGCTGGTGGATACGGTGATCCTGGAGACCTCCGGCTTCGGGATCTTTCAGGACAGGGAGAGGCTGGCCCTGCTGCGCCGGCTGGCGCAGCAGCGGGGGCTGATCGTCCTCACCGACCCGGACGGGGCGGGGTTTGTCATCCGCAATTTCCTGCGGGGCAGCATCCCGCCGGAGCAGGTGAAGCACGCCTATGTGCCTGACGTCCCGGGCAAAGAGCGGCGCAAGCGCGCCCCCGGCCGGGAGGGCAAGCTGGGGGTGGAAGGCATGCGCCCGGAGGTGCTGGAGGAGGCCCTGCGCCGGGCAGGGGCCACTTTTCTGGACGAAAACGCTCCAGAGGGGATCGCCCGCCCGCCCATCACCAAGGCGGACCTCTTTGCCCTGGGCCTGTCCGGCGGCCCCGGCGCGGCGGCGCGGCGGCGGGCCCTGCTCGGCGCCCTGGAGCTGCCGGAGCACCTGTCCCCCAACGCTATGCTGGAGGTACTCAACGCCTTGTACACCCGGGAGACGCTGGCCGCGGCCGTGGAGCGGCTGGAGACTGAAGACGCCCCGGCGGCGCGGCCAGACGGCGGCGCCGCGCCCGCGGCCGGGGCGGCGCCCGACAGGTGAAAAAATTTTTCGAGAAAATGAAAAAAGGGCTTGACGAGGGCGCGCGGACGTGCTATCCTATAAACAGAAATGATAATCATTACTGATTAGCGCTTCTGATCATACAACAAACAGATCTTAGATAGGAGGAAAATCAAAATGAAAAAGTGGGTTTGTTCTGTCTGCGGCTATGTGCACGAGGGCGATACCGCGCCCGATTTCTGCCCCATCTGCAAGGCTCCCAAGGAGAAGTTCGTGCTCCAGGGCGGCGACCGCACCTGGGCTGCTGAGCATGTGGTAGGCGTGGCCAAGGGCGCTCCCGAGGAGATCATCCAGGGCCTGCGCGAGAACTTCCAGGGCGAGTGCTCCGAGGTGGGTATGTACCTGGCCATGTCCCGCGTGGCTCACCGCGAGGGCTACCCCGAGATCGGCCTGTACTGGGAGAAGGCCGCTCTGGAGGAGGCCGAGCACGCCGCCAAGTTCGCCGAGCTGCTGGGCGAGGTGCTGACCGACTCCACCAAGAAGAACCTGGAGATGCGCGTCGACGCCGAGAACGGCGCCACCGCCGGCAAGTTCGAGCTGGC
>CALXEB010000007.1 GCA_944387215.1 uncultured Flavonifractor sp. | reverse complement strand
CGGTCTTCCGGATCACGTGGATCCCCAGCCCACCGTGCCGAGGGTCGCGGAGGCCGTCCTGGACGGCTCCACCGTGAACATTACGTTTTACCAGATCGGTTCCTGCAGCCGGGCCGCCGTCGCCCTCTACTCCGCGGAGGGCGCGCTGCTGGACCTGCGGCTGCTGCCGGCCGGGGAGGGCGCTTCCGCACAGGCGCGCTTTTCCGCCATCCCGGAGGGCGGCTTCGTCAAGGTGTTTTATCTGTCAGAGGAATGGGCCCCGTGCGCGGCTGCGGAACGCCTGACCTGACAGGCAGCGGCGCGATTTTACGGTATATAACGACAAGAGGGCGCGGCAAAGCCGCGCCCTCTTCAGTTTGTCGAAAAAGCCTCGCAGAGTTCGCGCCCGCAGGCGTGAAGAAATTGGATCCGTTTTCTCCGGCGACACCGACCTTTCCCGCGCAGCACAGCTGCGCAGCCTCCGCTAAAAATGTGCCACTGGCACATTTTCTTCACGCTGCGGCGTCGGAGAAAACACTTCTCAGCCCGCAAGTGTGGGATTTGTCCGCCTAAGGCGGACAAATCCTGCGCGCGGCGGGCTGCTCCTGCTCGAAAAAGTGGCTTGCCACTTTTTCGACAGTCCCAAGAGGGCGCGGCAAAGCCGCGCCCTCTTGCTCTGTGGGTATGTTCACTGGATCGTATAGCTCATGGCCGGGTGGAGGGGCGCCTTATCCTCCTGATTCAGGCAGAACACCTTCACGACGCAGCCGGGCGTCAGCTCCAGCGGCTCCCGGAAGAGCAGCCGTTCGGGATAACCGCTGGAGGTAGACGTAGTCTGTACCGCCAGCAGCCGCCCGCCACGGTCATAGACCGCCAAAACAAAGTCTGTCACGGATTGAAGCCATTTGGTCTCCCACTGGATCTCCACCCCATATCGGTCCGCATAGAGGATGCGATCCCGCTGGCCGGCGAGAATGGGGTAGCCGTCGTTGAAGGCGGGATCCACCGACCACTGGAGCATGGTTTCGTCGCCGGCAATGGCGCCGTTGAGGGTCTCTGCAAATTCTGCCGTCTGCATCTCCATGTAGAACAGTTCCTTGTAGCATCCATACTCGGCGGAATTGCCGGAGACGTAGCCGCTCGATTCTTGGATGAAACAATTAGAGAAGCTGGCCGTAACGGGGTTGCTCCGGCCCTCATACTCGCCGAACAGCCGGCCGAAGTGCTTATTGTCGTTGCTCCCGCCGGCGGTGGGGTACGCCGTGCCGTAGAAGTTGTCCACCCGGATGTCCGCGGAGTCATTGATATAGCCCACCACGTTGCCCGCGTAGCCGCTGCCCCGAAGCTGCCCGAAGGACAGAGAGCCGGTGTTGGCGCAGTTTTGGATGGTCACATCATTAATGATGTCGATCTGGCCGATCAGGCCGCCGATGCGGCCGCCGGTGCCGCCGTTCACGGCGCCGCAGTTGACACAGTTGGTCAGGACGGCCGAGCCCGAGATGATGGAGCCCACGATCCCGCCGGAGGTCACCCGGCCGTAATTGACGCAGCCGTCAAAGGTGAATACACCCCCATCGTCCGCCAGGGTCACCTGCGCCACGATCCCCGCGCCGGAGATCTTGCCGTAGTTGAACGCCTGGCTCACTGTGGCGTTTCCGGTAAGCCGGGCGGCTATGCCGCCCCCGCCGTCCACATCCGCGAAGTTATAGACCCGCTCCAGCCGGGAGTTGTCGGCCACCGCCACCACGCCGCCGGTGTATCCCTCATATTCATCCCCCAACTGCTTCGGGAGCTGCGCATAGCTGCGGCAGTCCGTGATGACGGAATTTTCCGCCCTCCACACCAGGCCGCCCCGGTCTGGGTCATAGTGGTTCATGCTGCCGCTGGTCAGCTCCCCGGAGAAGGTGCAGTTGGACAGGGTGCTGTCCTGGAGCAGGCCCACAATACCGCCCACCTGCCGGGCGGCGATATTCACATTTTCCAGGTGCAGGTTCTTTACCACGCCGCCGTCGACCACCTGCCGGAACAGGCCGTTGCCCTCGGAGGTAGCCCCGCTTCTGGCCTCCAGGTTTCGGATAACGTGGCCATTGCCGTCCATGGTCCCGGAAAAGGTGGCGGCGAGCATAGTGGCGCTGGCCGGTACATCGGTGAAGTCCAGGTCGGCGGTCAGCTCATAACAAGCGGAGACATAGCGTATATGCTCCTGGCGCATTCGGAAGGTGAAGAGCGTCCAGTCCTTCACAGAGCCGATCTGATAGGGGTCCTCCTCCGTGCCCGAGCCGCCGGGGAAATCAGTGGCCTTCACCGGATCGGTGTAGGCCGAGTCCACATAGTTTTCCGCCCCGCTGGCGGACACCCGCACATAGATCCCATGGCCAAGCTCATCGCCGCTCACCATATAGCTCTCCGAGGTGCTTACCCCCCAGGCCGGGCTTCCGTAACGCCACTCATAGGTCAGAGACAGGCTGTCGACAGATCCCTTTGTGGCGTATACCCCGGAGAGATCCACGCTGAGCTTGTCGCCTATTTCCGGAGAGGTAATGTTGATGACCGGAGTGCCCACCAGCAGCAGCCGGTCCTCCACGGGCAGGGTATCCTCGGAATCGGCCCATCCCACGCAGCCCTCGGCCGTTACACGGACGCTGATCTCCTGGTTCTTATAGCTTACGCCGTTGTCGGTGTCAAGCCGCAGGGTGCTCCCGTTGGCGCCGGAGATGGGCCTGCCGTTGCGCAGCCACTGGTAGGAAACGCTCCCCAGCTGTTCCCGGCCCATGTCGGTGGTCAGGGCGGAAATGTCCGCATACAGGGTGTTCCCCACATTGGGGGCGATACCCTCCACCGGCATGTCCAGGTTGCGGATCACCGGCCGGCCAATCAGGACGGGGCGGAGGCCGGGCATGTCGAATTCCCAGCTCAGGGCGGGGTAATCCCGGCCCGCCTCCAGCTTCCAGGCGCCGCTGCCGCCGAAGGCCCAGCCGGCGGCGGCATAGGTTTCCTCCCGGGCGGCCTCCGCCGCCGTTACCGTGCCGGTGGCGTCGCTGAGCACCGTAGATGCTGTATCAAGGATCAATACATTTTCTTTGTTGATGCTTCCCATCAGGCGGGGACACAGGGCCGCGCTGACGCCGCCGGATATCCTGTCAGTGAGCACAAACACGCCCCGGATGTCGGCGCTTCCCTCCCCGGCGCCCAGCACGCCGGCGGTCAGGGCCTGTGTGACGGCCGAAGCCGTCACGGATCCGGAGGTATAGCCCCGGATGATGGAGCAGCTGTCACCGCTGTACCCCACCAGGCCGCCGGCATAGGCGTAGGCCGAATCGCCCTGCTCCCCCATGTCGGCGGGCTCCGCGGCAGACACATCGCCGGTACTGTAACAGTCCTGGATCTGAAGCGCCGCACCCTCGCCCCTGCCGACCAGGCCGCCGGCCAGGGCTGTGGGCTCGTAGCTGTACTCGTTCTCCTCCAGCAGCCCCCGGACCGTAACGGGGCCGCTGTTGTAGCTGTCCCGGATCACCGCCGTGCAGTTCCGCGCTGTGCCCAGCAGGCCGCCTCCCAGGGATTCATGGTTGGAATAGGCGGAGCCGGACACCTGGATCGCGCCGCCGTTGTAGCAGTTCAGGATACCGATGGAGGCGGCGGTCCCCTCCGCCTCCGCTACGCCGACGATGCCGCCCGCGGCTGCGGGAACCCGGGCGGTAACGGTAACGACAGCCCGGTTGTAGCTGTTGCGCACCAAGCCGGCCTGTTCGCCCGCGCCGCTGCCTACAATGCGGCCCGCCAGGCCGCCTGCGCCGGGCATGTCGCTGCCCATGGAGCCACGCACCGCAAATTTCGCCGTGAGGACGCCCTCGGTATAGCAGTTGTCAATGCAGGCGCCGTATTCCCCCGCCGGGCCGGCACCCGTGAGCTCCATGCTGCCCACCAGGCCGCCCACCCAGCCCGGATAGAGGTTATTCATCTCCACCCTCATATCCTCCAGGCCCAGGTTCTTGATGACGGCGTCCCTGGCGTAGCCGAACAGCCCCGCGCACATTCTGCTGCCAATCAGGTTGACCCTGGCCGCATCCAGGCCCCGGATCACATGGCCCTGCCCGTCCAGGGTGCCGGTAAAGGGAGCGGACGTGGTACTCCCAATAGGATCCCACTCCCCCCAGTCTGTCAAATCGATGTCCTGGGTGAGCACATAGTGCCCGTCCAGGTCGTCACGGATCTGATCCAGCTCTTCCGCCGTGGCGATCTCCACATAGGAGCCGGCAGGGGCCTCGATCTCCGCCAGGAAGCGGGTGCCGTCGCTCTCCGCCGCCAGGGCCGTCCCACAGCCGCCGGTCAAAGCCGCCGCCAGCGCCGCCGCCAGCAGCAGGGCCCTCCATCTCATACGTTTCATACCCGTTTGCCCTCCTCGCCTGTCGTCTGTCAAAGCCGCCCGTCAGCGCCGCAGGGCCGCGGCGGCGGGCTTCAGGTTCATGGTGCGCCAGAGGAACACCCGCACCTGCGCCCCCTCCTCCAGCGGCAGCGGGATGCGGCTGATCCCGCCCTCCGGGGCCACGGTCGTCAGCGCCGTGTCCAGCAGGCGTCCGTCATCGTCGTAGGATGCGGCGCACAGGGTGAGCTGCTCCGCCCTGAGGCGGCTGTACAGCTCCACTTCCCCGTCCTTATAGTCCAAAAGCTGGAAGCCGTCGGTGA
This sequence comes from uncultured Flavonifractor sp., assembly GCA_944387215.1. Taxonomy (GTDB): domain Bacteria; phylum Bacillota; class Clostridia; order Oscillospirales; family Oscillospiraceae; genus Flavonifractor. Next base: position 29,819 of record CALXEB010000007.1, on the reverse strand, counting down.
CCCAGGCAAAATAGGGCAGGCCGTCGTTCTGGGTCTCGTCAATGGTCCAGATCCCGCCCATGTCCCAGCCCCGATCCCCGTACCAGGAGCCGTCCGTGATGTACCTTGTACGGACCTCGCTGCTGTAACTGGGCTTGCCCGCCGGCACATCGTAGCCCACGGACTGGAGGTCCTCCCAATAGTAATTCCTGTGGTCGGAGGAGACGCTTATGTCGTTGCCCAGCACGTTGGACTCAAAGGGGCCGGAGCCGCCGGTGCTGCCCATTATGAGGTCGTAATAAACGCCCACCTGGGGGCAGAGGGCCACGCAGCCGTCCAGGTAGAGGCGGGCGGAGTTCTCCACCACATGGCCCACGATGCCCCCGGCGTAGCCGGTGCTCTGTGTCCGGGCGATCACACTGCCGGCGCTGTAGCAGTTGGAGATCATGTAGGTCTCCCCGCTGCTCCCCAGGGCGTACTGGCCCACGATGCCGCCGCACACCATGCTGCGGTAGGCGTCGCTGTTGGAGCTGGCAGCGCCCACGTCTCCCAGGTTATAGCAGTCGGAAATGGAGGAATCGCTGAAGCCGGCGATGCCGCCCAGGTAGGCCGCGTCGCCGCAGACATTCCGGGGGGACATCCACACGTCGGCGGTGTTGTAGCACTGGCTGAACTCCACATAGCCTCTGAGGTAACCGGCCACGCCCCCCACAAAGGCGCCGTCCTGGGCGCAGCCGGGAGACAGCTCCCCCTCGTTGAAGCACCGCTCCACCACATAGGGGTCTGTGAGGTAGGTATCAATCCACCCGGCGAGGCCACCCATATACAGCGTGTCGGCCCGGAGGGTGGAGCTGCCCGCCTGGCCGGACAGATAGGCCAGGTTGAAGCAGCCGCCGGCGTCGGCCGCCAGCCAGCCGGCCAGGCCGCCCAGGTAGAGCGTACCTCTGGATTCGGCTGTGATCTCCCCGGTGACATAGCAGTTGCGCAGCTCGGCCCGGGAGGGGACCTTATACTGGTTTTCAAAGCAGCCCACGATGCCGCCCACATAGCAGTCCTCAGAGCTGTCGTTCACTGTGATGGATACGTTCTCCAGGCCCAGGTTTTTGATGACGCCGGTCTCGTTTACCAGGCCGAACAGGCCCACATAGGGACCGCCTCCCGTATAGGTCAGGCCGGAGATCACATGGCCGCCTCCGTCAAAGGCGCCGGTAAAGCCCCCGTCCTCCCCGCCGATGGGCGTCCAGTTCCCCCAGGCCGACAGATCCAGGTCGGCGGTAAGGATATAGGAGCCGCTCAGCGGATAGCCGGGATCCGTGCCGATGGCGGCCAGCTGCTCCACATTGGAGATGGGGACGGCCGATGGGTCGGCCGTCCCGGTCTCCTCCAAAAAGAGGCCGCCGCCGGCCATACCGGGCAGATCCCGCTCAAACAGGGCGGTGACGGTCACATCCCCCGCCGGCATGGAAAAGGAGAGCGCCGGGGAGCTGGGGTCCTCCAGAACGATCCCCTCCGCCGTCCAGCCGGCGAAGAGATAGCCCTGCTTGGCCCGGGCGGTAAGGGTGATGACGTCCCCTGCCTGATAGGCGTCGGATAGGGAGCCGGATACCGTCCCCTGTCTGGGATCGGCCCCCACCGTAAGGAAGCGGACGGGGCCGGGATAGGTACGCAGCCTCAGGGGCGCGCCGTCCTCTGTCTGCACCGGCTTGCCCAGGTCGAATTCCACCGAATCAAACACGCCCAGATTATCCGGGACGCCCCGCTGCCCATACTGATTGTCGCCCCGGACATATACCAGCCCGTCTTTGCGCAGGGCAACAAGGTGGCTGGTGCCCTGGGACAGCTCGGCCACATGGTTGATGGAGGGGATCTGGACGGGCTCCTTCAAAAAGCCGTAGTCTGTAGAGCCCGCAGGTGTGGGTGGGACCAGGAGATCGTCATGTCCCCAGGTCCAGACGGTGCCGTCCTCCTGGAGCGCTGCGGGGCTGCTGCCCCATCCGGGGGCCACATAGCGGGTCGCGCTGTTGGCGTAGCCGGTGAGCTTATTGGGGGTGGTGACCGGCTCGCCGAGCTCGCTCTTGCTGCCAGTCCCCACCTGGCCGTATTCGTTGCGGCCCCAGGCGTAGATACCGGGCTCCGCCCCGTTGGTCACGGCGAAGATGATCCCCTCCCCCACCCGGATGTCGGTGGTGTACCCGCTCTCCGGGAAGGTAATCTCATTGGGGAGCCTGCTATCAAATTTTTCGTCCGTCAGGTACCAGCCGTACACATCGTCCCCCCAGCCATACACGGTGCTGGGATCCTCCTCCGTGCCCGAACCCGCCAGGAAGAGGCAGAAACTCCGTTCGTCGGAGGCGGCGATGGTGTGGACCCCCGTGCCGTCCAGATTCTTCACATGGCAGCCCTTTATCCCGGCAGAGGTGGTATAGTATCGGATATACCCCCAGGCCCACACCGTCCCGTCGTTCATGATCACCACGGAGTACTGGTACCCGGTGGCAAAGTCCTTTACGCCGGAGTCGTTGGGCAGGATCACCTCCTCCGGCGAAAAAACGTCTGTGATCCCGTAGCCCACGCCCAGCTCGCCCTGGTTGTTGTTGCCCCAGGCCCAGAGCGTGCCGTCCGCCTTCAGGGCCATCACACTGTCGCCCCCGGCGTCGATGTCCACCACATCCTCCAGCACCGGCGCGGCGTAATAGCGGTCGGTGGTGGAGCCGTCCCCCAGCTGGCCGCGGTCGTTCTGCCCCCAGGTCCAGACGGTGCCGTTCTCATCCAGCGCCACATTGAAATAGCTGCCCGCATCCACCTTGGGCGTGACCTTCCCTGTCTCCGTCCCCGCCGCGCCGGCGGGGGCCAGGCCCGTCAAGAGGGCCAGCGCAAGGACCAGGGCGATCCCTTTCTTCATCATCGCGTCCTCCCTTCTGTTCCCGCTTTACTCACTGCCGCAGAGACGGGGCCAGGGGTTTCCAGTTCCCGTCACGCAGCAGAAATACCCGGACTTCCGCCCCGGTCTGCGCCAGGGGGATGGATACCGTGTTCCAGCCGCTCTCCAGATCGGTCCGAACGGTGCGGAAGGAGCACATCCGGCCGTCTGTATCATAGGCTGCGGCGCATAGCAGCGTCTCGGTGGCACTCATACGGCTGTACACACGCGCCGTGCCATTTTCATAGCCGCCCACCTGGAACCGCTCTCCCAGGAAGCGCAGGTAGGGCAGGCCGTCGTTCCACGCCTCGTCCGTGGTCCACACCTGCTGGAAGTCCCAGCTCCACCGCGCGTTTTGAACCGTGTATCCCGGCGGGACGCTGTCGTTCGGGTTTTTGAACCAGTCCAGGTTGGCGGACTGGGAATAGGCGCTGCCGCTGTCGTTCAATATCGCTCCGTCGTTTGTGGTGATGCCGCTCAGGTAGAACGTGGGCTCACGCATGGAGTCCATCAGGTCGTCTCTGGCGGCCCCCACGATGCCGGCGCTGCCCCGGCCGTAATCTTCCTTGGTCTCATAGGCGCTGATCTCAGGCGCGCAAACCATACAGTTGCGCACCTGGATTTCCTTGGCCCCTGACGGGATGGAAAACTGCAGCGCACTGCCGCCGATGATTCCGCCGGCACTGGCGTGCTGGGACGACAGGCCGCCTACCGCCCGGGCCACCACCCGGCCGGTGGTGTAGCACCGGGCGATGAGGCTGTCCGCCTTGGTATAGGCCTCCTCCTCCCGGCTGAACACCTGTCCCACAATGCCGCCGCAGCACATCTCGCCGTGGAGGGCAGCAGACTCGTCAGCCCCCACGTCCCCTGTATTGAAGCAGTCGGTGATAATGCCGTCGCTCATACCCGCGATACCGCCCATCCAGGCCACGTCGCCCCGCTCCTCCGAGGCGGCCAGCCACAGATCGGCGTTGTTGAAGCACTCTGTGATCTGGGCGTACAGCTTCAGATGCCCGGCGATACCCCCTGCCCACAGCTCGTGGGAGGCGGGATCGGGGCGCAGCTCCCCGCCGTTGACGCAGCGATCCACCGTGCAGGTGGAGGTGTAGTATGGGTCGTGGTAGGCGCAGACCTCGCCCACGATCCCTCCCAGGCAGAGCGTCCCGTCGCTATCCGTCCTGCCGGACAGGGACGCCAGGTTGGAGCAGGCAGAGATCTCTCCCACCGCACGTCCGACCAGTCCGCCGAGATAAACGTCGCACCAGGTCAAATCAGCGGAAATGCTGCCGGTCACATAGCAGTTGGTCATGGCGGCCTTGCCTTCTTCGCAGGCCTCCTCCTCCGTCACACCGTCCCCCAGGCGTCCGGCGACGGCGCCCACATACACATAGTCCCAGCCCTCGCCAGTCAGAGCAATGGACACGTCTTCCAGGCCCAGATTCTTCACCTGGCCGCCGCCGCCCACCACGCCGAAGAGGCCGGCGCAGTCCGGCGCACCGGTGATGCTCATCCCGGAGATCACATGGCCCTGGCCATCAAAGGTGCCGGTAAAGGGAGCGTCTCCATCCCCGATGGGGATCCAGTTCTCATACCCGGACAGATCCAGGTCGCCGGCCAGGACATAGGACCCGTCCAGCGGATAATCTTCCGTTCCGATGGCGGCCAGCTGCTCCGCCGTATGGATGGGGATGGCCGACGGATCAGCCGTCCCCACCTCCTCCAAGAAGATGCCGCCGGTTACACCAGGCAGATCCCGGGTGAAAATCGCCGTCAGGGTCACGTCGCCCGCCGGCATCGCAAAGGAAAGGGTCGGGGACGCAGGATCCTCCAGTTCCAGCCCCTCCGCCCTCCAGTGGGAAAATATCCATCCCCGGTTTGCGGAAACCGTCACGGTGATGGCGGAGCCCTGGGCGTAGTCGTCGGTCTGGCTGCCCTGGATCTCGCCGCGTCCCCCCTCGGGAGTCACTGTCAGGCTGTACAGCGGCGCATCGCTGTACGCCAGGGAGAGGGGCCGGCCATTGGCCTTGACCACCGGCCGGTCCGCGGAGAAGTCAGAGTACAGATCGTCCGTCCCGCCGTTGCCCAGCTGTCCCCGGTCATTGGAGCCCCGGGTCCATATGGTACCGTCGGTTTTCAAGGCCGCAATATGATCCAGTCCGGCAGCGGCGTCCGTCACTCCATCCAGCAGCTCGACCGCTTTGGTAATGGCGGCCAGCTCCCCGCCGGAGGACGGGTCCAGCAGCGGGTCCGCCCCCCAGAGGTAGAGAACTCCCTCGTTCAGGCCCATGTTGAACATACCCGAGGGGGAGAGGATGTACTTGGAATAGACAGAGGTAAAAAAGCTTTTTGGGCTGGACAGCATGTCCGTGTGCCCCACTCCGAGCTGGCCATAGTCGTTCGTACCCCAACAGCCTACCGTGCTGCTGCTGGACTGTGTGGAGCTGAAGCAGAACCACTGGCTTCCGTTCGTGGCCACGCCGGCGCAGTATCGGGAAACACCGCCGTATGTGACCTCCTCCGGATCCCTGGCTTTTACGCCGTTGCCCCAGCGGTAGATCTCGGTATCATCGTAGCTGTAAGACGGGTTCAAGAAATTATATGTGTTGAGCGAAGTGGACGCAATGCTGGCGTTCCCGCCGGCGGAGATGGAGCCGATGTTCTTCATGGAGCTCAGCTGTACGGGAACAGCCCTATACTCTTCGTCGCCGACATAGCTCGTGTCGGACTGGCCGTATGTGCTGTCGCCCCACACATAGACGCTGCGGGCGGTGGTCAGCGCCATGGAATGGCTGTCGCCGTTGGCCAGGTCCGTCAGCCACACCCCATCCTCCAGCTGCACCTGCCTGGGGAGGGAGGAATCCACCCGATCGCCGACGCCCAGCTGCCCCCGGTCATTCCTGCCCCAGGCCCAGAGAGTGCCGTCGGCGGTATAGGCCATGGTAGTGTCTCCGCCGGCGGAGATGTCCACCACGTGCTCCAGGCCGGCCACCCGCACCGCATAGGGGCGGTCAGCAGTGGTCCCGTCCCCCAGCTGCCCATAATCGTTCACGCCCCAGGTCCACACCGTTCCATTGGCGGTGAGGGCCACGGTATGCCCATCCCCCGCCACTACCTTGGGTTCCGTCCTGAAGTAGCCCTCGGGCTGGAGCAGATTGAAGGGCTCCCCGCTGGACGCATAGACAAGGGGTTCATAGCCGGTTGCATTGGCAAGGGGTTCATATGAGCTTTCCCCCACGGTCTTGACAAGCGAGCCGTCCTCCGTCATCAGGTACTCCGCGCCCCCCCATGCCCTGACCACCGGCCCCGGATCTATGCCAAGGCGCTTCAGGCTGGCGCCGTCCTCCAGCCAGAAGTAAACGCCGCGGCCCTCGCTCAGAAAGCCGGCGGTGCTGCCCGATGTGAAGAACTGCAGATTGTTGTACGTATAGCTGGAATAGGATTTAAAGCTTTGGAATTCCGTATAATTCCCCTGCCAGTAGCCTTCCGTGCTGGATCCGCTGACAGAGATATAGCAGCTCTCATCCTCCGGGCCCCCGTTCACAAGGACAGACGCGGATTCTCCCAGCGTCAGCACCGCAGTGGTCTGCGGATACCCCTCCGGCAGGGGAGACGCAACCAACGTGGGCCGGTTGGCAGCCTGCGTATTCCCGGTGCCCAGCTGACCCTCGCCATTTTCACCCCAGGCGTAGACCTTACCGTCCTCCGTCAGGGCCAGGGTGTGGCTCCCCGAAGTGGCGATGTCCGTCACCACGACCTCGTCCCGGAATTCAATCTCTGTGGGGACGTTGGCGTCACCGCGCAGGCCGGGACCCGCCGCGCCCCAGGCGTAGACCTTGCCGTCCTCCGTCAGGGCCACCACGTGCTTCCCCCCCACCGCCAGCTTGGTGAAGCGCAGCCCCTCCTCCAGGGGGATGGGGGCGGGACTGTTGTTGTACTCGGCGGCCTGGCTCCCCAGCTGGCCCGACTCATTGCTGCCCCAGCCCCAGAGGGTACCGTCCTCCTCCAGCGCCAGGCAGAAGCCCGAGCCGGCATAGACTCCTATGATATGCTCCGGGCCGGGCACCTGGGCGAGGGCCTTTGTGGCCTGCTCCTCCGTCTCATATCCCAGCTCTCCGTTCCAGTTACTCCCTTGGGTCCACACGGTGCCGTCGGCCTTCAGCACTATCACGGTGTCCCCCACCGCCGACACCTCCGGGCGGGTCTGAAATTCAGAGGCTTCCGCCGCCGCTCCGGCGGGAAGCAGGGACAGGATAAGCGCGCAGGCAAGAATCCACGAAAACAGACGTTTCATCTCCGTCACCTCATATCAGTTTTTCCACTTCTGCCGGCCCGTCCGGGCCGGCACATATCTGTCTGTATCATAGCATCCTTTCCCCTGCGCCGCAAGAGTTCCGGGGACATATTTTTTGTCCGAAACAGGCAGAGCGGCGGGCGGGTACGCGGCGTCCGCGTCCCGCCCGCCGCAGCGGACTGGATTCTTTATTCCGAAAAAGGCTTTTCCACCGGCGCGCCGGCGCAGTAGCGGGCGGCGATGCTGCGGTCGTCCCCGTCGTAGAGGAACTGCTCCAGCCGCTCCTCCGGGGAGAGGTCCGTCAGGTCGTCCCCCGGCACGGGCCGGATTACCAGGGCGTCAAAGGCGTACCCCGGCTCAAAGGCCCCCACCCTGCCGAGGAAGGACCCCGGCCCGCCGGTGATCAGCCAGAGGGCCTCCGCCAAAGTCAGGGGCGACTCCTCCCGCCGGTCCAGCCAGCGCAGCCGGGACAGGGCCGCCGCGGCGGCGGCATTGCGGTTCATGGCCGCCGTGTGGCCGCCGGCCACGTCGCTGGCCACGCAGCAGCGCTGGCCCTCGGCCAGGTACTGCCGCAGGGGCATGATCCCGCTGGCCAGGTCTGCATTGGAGGCCGGGCAGTGGGCCAGGGTGACTTCCCGCTCCTTCAGCAGGGCCCGTTCCTCCGGCAAGAGATAGATGCAGTGGGCCATGATGGTCCGTCCGCGGCGCAGCAGGCCGTGGCGCTCATACACCTGGGCGTAGCCGGGCACATCCGGGTGGAGCTGCCGCACCCACGCCACCTCGCTGGGGTTCTCCGCCAGGTGGGACTGCACGGGCAGATCGTACTTCTCCCCCAGCAGGCCCAGGCCGTCCATCAGCCGCTCCGTGGTGGAGGGGACGAACCGGGGGGTGAGGATGAAGCCCGTGTGCTTCAGCTCCTCCCGGGCCCGGCAGACGAGCTCCTCGGTGTCCGCCAGGGAGCGGCCGGTGTCCTCCCGCAGGCTGTCCGGGGAATTGCGGTCCATGTTCACCTTGCCCACCAGCCCCCGCAGGCCGGAGGCCTCGGCAAGCTCCATCAGCCGCCAGGTCGCCTGACTGTGGACAGTGGCAAAGGCGGAAAAGCGCAGGGTGCCCCCCGCCCACAGCCGGTTCAGGAAGGCCTTCCACACCTTCTCGGCAAAGCCGGCGTCCCCGAACCGGGCCTCCATGGGAAAGGTATACCCCTCCAGCCAGTCCAGCAGCTGCAGGCCGTACCCGACGCCCCGGTTGGGAAACTGGGGCGCGTGGATATGCAGGTCGCAGAAGGCGGGGATGATGACCGCCTCCCCCCAGTCTTCCACCGGCTGCCCGGCGTACTCCGGGGGCAGGGCGTCCCACACCCCGGCCACCTTCTCCCCGTCGGCGGCCAGATAGGCCCGGCGGCGGACCTCCAGCCCGCCCGAGGGGGAGGTCCAGATCAAATTACCTCTCAGGATCACGGCGATTCCCTCCTGCCCGGCGCAGCAGCGCCAGGGCACGGTCAAAATCCTGTTCCTGCCGCACCTCCACCACAGCCCGGCTGGCAAGGCCGGTCCGATCGGCACAGCAGGCGGAGCAGCCGCCCACAATGAGCAGCAGGTCGTACTGCCTTCCCGGCTCCGCCCCCTCCAGTTCCGCCCGGGGGCAGGCCTCGGCCAGCCGGCGGACCGCCTCCACCCGGTCGAACCGGGGATTGCATCCGCCGCAGTAGCGCACGCCCACAGTCAGCCGTTCAGCCACGGCCGGGCCCCTCTCCCCGGAGGATCGCCCGGGCCTGGGCCATGAGCTCCTCGCTGACCTGCTGGATGATGGCTACCTGCCGCACCTCGGGCACGGCGGCGCACACCTCTTCCTGAATGATCTGCTCGTTGGTGAGCATGGCGGAGGGGCAGCCGGCGCACTGGCCCAGCAGGCGCACCCGCAGGGTGCCCCCTTCCAGGTCCTCTACCTCCAGCCCGCCGCCGTGGCCGCTGAGATAGGGCCGGACCTTCTGGTCCAGCACCGCTTCGATCCTCGCTTTCAGTTCCTGATCCATGGTATCAGCTCCGTTGTGTCAATATCAAGAGCGGCGGGTGAACACAGTTCGCCCCTACGGATGGGTCGTCTCTAAACCCGCCCCGCTCAGGGCACCAGTTCCACCGTGTACCCCAGCTCCCGCAGACCGGAGACGATCCCGCCGGGATCCGCCCCATGGGACAGGTCCCATGGGGACCCCGCTTTATTTGACCCGGAGGGCGGAGTGAATCCGCCCACCGGCAAGGTTTTGCCTGCGGCAAAACTCTTGGACGGCGCACGGCGCCGGCCCGCCCTTCGGCGGGACATGGCGGCTCCCCCCGCGCCGGGGCTCAGGGCACCAGCTCCACCGTGTACCCCAGCTCCCGCAGGCCGGAAACGATGCCGCCGGGATCCACCATGTGGCCGGCGCCGACGGCCAGAAGGACGGTGTTCTCCCCCGGCAGCTCCAGATACTCCGCCGCCGCGGCAATCATGCCGGGGTCCCGCTCGGTGAAGAGCTTGGAGTTGAGCTCGTCGTCGCTGTTGATAACAGACTCCTTGCCGTAGACCTTTGAAAAGGCCTCCGGGTCCCGGTCCTTCCAGGCCTGGAACATGCCCTCCAGGATCTCCTCCTGGAGCTGGGCGGCCTCGGCCACCTCCGGGTCCGGCTCGGCCAGGCCCATGGAGATCTCAAGGAGCGTGAGGCCGGAGTCCAGATAGATCGCCTGGTACTCGGGGGACAGGCCGTCGAAAATGCCGCCCTGGAAGGCGTAGGTCTCCACCGAATCGATGGTCTTGCCGGCGTTCACCGCCCGGGCGTTGACGTAGATGTCAATGGCCATGTTGTTGGCGGTGGTCTCGTCGGTCATGCTCAGGGTGCTGAAGGTGGAGGCCAGGGCCCAGGGCTTGTAGATATCAAAGTCGTTGGGGCCCATGCCCAGGGCCTCCGCCGCCCGCTGCACCCGCTCGTAGAGGGCGGGATCGATGTGGTCGGCCAGGGTGGTGCCGTCGGAGTAGGTCTGCAGGGCGGCCAGCTGGGCGATGCCCTCCTGGTCGTTCAGATCCAGCTCAAAGCTCACCATCTGGGAGGCGTCAATGGCGTCCCGCAGGGACTTGTGCAGGGGATAGACGTTGCTGCGGTCCAGGTGGATGGTGCCCAGCAGGTAGAGGGTGTTCTCTCCGCTGGTGGCCTTCCACAGAAGGCCCCTGGAGCCGGCGTCGTTGGCGTCGTATACCGCCAGGATCAGCCGGTCGGCCATGACCATGGCCTCCTGGTAGGTGCAGGCCCGGTCCAGATTCAGCGCTCCGGCCTGATCCCCCCGGACCACGCCCAGGCCGGTGAGAAAGGCCGCCGGGCCCTCCGCCACGCCGTCGATCTCATAGGCCGCCACCTCCTGATACAGGGCGTTCATCACCCCGCCCCTGGTGGTGTCCACCACCAGGCCGGCCTCGTCCGCCGCCCGCTGGGGCAGCTCCAGCAGGGCCAGCTTGTCGGCCACCACCGTCGTCATGCGCTCCAACTGCTCGGCCGTGACCTGGCTTTTGATGTAGCTGGTATAGCCGTCGTCCACCAGGCCCATGGCATAGCTGTCCGCCAGGTACTCCACCGCCCAGGCGTCGGGCGTCTGGGGGGCGGGGGCGGTCTCCTCCGCGGCCAGGGCGGGCACGGCCAGGATGGCCGCCGTCAGTATGCCGGCCAGCAGCCGGCGAACGCAGTGCTTTTTCATCTTTCTTCCTCCTGTTCTCTGTGCGGGCCGCTCCCGCGGCGCGGGGGCGGGGCCGCCTTACAGCCCCATTGTATCCTGCCCCCTCTCCCGCCGTCAACTTAAATTTTCCTTAACATGCGGCGGCTGGAAGCCCTGCGGGCGCAGCGTCTCTGCCCCTTGTGCCGGCGGTCCGGCAAAAAAGGGCGCGCCGGACATGCGTCCGGCGCGTCCTTCGGACCGGCGATACGGGCACGGGCCCCTACGACGGCTGGACCGCGCGCAGGAGCCGGGCCACGGCCCAGGCCGCGGCGCCCCGGGAGAGAACGCCCTCCCCCAGCCCGGCGCCCGCCGCCTGCTGCCGGGCCAGGGCGGCGGACACCGCCTCGTCCGCCAGCGTCTCCGCCTCCTCCAGCCCGGCATAGTCCCCGGCGGCGGCCAGCAGGGCGGCGGCCTCCTCCTCCACGGCCGGGTCGTCGGGCCGGAAGGTCTCCTCCCCGGGCAGCAGGCCGGCATCCCAGGCCGCCGTCACCGGCTCCATATACCACAGGCCCTCCTCCAGGTCGGCATAGGGGGCCCTCTCCTCCCCCGGCTCCAGCCCCAGGCCCCGGCTCACCATGGCGGTGAGGGCCGCCCGGGTGACGGGGGCCTCTCCCAAAAAGTCCCCGGTGCCGCCGCCGCTGAGGGCCCCCAGGGAGGTGAGGTACTCCACCGCCGAGGCGTACCAGGTCCCCTCGATATCGGCATAGCTGGCCGCCTCCTCCCGCTCCGTCTCGCCGGAGGACAGGCCCAGGGTGCGGAAGGCCCAGCCGTAATAGTCGGCGTCCAGGATGGCGGCGGCCACGGCAAACTGCTCCTCCATGGCCCCCGCCAGCTCCCCGGCATAGTCCTCGTCCGGCTCCGCCCCCTCCCGCCAGGTCACCTCCCCGGTGTCGGCGTAATAGGTGAGCGCGTCGGTGAGGAAGCTGCCGTCCTTGAGCAGGGCGGCGTGGGTGCAGTCGGAGAGCACATCCCGGCCGGTGAGCAGGCGGGAGTCGTAGTCAAAGCCGAACAGGTTCAGCAGGGTGGGCAGGATATCCTGGGTGCAGCAGTAGTCCTCCACCACGATGGGCTCGTCCAGAGCGCCGGTCCAGCAGAGGAAGCAGTTGCGGTACTGCCAGAAGGGGTCGGTCTCCGCCGCCTCCCCCGCCAGGATCTCGTAGTCCTCCTCCGGCAGGCCGTAGGGGGAGTGGTCCCCGGTGAGGACCACCACCGTCCGCTCCGCCAGCCCCGCCTCCTCCAGGCGCTCCAGCAGGTACTCCATGGCCCGCTCCAGCTCCAGCTGGCAGGCGTAGTAGGCCCGCAGCTCCTCAGAGCCCTCCATATCCGCCGCCAGGGCCTCATTTTGGGCGCTGACGGCGTTCTCCTCAAAGGTGTAGTTGGCGTGGCCGGAGTAGGTCATGTAATAGGCGTGGAAGGGCTCGGCCCCTATGTACTCGTCCACCGTCTTTTCCAGCATCTCCAGGTCGGAGGTGGGGCTGGCCTCCTCCATGTCCAGGCCGCAGCCGATGGCCCGGAAGTCGTAGCCCATGTTGGGGTGGGTATTCACCCGGTCGTAGAAGGTGCCGATGTTGTTGTGGAAGGCCAGGGGGACGATCCCCGCCTGCTCCCGGAACACGTGGCCCAGGCAGAAGGGGAGATAATTGTCCTCCGACAGGGCAAAGCTCATGCGGCTCAGGTCGGGCATCAGGCCGGTGCACAGGCTGTACTCCCCGTTGGTGGTGAGATTGGGAAACGAATTGTAGAAATTTTCAAAAATAATACCCTGGGTAGACATCTCATAGAGGGCGGGGGTGAGCTCCGGGTCGATGAGATAGGGGGAAAAGGCCTCGGCGCACACCACGATGAGGTTGTAGCCCTGGAACAGGCCGGTATAGCTGTTCTTCGCGGTGCCCTGGAGACCGGCGAGATACTGGCTCAGGCTGCGCAGGTCCGGGTCGTCCGTCTCCGCCGCCAGGGCTTCAAAATCCATGCCGTCCAGCACGTTTCTGGCCCCCCGCCCGCCGGCGGTCAGGTCCAGACCGCCGCCGGACACCTGCGCGCGCCCCCCCAGCAGGGTCTGCCCGGCGTCCAGCGCCCCCGCCGGCAGCAGGCCCAGCTGCTCGGCCCGCCTATCGATGGTGGCCGAGGCGCTGACCAGGGCGGCCTGGGGGGTGCCCGGCCCGGCGCCCATCAGGGGCAGGGAGGCCACCAGGGCCGCCAGCCCCCCAACCCCGGCGGCCAGCAGGGCCAGGCCCTCCCGGCCATAACCCCCCTCCCCCACGGGCAGCATCCGCCGCCGGCGCAGCAGGTAGAAGGCAACCAGCGGCGCCGCCATGAGCAGCAGCCGGGGCAGGCAGGCCCAGACGGCCGCCCCCACCATGCCGCCGAACTCGGTCACCGCCTGGCCCCCCATGGCCGCATAGGCCAGGGTCAGGTAGGAGCCGAACACATGGGCGTACACCAGCTGGGTGCCATAGTAGGAATAGGCCAGGGGGAAGAGGGTGGCCCCCACCAGCCGCCACCGGCCGGGCAGGGCGCAGCTGGCCGCACCCAGGGCGGCGGCGGCCAGGCAGAAGCCCGCCGCCGGCCACAGGCGGAAGGTCCCCTCCACGCCGGAACGGGCCGCCCCCTCCCACAGCAGGAGGGCGGCGGCCCAGAGCAGGAAGCAGGCCAGCAGTTTTTTTGTTGAACGATCACACATGTCTCAGAACGCCTCGTAAATAAACACGCCGTTGCCCGTGAAGAACACCAGCACCAGGGCCAGCATGGCGGCGTACACCGCCACGCTGATCACCAGGCGCACCGCCCTCAGGGGGGCGGGCAGGGGGGGCGCTTTCTTACGGCCCTTTTCGGTCTCCGGGGCGGCCATACGGATCACCCACTCCCCCAGCTTCTCCCCCGCCGGGGCGGCGCACAGGGCCAGCAGGGGGATGATCCAGCCGTTGGCGGCGGGGGCGGCCTCCAGCAGGGCGGCGGCCCCCGCCCCCGCCAGCAGCAGGGCGGGGGGGAGCAGGGCCCGCCGCCGGCCGTCCCGGATCAGGGCCAGGACCCCTCCGGCGGCCAGCAGGAGCACAACGAGCATATAGCTCTGGAGGGCGGGGTGCATCACGGTGTTGATGATGTTCTCCCGGGCGGCGGTGCCCCCGTCCAGCCGGGCCCAGCGGGGATCGAAGGAGGTGAAGGTGAGGCGCACCTTCTCCGCCATCAGGGACAGGGAGGGAACGCCCCCCTCCGGAGCGGCCTCCGCCCCGGAGCGCACCTGCCAGGTGTACTGGCCGCTGGCGGCCGGGTCTGACCCCACGGCCAACCGCTCGCCCAGCCGGCCGGACAGGGCGTCCTGCCCCGTCAGGGCCCCCAGCAGGCCCCCCAGGATCAGCCAGAGGGCCAGGAAGCCGGCGGCCAGGGCGGCCAGCCGCAGCAGGAGGGCCTTGTCACGCCGCCGGCCCGGCAGGGTGAAGACCAGCCAGGCCGCCGCCCCGATGAGGGGCACGGGCAGGCCGGGGCAGAGCACCTGCCCCAGGCCCCAGGCCGCCCCCGCCAGGGCGTGGTTGGCCGGGGCGGCGGCGAAGGGCCGGCACACCAGCAGCCACACCCCCGCCAGCAGCAGGGCGGCGTACAGGGGAACGGCGCTCAGGGTCCCGGCGGAAAAGAGCAGGGTGGGGCAGAAGGCCGTAATGGCCCCCGCCAGCAGGCCGGACAGGCGGGAGCCGGTGAGCTTCTCCCCGATCAGGGCGGCCAGCAGGCAGGACAGGGCGCCCCACACCGCGCCGGCCAGCTGCACCGACAGCAGGGTAGGGCCGAAGAGGCGGATGAGCACGCTCTCATACACCGCCTGGGCCAGGCCCAGGCCCAGGGGGCCGTCAAACCCGGCGGCGGCGGTGAGAGCGGGCCAGTCCGCCGGGCCGGCGCGGGAGAGCTCCAGGGCCAGGTTCCACTCCGAAAGCAGCTCCTCGTGGGGCAGCACGGTCCAACCCAGGGCGAACACCGCCCGCAGCGCCGCCGCCCCCGCGAAGAGCAGGGCCAGCCAGACCCACCGGGGCCCGGCCTTCGCCACACGCACCAGCAGGGCCAGCGCCAGCAGGCCCGCCAGCATGGCGGCGGTGTACAGGGGGCGGACGGCCCCCGCCTCCCGCGCGATGCAGACCGCCGCCAGCAGGAACAGGGCCGCCGCCGGCAGGATCAGGACCAGCCCTGGCCGCCCCGCCGGGGCGGCCAGCTCCTCCCGGCAGGTGAGCTCCTCCGCCGGCAGGGCCAGGTCTCTTGTCCGCGCCATATCAGCCCTCCTCCGCCAGCCAGGGGTCCAGCCAGTCGGTAAACCAGGGGGACCCCACGTCGTAATTCAAGTGCCCGGTGTCGAAGAAATACTCCTCCGGCACCACCCGGGTGGCGTCCAGCACCTCGATGCCCAGGGCCGCCATCCGCTCATCCGCCGCGTCCATGATAGATTGGGCGGCGGGGTATATCTCCAGCTTGCCGTTCCACGGCATCCACACCGCCCGCAGGCGGACGCCGTGCTCCCCGCACCAGGCCGCCAGCCGGTCCAGGGCGGCGAAGTTCTCCGCGCAGTCCGCCGGCCCCGTGTCCCCGAAGCGCTCCACCAGGCTGCCCCAGCTCTCAAACAGCGCCTCGTCGGTCAGGGCGCCCCGGTACACCACCCGCTGCTGATTGCTGGTGTCCCGCAGAAGGAAGGGCCCGCCGCGGAGGACGCTGTCCACCCCCTCGGTGATCAGGGCGTACAGCCGGTCCCGCTGGAAGTAGAGGTAGGGCTCGTACCACTCCCGGTGCCAGGGATAGGTCTCGTTGGTGGGCAGGCTGTCCAGGAAGGACAGGTTGTTCAGGCCCAGCACCAGCTCATCGGTGACGGTGACCAGGCCCTTTTCCAGCATCTCAGTGATGTCCTTCACCGTGCCGTAGTCCACGCCGAGATTGACATAACCTGTATCATTCCGCCCCGCGATATAGGAGGCGGTGACGGCGGAGGAGCCGAAGACGGCCCTTTCAAAGGTCATGTCCGGGTAGTCCCGGCGGATGATCTCATAGTCGCTGCGGGGGATGCACGTCATGTGCCCCACCGGGTCGGCGGCGCGCATCCAGGCCTCGCCCCCCAGCAGCACCGCCGCCAGCAGCAGGAGAAAGCCCCCCCGCTTCAAAAAATCCAGCGTCTTTCTCATAGCCGCACCAGTCCTTTGACCACGTCCCACATCTGCCCCAGATCCATGGAGAAGGACAGGGCGTTGATGCCGAAGGCAAAGTTCACCAGGGCGCACCGCAGCCAGAAGATCCCCTTGGGGGTCCTGCGCCGGTCGGCGGTGGTGAGGCCCAGCAGGTTCTCCAGGGCCAGCAGGCCGCCCATGAAGGCCCCGCAGGCCAGGTTCTCCCAGGTAAAGCCGTGCCACATGCTCATGACCAGCATGGTGCCCATGCCGATGGCGGCGGAGGCCGGGCGGCCCAGCCGCTTCCCGCTGACCACCACGAAGATGTGCTCCCGGATCCAGTCGCTGAGGGTGACATGCCACTTCCGCCAGAACTGGGTGAAGCTGGCGGCGGTGAGGGGATTCTTGAAGTTCTCCGCCACCGTGAAGCCGGTGAGGGAGGACACGGCGATGGCGATGTCGCTGTACCCCGACAAATCGAAGTAGAGGGTGGCCCAGCACACGATGATGAGGGCCAGGCTCACCGGCAGGCACAGCCGCGCCTCCAGCAGCCGCGCCAGCACCTGCCCCAGCAGGGCCACCAGCACCATCTTCTTGAACATGCCCCGGATGAACCGCTTGGCCGCCGCCGTCCCCACCTGGAGGGTGAGGGGCCCGGGGGAGAGGTAGTCCCGCTCGAAGTCCCGGTAGCGCAGGATGGGCCCCGAGGTGAACACGGGGAAAAAGAGCAGGAAGTTGGCGTAGGCGATCAGCGGGATGTCCTTGTCTGCATAGTAGACATAAAACACCGCGTCAATGGCCTTGAGCATGTTGTAGGCAAAACCCACCAGGGTGAACACCGCCGGCAGGGCGGGGAGCAGCAGGGCAAACCGGGCATAGAAAAAGGGCAGGGCGCAGGCTGCGCAGAACAGCACGAAAAGGCCCCGCCGCAGGGCCGGGCCCTTCACCCCCTTCAGGATACGCAAAAAGGCGTAGGTCACCAGGGTATACCCGATGTAAAAGGCCGCCAGGGCCGGGGAGACAAAGCACAGCACCCCCAGGTCAAAGAGCAGCAGAAAGGGGGTCAGCCTCACCTGGGGGCTGACCCTCCGCGCAGCGGCGGCCGCCAGGGCATAGACCAGCGCAGCCCCCAGGAGGAACACCAGGGTGTCCGCCTGCAAGTACCACATGCCCTTACCGCTCCGCCAGCTTCCGCTCCACCACCTCGGCGATCTCGTTGACCGTATTCATGGGGTAGAGGATGATGTCTTTCTGGCCGATCTCCACGTGATAGGTGTCCTCCAGGAACATGATGATCTCCGTGGCCCCCAGGGAGTCCACAAAGCCGTAGTCGAACAGGTGCACGTCGTCCCCGAAGTCCGGGTCGTCCGCCGGGATGTCGAAGTGCTCCATAATATAGGCGCGCAGGGTGTCCTTCACAGACTGTTCCATGTCAGGTTCCTTCTTTCTCCAGATTCTTGTCGTACAGGGTGCCCACCGGGCGCATACCCACACCCTCCCAGTAGGCCCGGGCGGCGGGGTTGCCCCGGAGCACCTGCAGCTGCATGGTGGGCACCCCCTGCTCCCGCAGCCACTCCTCCGCCCGCGCCGTCAGGGCCCGGGCCGCCCCCCGCCGCCGGAGGGCGGGGGAGACGTACAGGTCGTTGAGGTAGCCCACGCTGGCGCTGCCCTGGCAGAGATACTCGTTGGCGAGGCGCAGGATGGAGCAGAACACAAAGCCCGCCGGGGCCCCGTCCCCGTCCAGGGCCAGCTCCGTCAGGATCAGGCGGGAGCGGATACGTAGCCGGAGCACCCGCTCCAGCTCCTCCTCCCGCAGGGCGTAAGGCATGCCGAAGCTCTCCAGCTCCTTGTGGTAGTCCCGGTAGAGCGCCAGCAGGGCGGGCAGATCCCCCTCCTGCGCCGGGCGCAGGGTAAAGCCGCTCACGGCGCACCCCTCCCCCCGATGAGGGCGCGGTTCAGGGCCACCCTGTCTATTTTCCGGTTGGGGGTGAGGGGCAGGGCCTCCATGACCTCCAGCCGCCGGGGCAGCATATACTTGGGGATCAGCTTCCCCAGGGCCAGGTTCACCTTCCGCAGCTGGAGGGGGGCGCTGCTCTCCACCGCCAGGATGATCTCCTGGTTGGCCTCGTCAAAGAGGGCGCACACCTTGTCCACCCCCTCCAGGGTGGCGGCGGCGGTCTCGATGTCCCCCAGCTCGATGCGGTTGCCCCGCAGCTTGAACTGGTGGTCCCGCCGGCCGCAGAAGAGGATGTTGCCGTCGGCGTCCCACTTCCCCAAATCGCCGGTGCGGTACATGATCTCCGGGTAGGCCGGGTTCAGGGGATTGGGCACAAAGGCCCTGGCGGTCTGCTCGGGGGCGTTCCAGTAGCCCAGGGCCACTCCGCTGCCCAGCACGCAGATCTCCCCCTCCTCGCCGGGAGCGGCAGGGGTGTTGTCCTCCTTCAGTAGCAGCACCCGCGCCCCCCGCCAGGGCCTGCCGATGGGCAGGGGGGCGGCGTCGGCAAAGTCACGGTCCACAATGTAGCAGGTGCAGTCCACCGTGATCTCCGTGGGGCCGTAGAGGTTGGCGTAGACGCAGTTGGGCAGGGCCCGCCGCCAGACGTTCAGCTGCCGGTTGGGCATGACCTCCCCGGCAAAGACCACGGTCTTTAGATCCGGCAGCGTCCGCCCCTCCAGGGCCCCGGAATTGGCCACCGAGATCATCACCGTGGGCACCCAGAACACACAGGTGACCTTATTTTCCTCCATCAGGTCCATGAGCTTGTGGGGGTACATGAACAGGATCTCCGGGATGATCACCAGCTTGGCCCCGGTCATCAGGCAGCCGTAGATATCAAACACGCTGTTGTCGAAGTGGAACCCGGACTGCAGGCCCATCACCGAATCCTCGGTGAGGCCGAAGGTGTCCGCCACCGCCTGGGCGTACTCCAGCACCCCCCGGTGGGGCACCGCCACCCCCTTGGGCACGCCGGTGGAACCGGAGGTGTACATGATATAGCAGGGGTCGGTGTCGATGACGGCGTTCAGGGAAGCCGTCACCTTTTCATGGTCGGCCTCTCTGGCGGCCAGGTCGGCATACAGCACAGCCCCGCTCTCCCCCAGGTCCAGCCCGCCCAGCTTTTCCATGCCCGCCCCGTCGGTGACCACCAGGGCGGGGCGCAGGTTCTCCATGGTTCGGGCCAGCCGCTCCATGGGGATGGCGTAGTCCACCGGGGCGTAGGGACACCCGGCGTACAGGGCGGCCAGGAAGCTCACCACGCTCTCCCGGCTCTTGGGCAGGTAGACCAGCACCGGCTGGTTCCGTTCCACTCCCAGCTCCAGCATGGCGGTGGCGACACGCTCCACGGCCGTCTCCAGCTCCCGCCAGGTCATGGCGCCCCACTCGTCTTCCACCCCCACCCGATCCGGGAAGCGGGCGGCGGTGGGGGCCAGAAATCGGGCGGCGGAATTCAGCATGGCTCCTCCTCCTTCAGCGTGCCCCGAAGGGTCACCCGGTCGATCTTGTCGTTGGCGGTATGGGGCAGCTTGTCCATACACACCAGCTTCCCCGGCAGCATGTACTGGGGGATATACTTTTTCAGCTCCAGGTTCATCTTCCGCAGGCTCAGCCCGCCGCCCCCCTCCGTGAAGAGGACGATGCGCTCATGCGGCTCGTCAAACAGGGCGCAGGCGTTTTCCACTCCGGGCACGCACATGGCCGCCGCCTCAATCTCCCCCAGCTCGATGCGGTTGCCCTTGAGCTTGATCTGGCTGTCCTTCCGGCCCAGGAAGTAAATGAGCCCGTCCTCTCCCCACCGGGCCAGGTCCCCGGTGCGGTACATCCGCTCCGGCCAGGGGCTCCGAGGGTCCGGGACGAAGGCGCGGGCGGTCTGCTCCGGGTTGTTCCAGTAGCCCAGGGCCACCCCGCTGCCCAGCACGCACAGCTCCCCGGTCTCCCCCACGGCCGCCTCCCGGCCGTCGTCGGTGAGGATGCGCACCCGCATGTTCCCGCAGGCCTTCCCGATGGGCAGGCTCTCGTGGTCGGCAAAGGGCCGGTCCACCTTGTAATAGCAGCACACGTCGGTGATCTCGGTGGGGCCGTAGAGATTGGCGTATTGGCAGTGGGGCAGGGCCCGCCGCCAGATGTTCAGCTGGGTGTTGGGCATGACCTCCCCGCAGAAGGCCACGTTTTTCAGCCTGGGCAGGGCGCGCCCCTCCAGGGCCCCGGCGTTGGCCACGTTGATCATCACCGTGGGCACCCAGAAGATGGAGGTCACCCCGTGCTCCTCCAGGTACTCGGGCAGCTTCAGGGGGAAGAGGAACAGCGTCTCCGGGGTGAGCAGCAGCTTCCCCCCGCAGCGCAGGGTACCGTAGATGTCGAAGGTGGAGTTGTCGAAGTAGAAGGGGGCCTGGTTGGCCATGACGGTGTCCGTGTCAAAGGCGAAGGTGTCCGCCACCCAGTCGGCGTAGTCCAAAATGCCCCGGTGGGGGATGGTGACCCCCTTGGGGGTGCCGGTGGAGCCGGAGGTGTACATGACGTAGATGGGGTCGGTGTCGATGACCGCCCCGATGGCGGCGTCCACCCCCGCCTCGTTCGGCTCGGCCCCCTCCAGCGCGGAAAGGAGCACCGGCTCCGCCGCCCCCAGGTCCGCCCCCGCCAGGTTGGGCAGCAGGGCCTCATTGGTGACGATGTAGGCCGGCTCCAGGCTGGCGGCGATCTTCTCCAGCCGGGCCACGGGGATGTGGGCGTCCACCGGGGCGTAGGGCCGGCCGGCGCACATGGCCCCGAAGAACACAGCCAGGGCGTCGATGCTCTTGGGCAGGTAGACCACCACCGGCCGCCGGTCCCCCAGCAGGGCGGCGCCGATGGTCCGGGCCCGGGCCAGGAGGGCGGCGTAGGTGGCGCTCCCCCCCTCCTCCTCCACATAGACCCGCTCCGGCCAGAGCCGGGCGGCCCGCTCCAGCAGGCGGATGGCAGAATTGCTCATGTTCTCGCTCCTTGCGTTTCATTGGTGATGACAGGGGTGGGGCGGGCGCGGGCGGGCGAACACAGTTCGCCCCTACGGAAAACGGCCCATCCACCGGATTCCCCTGTGCCCGGCGGCGGGCCGATGTGGGCATCGGCCCCTACGGACGGGGTGCGGGCGGGCGCGCACTGCGCGCCCCTACGGTATGGTGGAACTTCATTTTGTGGGGCGCGACGACCTCGGCGCGCCCTTTTCGGGGCGGGCGGCCACAAGGGCCGCCCCTACGACCGCCAACGGTCCGTATCCCTCGTAGGGGCGCACCTCTGTGTGCGCCCGCCGGGCCGGGAAACGGGCACGGCCCCGGTTGAACGCACCCCGTAGGGCGGGGGCTTGCCCCCGCCGCCGTATCGGCGGCAAACTTCTCACTCCCAGAAGTGGAGCACCAGCTCCGCCGGGTCCCCCCAGCGGGTGAACGTGGTGCGCTCCCCGGTGCGGGTCATGGTCCAGCCCTCGGAGGGGGTGGACACGTCCCCGTCCACCTCCACCTCCATGCGCCCGCCGGTGGCGAAGTCCACCGTCAGGGTGTCCCCCTCCCAGGTGAGGGCGGCGGGCAGGTTGACCTTGCGCAGGTAGCTCTCCTGCCGCTCCCCCTGCCAGACGGCGGCGTCCCTGTCCAGGGAGAGGTAGAGGCAGTTGCCCTCCTGCCGCCAGACGGAGGCGCTGGTGGCGTAATCGGCGGCCTGCACGCCGTCGGCGAAGGTGAGCTTCACCCCCACGGCGCTCTGGTAGTCCGCGTCGTAGAGGGCCAGGTCCTCCCGCACCGGCGCGGCGGAGAAGCGCACCGCCCCGGTCTCCGGGTCCACGGCGGCGGTGACGGCGGTGTTCAAAGCGGCGGAGGAGGCCACGGCCAGCTGGTCCTCCCGGATGCAGGTGTAGCCGTAGGTCTCCAGGAAATCGCTCATGGCCTGCACCGCCCGGCGGGCCTCGGCGTCGTCCTTGTACACCCAGTCGCAGTGGTAGTAGAGCAGGGTGGGCACCCCGTACCGGGCGGCGATGGCGTTCCACTCCTCCCCCTTGTAGAAGAGGGTGGAGGCGTTGAGCATCAGCATGGTGGGCTGGCCCCCGTCCTCCAGGAAGAAGGGCAGGGAGAGCACGTTCTCCGCCGACACCTGGGGGGTGGCGGCGGAATGGGGGGCCTCCGCCCCGGAATTCCAAAGCATCCCGCTGCCGTACTGGGCCAGGAAGGTCTGGGCGTCCCCCAGGGTGCTGGTGTGCCAGGTGTGCTGGTTGGTGCCCACCCGGCTCAGGTCCACGCCGTAGGAGGCCAGGGCCTCCATCTGGCGGGCAAACTCCCGGTCCTCATACCCCTCTGAGGCGTACCAGTGGGTGAGGGTGTGGGGACCCAGGTAGTAGTTCTTCTCCTGCATCCAGTCCACCTGCGCCTGGAGCTGCTCCCGGAAGGGGAAGTACTCCGAGTCGATGGGCACGGGCAGGCCGTACTCCAGCTGCCCGCAGACCAGGTCCAGCGCCCCGTCGCCGGTGACGTCATAGAAAGCCGGCTTGCTGAAGTTGCCGAATTTCAGGTGGGTGTTGCCCTTGTAGTTGGCCTCGCCCCCCTCGAAGTAGCCGGTGAAGGCATAACCGCTCCCCTGCCGCTCCAGCCTGGCCACGTAGCCGTGGAAGGTGCCCAGGGCGATGTCCAGCCGGCCGTCCCCGTCCAGGTCCACGGCGCAGGGGGCGGCCCAGTCGGTCAGCTCGTCGGGCAGGTCCACGGACACAGGGTCTTGGAAGGTCAGCCCGCCCTCCGCGGTCTGCCGGCCGTAGTAGATGTCCAAACCGCCGCCGGCGGAACCCAGGAGCAGGTCGTCCGTCCCGTCCCCGTCCATATCGGCGGCGGCGGGGAGGGTCTGCACCTGGCCCATGCCCGGGTCCAGCAGCAGCTCCGGCGCCGCGAAGGTCAGGCCCCCCAGGCCACGGAGCCAGTAGAGCCCCCCGTCCCCCGCGCCGGAGACGATATCGTTCACCCCGTCCCCGTCCACGTCCAGCACGGCGGGGGCGGAGTGCCCGTCGGGCACGGCCAGGGCCTGGCCGTCCGCCCCGGAGAGCAGCACCGCCGCCTCCACGGTAAAGCGGCCGGCCCCCGGCACGATCTCATAGCAGTAGAACTGCCCGTCCCCGCTGCCGCAGAGCAGCTCGTCCGCCCCGTCCCCGTCCACGTCGCCGAAGGTGGGGTAGGCCCGCTCAGTATAGCCGCCGTCGTCGCTGAAATAGCTGATGGTGTTCTCCACCCACACCTGGCTGAGCCAGTCCCCATCGCACACCACGTGGGTGCCCGAGGAGTAGATGCCCTCGTTCTCATCCAGCTCATAGGCCAGGCCGTCGGCGCTGACGTTGGCCAGGTAGGTGATGCTCTCCGCCCGCAGGAGCCACCAGTAGGGATCCCGCACCAGGGTGTAGGAGGGGATCTGCCCCGCCTCCTCCGCCAGGGCGGCGAAGATGCCGGCGGAATCCTCCCGGATGGCGGTGATCTCCTCATAGTGGAGCTCCCAGGCGGCGGGGTTGGTGGCGAAGGGGCCGTACACCCGCTCCGCCGCCCAGCCGTACTCCTCCAGGGAGCGGTAGGCCAGCAGCTTGCCGTAGAAGAGCCGGTTGGCGCTGTTGGTGGCGTTGGCAAAGGGCTCCTGCCCCTCCGCCGTGGCGGTGAGGGAGGGCCCGGAGATGGAGTAGTCGTTGGGCAGCATGGGGTTGGTCAGCAGCACCTGCCCCTCCCCCACGTCGTTGAGGGCGTAGAGGGCCAGCTCCCCCGCCTGGGCCAGGGGGGCGGCGGTGGTGAGGGTGAAGCCGTAGCCGTAGTCCATGGCCGCCAGCTCCTCCGCGTTGTGGTAGCTGGGGTAGAGGGCGGCGAAGTCCTTCAGAAGGGTCTGGAACTCCCCCAGGTTGGCCGGCGCCTCCGGCCAGGTCCACTCAGCGGGCAGGCCCTCCAGGGCCGTGCCGCCGGATATGCCCAGAAAGTCCGCCGGGAACTGGTCCCAGAACACGTTGTCCAGCACCAGCAGACCGCCGCCCTGCACGTAGTCCATCAGCTCCTGCCGGGCGGACGCCCAGTCCTCCCCCTCCAGCA
The DNA here is from genome assembly GCA_944387215.1 of uncultured Flavonifractor sp. GTDB lineage: Bacteria > Bacillota > Clostridia > Oscillospirales > Oscillospiraceae > Flavonifractor. The sequence goes on along the minus strand of CALXEB010000007.1, from coordinate 5,693 downwards.
GGTCCGGGTCGGCCACCACCAGGTCATAGCCCGTCAGGTCCTCCCCCGGCTCCGCCTCCGCCGCCGCGGCGTTGGCCAGGGTGGTGTATTCCAGGTGGCTCAGGGTGTCCTGCCAGGGCCCCTCCGCCCCGCTGTGCAAGACGGCGGCGGACAGGTCGGCCTCCCGGGTGAAGGACAGCCCCGCCGGCGCCCCCTCGGGCGTCTCCGCCGTCCGCCGGCAGCCTGCGGCGCTTACCGCCAGCACCGCCGCCAGGGCCCCGGCGGCCAGCCGCCGGAACAGGGTCATGCGCGCCATGGCTCCGCCCCCTCTCCTCTTTTTGTGGTATTGTCGCTCCTAAAGAGTTAAAATATCACAAAACGCCGCTTTTTTCAATACCGGGTTGGGCGGCTGCGGAGGCGGCGCTTCGGGCCGGAGGTGGGCGCTCCCGCAAAAATTTCGCCCGCCCCCGCAGCATTTTCCCGTCCAAAAGCGTATTTAGGGTGAAAGGGGGAGGAGAGATGAATGACCCTGACCGGTTGGAGGAACTGATCCGCGCGCATCAGGACACGCTGTACCGCGCCGCCCTGGCCATCCTGGGGGACGCCCAGGAGGCGGAGGACGCGGTGCAGGACGCCTTCCTGCGCCGCTGGGAAAAGGCCCCGGACTTTGAAAGCGGGGAGCACGCCAAGGCCTGGCTGCTGCGGGTGACGGTAAACGGCTGCAAAAGCCGCCTGCGCGCCCCCTGGCGGCGGCGCACCGCCCCCCTCACCGACGCCTACCCCGCCGACGGCCCGGAGGAGCGGGAGACCCTGGAGGCTGTCCGCGCCCTCCCCGCCGCCGACCGGGCGGTGATCCACCTCTACTACTACGAGGGCTACCAGACCGCCGAGATCGCCGCCATAACCGGCCAGCGGGAGGGCACCGTCCGCTCCCGCCTGTCCCGGGCCCGCTCCCGCCTGCGGGACCTGCTGAAAGGAGAATGGGAATGAACCACTACCGCACCTATATGGACCGCATCCATGCCCCCGCCGGGCTGCGCCCGCGCATCCTGGAAGACGCCGCCGCTGGGAAAAAGCCCCGCCGGGCCGCCCCCCGGCGGGCCCTGGCGGGCGGCTTGGCCGCCGCCTGCTTCGCCCTGGCCTTTTTCGGCGCCTGGCAGTACTGGCGCACCGCCGGGGACGCGCTCGACCCTACCGCCGGCGTGGCCGCCACCCCCGCCCCGGCGGAGACCGGGCCGGCGCTGGACGAGCGGGGCCACACTCTGGTGGTGGAGGACCCCTTTGAGGGGCAGAACCACAGCTTTTACAGTGTGGCGGGGCTCACCTTCCCCGACTGCACCGGCGGCTACACCGTCTCCGGCTCCATCGTGCCCCCGGAGGGCTATTTCTCCGAGTATCTGACGGCGGAGGAGATCATCGCCGCCCTGGGGGGCACGGATGAGGTCCCCTGGTCCCTGCTGTGGGCCGGCTTCGGCCTCAGCGGCGAAGCGGTCTACGACGGGGAGGGGAATGTCTGGCGGGCCGTGATCTACGGCGACAGCGGGGAGACCAGCTTCACCCTGATCCTGGCCCCCGGGGACATCCCCGTCAGCGACATGATGTACGAGGACGCCGTCACCGAGGAATACGATGGCACCGGGGTGTCCGTCACCTCCTGGCGCACCGCCGGGGTGGGCAGGGAGGCCTACGGCGCGGAGTTCATGAGCGGGGACACCGGGGTGTCCTTCACCTGCACCGGGCCGGATGGGGATTCCCTCTCCTGGCTGACCTGCGTGCTGGTGCGCTACGGCACCCTGGCGGAGCCCACCTTCACCACCGCTCCCCTCACCCCCGACGCCATCCCGGAGTGGCGCAGCGAGACCCTCACCCTGGAAGAGGCCCGGCGGGAGGAGCTGGGGGGCTGGCTCCCCCTGGATGGGACCATCCCCGGCGGCTTCGCCTTCGACAGCGCCCGGGTGGAGCTGGGCCAGGGCCGGGACTACCTCAGCGCCTATTGGTACAAGGGCTACGACTACATCGACGTGACGGTGTACCGCCAGACCGAGGGGGGATACTTCCCCGAGGCCGACCTGACCGACGGGGAGGTCACCGCCCAGGCCCTGGAGGCCCTGGGCAGCTATGTGGATGACGACGCCGGCGACACCCCCGGCTGGCGCTGGCTGTCCCTGACGGTGGCCTTCACCGACGACGTGCGGGTGAACTATTCCCTGAAGGGGGTCACTCCGGAGCAGGCGGCGGAGCTCATCACCGGCGGCGGGCTGATCCGGGAATACACCGCGTATACGCAGCCCGTGGAGCCCACCCCCACCCCCTGGCAGGTCTACCCCCTGGAATGACCGCCGCGCCCCCGTTCCAAACAGGCGGCCGGCCCGCAGCTTGCGGGCCGGCCGCCTGTTTCCTGTGAAAAATTTTCCGGGCGGTATTGACATCGTGTCAGGACCATGCTATGATGCAGATGCTGACACAGCGTCAGAATATACCCACGGACGAAAGGAGCGCCTGATATGAGCAAACATGTCCTGGTCGCCTATTTTTCCGCCACCGGGGTCACCGAGCGGACCGCCCGGGAGCTGGCCCAGGCGGTAGGAGGGGATCTCTACGAGATCGCCCCCGCCCAGCCCTACACCCCCGCCGACCTGAACTGGATGGACAAGGGCAGCCGGTCCACCCTGGAGATGAAGGATCCGGCCTGCCGGCCCGCCATCGCCGCGCCGGCCGGGAACATGGATCAGTATGACACCGTATTCATCGGCTTCCCGGTCTGGTGGTACGTGGAGCCCCGGATCGTGGACACCTTCCTGGAACAATGCGACTTTTCCGGCAAGACGGTGATCCCCTTCGCCACTTCCGGCGGCAGCGGCATCGCCGGGGCGGAGGAGCGCATGAAGCAGCTGTGTCCCGAGGCCCACTGGCTGCCGGGCCGGCTGCTCAACGGCGCCGGCGGGGCCTCCTGGGCCAAGAGCCTGGTACACGACTGATATTTCATCCTGCAAAGGAGGACTGAACGATGAAAGCAACGGTTTATTTCACCCGCGCCATCACGCCGGAAAAGGTGGTGGAGGCCTATCAAAAGCTGGGCGTCCGGCTGCCCGGCAGGGTGGCGGTGAAGGTCCACTCCGGGGAGCAGGGCAACCAGAACTTCCTGCGCCCCGAGTTCTGGCGGCCCATGGTGGAGGAAGTCCACGGCACCATTGTGGAGTGCAACACCGCCTATGGCGACGCCGCCGGCGGCGTGCGGGACCATACGGAGAGCCATCGGAAGCTGCTGGAGGAGCACGGCTGGACCAAGTATTTCGATGTGGACCTGATGGACGCCGAGGGGCCCGACGTAGTGTGGCCCATCCCGGGCGGCAAGGTGCTCCAGGAGGACCACCTGGGCAAAAACATCCTTAACTACGACTCCATGCTGGTGCTGGCCCACTTCAAGGGCCACCCCGCCGGCGGCTACGGCGGGGCGCTCAAGCAGCTGTCCATCGGCTGCGCCTCCCGGGCAGGCAAGGCCCTCATCCACTCCGCCGGCAAGACTGACGACCGCTTCAAGACCTGGGAGCTGCACGCCGACAACGTGGCCTTCCCCGAGGCCATGGCGGACGCCGCCTTCTGCGTGGCCGAACACTTCCGCGGAAAGATCGCCTACATCAACGTGATGAAGAACCTCTCTGTGGACTGCGACTGCTGCACCGTGGCGGAGGACCCGTGCATGAAGGACATCGGCATACTGGCCAGCCTGGATCCGGTGGCCATCGACCAGGCCTGCATGGACCTGGTGCTCGCCTCCGACGACCCGGGGAAGGAGCACTTTATGGAGCGGGTGAACAGCCGCAACGGCATCCACACCATCGAGGCCGCCGCCGCGCTGGGCGCGGGCAGCCGGGAATATGAACTCGTCGAGTTCTGAGCGCCGGAGCGTTCCATATCCCTACTCTCATGAAAGGCGGTGGCAGTCATGCCCGCGGCTTCGGAGGAGCTGACCCGCGCACGGAAGGACGAGATCGTCAACGCCTGCGCCCAGCTCTATGAGACCATGAGCTTCAAGGACATCACCCTCCGGGACATCGGAGCGCGGACCTCCTTTACCCGCACCTCCATCTACAACTATTTCCAGACCAAGGAGGAGATCTTCCTGGCCCTCATGCAGCGGGAGTACGAGGCGTGGGTGGGCGATCTGGAGGCCATCCTTCGGACGCACGAGATCCTGTCGGCGGAGGGATTCTCCGACCATCTGGCCCGCACGCTGGCGCGGCGGTCGCGCCTGCTCAAGCTCATGGCCATGAATCTCTATGATATGGAGGCCAACAGCCGCCTGGAAAACCTGGTGGACCTCAAGCGGGCCTACGGCGCCTCCCTCCAGGCGGTGCGGCGCTGCCTGGAGCACTATTTCCCCGCCATGACGCAGGCGGACGTACAGGCCTTCCTCTATGCCTTCTTCCCCTTCCTCTTCGGCGTGTACCCCTATTCGGAGGCCACCGAAAAGCAGAAGCAGGCCATGGAGACGGTAGGCATCGATTACCCGAATTACTCCATTTACGAGCTGGTAAAGCCGCTGGCGGCACGGCTGCTGGCCTCTGCCGGCGGGAAAGGAGGGCGCCCATATGAAGATCGTGGTCCTGGAGGGCAGCCCTAACCGGCGCGGCTCCTCCGATCTGCTGGCCGAGGCGTTCATCCAGGGCGCAGAGCAGGCCGGCCATACCGTGGCCGTCATCGACGCGGCCCACGCGGACGTGCATCCCTGCACCGGCTGCGTCCGCTGCGGATACGAGGGCCCCTGCGTCCAGAAGGACGATATGGAGCGCTTTCGCAGGCAGATCCTGGACGCGGACATGCTGGTGTTCGTCACGCCCCTCTACTACTACGGCATGTCCGCCCAGCTCAAGACCCTTGTGGACCGTTTCTGCGCCATCAACAGCTCCATCACCCGCAAACATATGAAGTCCGCCCTGCTCTCCGCCGCCTGGAACGCGGACAGCTGGACCTTTGAGGCCCTGGAGGCCCACTATCGCACCCTGGTTCGTTATCTGCAGCTGGAGGATGTGGGCATGGTGCTGGGCCGCGGCTGCGGCACGCCGGCCATGACGGCCCGCTCCCCCTATCCCGACCAGGCCCGCGCGCTGGGCCGGAGCCTGGGCCGGGCATGAGCGCAGCCCGGCGGGCTGCCGTCAAACTCTGCTCTCAGGAGGACAGACCCATGGAATACCGCACCCACCCCGGGACCGGTGATCGGATCGGAGTCATCGGCCTGGGTACCGGCCCCATTTTCGACACCACGCAGCAGGAGGCGGCCGCCGCCCTGACCTACGCCTACGAGCACGGGGTCAACTTTCTGGACCTGGCCACCGCCGGGGCCAGGACCTTCCCCTACGTCGGGGCGGCCCTGGGCTCCGTGCGGAAGGAGCTGTTCTATCAGGTCCACTTCGGCGCCAACTACGAGACCGGCGAATACGGTTGGACCACGGATCTGGACACCGTCAAGCGCCAGGTGGACTGGCAGCTGAAGCAGCTGAAGACCGACTACATCGATTTCGGCATGATCCACTGCCTGGACGAGGAGAAGGACTGGAGCGCCTACCAGGAAAACGGCGTGCTGGACTACCTGCTGGAGATGAAAAAGGCCGGCGTGGTGCGCCGCATCGGCCTCTCCTCCCACACGCCGGAGCTGATCCAGAAGATCCTGGACACCGGCCTGGTGGAGCAGCTGATGTTCTCCATCAACCCCG